>CAYWOW010000108.1:0-9580 GCA_964459005.1 uncultured Acetobacteraceae bacterium
GAGATGATCGCCTCCTGGGCGATGCTGCGGGAGAACCGCACCACGCTGCGCATGGCCGAGCTGGACGGCGCGCCGTCCGCCATCCAGCTGGCGGGCTGCGACCCCGCGGCGATGGCCGAGGCGGCCCGCATGGCGGTCGGCCGCGGCGCCGACATCGTCGACATCAACTTCGGCTGCCCGGTGAAGAAGGTCGCGGTCGGCCAGAGCGCCGGCAGCGCCCTGATGCGCGACGAGGCCGCCGCCGCCCGCATCCTGGAGGCCACCGCCCGCGCCGTCGCCGCCCCGGTGACGCTGAAGATGCGCATGGGCTGGGACCACGCCAGCGCCAACGCCCCCCGGCTCGCCCGCATCGCCGAGGAGGCCGGCATCCGCATGGTCACGGTGCACGGCCGCACCCGGCAGATGTTCTACACCGGCACCGCCGACTGGGATTTTATCCGCAAAGTCAAGGAGAACGTGACCATTCCGGTGATCGTCAACGGCGACATCCTGACCGCGGCGGACGCCGCCGAGGCGCTGCGCCGGTCCGGCGCCGACGGGGTGATGATCGGCCGGGGCTGCTGCGGCCGGCCCTGGTTCCCCGCCCAGGTTGCCCATTTCCTGCGCACCGGCACGCTCGCCGGCGACCCGCCGCTGGCCGTGCAAAAGCATATAGTTCTGACGCATTACCATTCGATATTGAATCACTTCGGCACCGAGGCCGGGCTGCGGCTCGCCCGCAAGCACCTGTCCTGGTATTCCCGCGGCCTGCCCGGCTCGGCCGAGTTCCGCGCCGTCGTCAACGGGATGACCGCGGTGGCGGCGGTGCTGGCCCTGATCGACCGCCTCTACGACCCGCTGATCGCTCGCGGCGCCGGCCTGGCGGAGGCGGCATGAAGGACACCCTGCGCCGCGCCGCCGTCGCCGTGCTGGAGCGGCGGGTGCAGCGCCGCGCGCCCGAGGCGGCGGCGATGATGTCGGCGCTGCCGGTGCCGGTGCTGGTGCTCGACGGCGAGGACCGGTTCACCTTCGCCAACCACGCCGCCGAGCACTTCCTCGGCGTCTCGATGGCCCAGCTCGGCCAGCTCAGGCTGACCGATCTGGTGCCGGCGGACCACCCGGTGTTCCTGCTGATCTCCCAGGTGCGCCGGGGCGAGGTCACCGTCGCCGACCACGACATGAGCTTCGAGAGCCCGCGCCTGCACAAGACCGGGATCGCTGTGCAGGGCACCTCCTTGCCCGAGGAGCCGGGGGCGGTGCTGCTGGTGCTGCAGGACGCCTCGGCGGCGCGCGCGCTCGACCGCCAGCTTACCTTCCGCAGCGCCGCGCGCAGCGTCACCAGCATGGCGGCGATGCTGGCGCACGAGGTGAAGAACCCGCTGTCCGGCATCCGCGGCGCCGCGCAACTGCTGGAGGCCAGCGTCGGCGACGCCGATCGCGAGCTGACCGTGCTGATCCGCGACGAGGCCGACCGCATCCGCGGCCTGGTCGATCGCATGGAGATGTTCGGCGAGAAGCCGATCGAGCGCAGCGCGGTGAACATCCACCGGGTCATGGAGCATGTCCGCCGGCTGGCCGAGAGCGGTTTCGCCGCCACCGTCCGGTTCACCGAGGTCTATGACCCCAGCCTGCCGGCGGTGCACGGTAACCGCGACCAGCTCGTGCAGGTCGTGCTGAACCTGGTGAAGAACGCCGCCGAGTCGCTCACCGCCGCCGGAGTCGCGAACCCCGAGATCACCCTGATCACCGCGTTCCAGCATGGCGTGCGCCTCGCCGTGCCGGGCAGCGGGCGGCGCATGCATCTGCCGCTGGTGGTGGCGGTGCGCGACAACGGGCCGGGCATCCCCGAGGACATCAGGTCCAACCTGTTCGACCCCTTCGTCACCTCCAAGGCCGCGGGCAGCGGGCTGGGGCTGGCGCTGGTGGCCAAGATCGTCTCCGACCATGGCGGGCTGATCGAGGCGGACAGCCGCCCCGGGCGCACCGAGTTCCGCCTGCATCTGCCCATGCTGACCGACGACGCCCCCGTGCAGGTCGACAGCCCCTAGGACCGCGTATCCCATGACCCTTCCCACCGTGCTCATCGCCGACGACGATCGTTCCATCCGCACCGTGCTGACCCAGGCGCTCGGCCGTTCGGGCTATCAGGTCCGCTGCACTTCCAACGCGGCGACGCTGTGGCGCTGGGTGGAGGACGGCGAGGGCGACCTGGTCATCACCGACGTCGTCATGCCGGACGAGAACGGGCTCGATTTGATCCCCAGAATCAAGCGGGTGCGGCCCGATCTTCGGGTGGTGGTGATGAGCGCGCAGTCAACCCTCATGACGGCGGTCAAGGCGGCCCAGCGCGGCGCCTTCGAATACCTGCCCAAGCCCTTCGATCTGAAGGAATTGTTGGCGGTGGTGGCGCGCGCTCTGGCGGCCCCGTCGGCCGGTCCCACGGTGCCCGGGCCGGCCAGCGACGTCGAGGACGAACTGCCGCTGATCGGCCGCAGTCCGGCGATGCAGGAGATCTACCGCACCATCGCCCGGCTCACCACGGCCGACCTGACGGTGATGATCAACGGCGAAAGCGGCACCGGCAAGGAGCTGGTGGCGCGCGCCCTGCACGATTACGGCCGCCGGCGCAACGGCCCCTTCGTCGCCATCAACATGGCGGCGATCCCGCGCGAGCTGATCGAGAGCGAGCTGTTCGGCCACGAGCGCGGCGCCTTCACCGGCGCCATGAACCGCAGCCTCGGCCGCTTCGAGCAGGCCAACGGCGGCACCCTGTTCCTCGACGAAATCGGCGACATGCCGCCGGAGGCGCAGACCCGGTTGCTGCGCGTGCTGCAGGACGGCGAGTTCACCTCCGTCGGCGGCCGCCAGCCCATCCGCGCCAACGTGCGCATCATCGCTGCCACCCATCGCGACCTGCGCGCCGCCATCCGCGCCGGCAGCTTCCGCGAGGATCTTTTCTATCGCCTCAACGTGGTGCCGATCCGCCTGCCGCCGCTGCGCGAGCGCACCGAGGACATCTCCGACCTGGCCCGCCACTTCCTCGACCGCGCCCGCGCCGACGGGCTGCCCGGCAAGTCGCTCGACCAGGAGGCGGTGGACGCCTTGCGCGCCTATCGCTGGCCCGGCAACGTGCGCGAGCTGGAGAACCTGATGCGCCGGCTGGCGGCGCTGTGCCCGGACGAGGTGATCGGCGCCGGCCCCGTGCAGGCGGAGCTTGCCGAGGTCGAGCCGGACGAGCCGGTGGCCGCCGCGCCGGCGAACGGCGCCGCCGCGCAGGAGTCGCTGTCGGCCGCCGTCGAGCGGCATATCCGCCAGTTCCTCGGCGCCCATGGCGACGGCATGGCGCCGTCCGGCATCTACGACAAGGTGCTGGCCGAAGTGGAGCGGCCGCTGATCCGCCTCACCCTGGCGGCGACCCGGGGCAACCAGATCAAGGCGGCCGCCGTGCTGGGGTTGAATCGCAACACGCTGCGCAAGAAGATCAGGGACCTCGACATCCAGGTGGTTCGGGGAATCGCCTGACCGGGGAGGGATGCCAGGCGTGAACGTCCAGCCAGCCAGGGAATCGTTGACCGGCGAGACGGCCGGGCCGGCCCCCGGGGCGGCGAGCCTGGGGGCGCCCCAGCCGTCGCGCCTGCGCCGCATCATCGACTTCCTGCTGGGCAAGGTGCTCACGCTGGTGCTGGCGGCCGGCGCGCTGGCGCTGAGCATCGTCACCTTCGCCATGCTGGCGCAGCGCGTGCCGCGGCCGAACCTGGCCTTCGCCCTGGTGCTGGCGAGCCTGGTGGTGGTGCTGCTGCTCGGCGCCGTGCTGGCGGGCAGGCTGACCCGGGTCTGGGTGGAGCGGCGGCGCGGCTCGGCGGGCTCGCGCCTGCATATCCGGCTGGTGCTGCTGTTCTCCGGGGTTGCCGTCATCCCGACCATCGTGGTGGCGGTGTTCGCCACTTTCTTCTTCCAGCTCGGCGTCCAGGCCTGGTTCAACGAGCCCGTCCGCACCACGCTGCAGGAAAGCCTGCAGGTCGCCCAGGGCTATCTGGAGGAGCACCGCAACAACATCCGCGCCGATGCGCTGGGCATGGCCAACGATCTGGTGCGGGCGACCGGCTTCCTCGGCCGCGACCCGAACGCATTCGCCCGCCTGCTGAGCCTGCAGACCACGCTGCGCGGGCTGACCGAGGCGGTGATCTTCGAGCCGGAGACCGGCCAGGTCATGGCCTCGGTGGGGCCGCCCGCCGAGCCGCCGCCGGACTGGGCGACCGAGATCGCCCGCAACGGCGAGGTCGCCGTGCTGGGCAGCGACGATTCCACCCGGGTGCGCGCGGTCGTGCGCATGGATCTGACCCCCGCGCTCATGCTGCTGATCGGCCGGCCGGTCGATCCGGCCATCCTCGACCACATGAAGCGCACCGAGGCGGCGGTGGCCGAGTACCAGCAGCTCGACCAGAACCGCTCCGGATTGCAGGTGACCTTCGCGCTGATTTTCGCCCTGATCGCCCTGTTGGTGCTGTGTGCCGCGGCGCTGATCGGGCTGGTGATCGCCAACCAGATCGCCCGACCCATCGGCCGGCTGATCACCGCCGCCGAGCGGGTGCGCGGCGGCGACCTGACCGTGCAGGTGCCGGAAGTGACGAGCGGCGACGAGGTGGCCGGGCTGTCGCGCGCCTTCAACCGGATGACCGGGCAACTGGCGGCGCAACGCACCGAGCTGATGGACGCCTACAGCCAGATCGACAGCCGCCGCCGCTTCACCGAGGCGGTGCTGTCCGGGGTTTCCGCGGGAGTGATCGGGCTCGACGCCGAGGGCCGCATCGAGCTGCCCAACCGCGCCGCCTCCGAGCTGCTGGGGTGCGATCTGCTGGCGGCGATCGGCCGCGACCTGGCCGAACTGGCGCCCGAGTTCGGCCCGCTGCTGGCCGAGGCGCGCGAGACGCCGGACCGGCCGCGCACCGGCGAGGTGCAGGTGGGTCCGCCGGCGCACCGGCGCACCCTGCTGGTGCGCATCTCCACCGACCGCGACGGCGAATTCCCCCCCGCGGATGCGGGGCAGCACGCCCGCGGGTTCGTCGCCACCTTCGACGACATCACCGAGCTGCAGCAGGCCCAGCGCAAGGCGGCCTGGGCCGATGTGGCGCGGCGCATAGCCCACGAGATCAAGAACCCGCTGACCCCGATCCAGCTTTCCGCCGAGCGGCTGAAGCGCCGCTTCGCCCGCGAGATCACATCCGACCCCGAGACGTTCACCCAGTGCGCCGACACCATCGTCCGCCATGTCGGCGACATCGGCCGCATGGTGGACGAATTCTCCGCCTTCGCCCGCATGCCGAACCCGGTGATCAAGCCGGCGGACATCGGCCGGGTGGTGCGCGAGGCGATGGTGCTGCCGCGCAACGCGCACCCCGACATCGAGTGGAGCACCGACATTCCGGAGCACGGCCCGGTGGCGCCTTGCGACCGCCGCCTGCTCGGCCAGGCGCTGACCAACCTGTTGCAGAATGCCGCCGACGCGGTGGCGATGCGCCCGCACGCGGCAGGCGAGGGGATGGGAAGGATCGGCGTCGACGTGATGGTGGCCGGCGACGCGGTGTCGATCCGGGTGACCGACGATGGCGTCGGACTGCCCGACCAGGACCTCGGCCGGCTCACCGAACCCTACGTCACCCACAAGCCGAAGGGCACCGGCCTGGGGCTTGCCATCGTCAAGAAGATCATGGAGGACCACGGGGGTAGGGTGACCCTGGAGGATCGTCCGGACGGACGCGGCGCGATCGCCACCCTGACGCTGCCGCTGACCAACGATACGCGAGATGTCGATGCCGCATGAAATCCTGATCGTCGATGACGAACCCGACATCCGGATGCTGGTGGAAGGGATACTGCGCGACGAGGGCTATGACACCCGTCAGGCCGGCGACGCCGAGGCCGCCATCGCCGCCTTCAGGGCCCGCCGGCCCGGTCTGGTGGTGCTCGACGTCTGGCTGCAGGGCTCCCGGATGGACGGCATCGGCATCCTGCAGACCCTGCACGGCGAGGAGCCGCAGGTGCCGGTGGTGATGATCTCGGGTCACGGCAACATCGAGACGGCGGTGCAGGCGATTCAGTACGGCGCCTACGACTTCATCGAGAAGCCGTTCCAGTCCGACCGCCTGCTGCTGGTGGTCCGCCGCGCGCTGGAGGCGGCGGCGCTGGCGCGCGAGAACGCCGAACTGCGGCTGCGCGCGGGGCCGGAGACCGAGCTGACCGGCGACAGCAACGCGATTTCGGCGTTGCGGGCGTCGGTCGAGAAGGTCGCGCCGACCGGTTCGCGGGTGCTGATCACCGGACCCGCCGGAGTCGGCAAGGAGGTGGTGTCGCGGATGATCCACGCCCGCTCGCGCCGGGCCAGCGGACCCTTCGTGGCGCTGAACTGCGCCATCCTCAACCCCGCTCGCTTCGAGGAGGAGTTGTTCGGCGTCGAGGCCGGCGCCGATGCGCTGACCCATCCGCGCCGCGCCGGCGTGCTGGAGCAGGCGCATGGCGGCACGCTGGTGCTCGACGAGGTCTCCGACATGCCGCTGGAGACCCAGGGCAAGATCGTCCGCGCGCTGCAGGACCAGACGTTCGAGCGGATCGGCGGCTCGCAGCGGGTCAAGGTCGATGTCCGCGTGCTGTCCACCTCGAACAAGGACCTGCAGGCCGAGATCGCGGCCGGCCGCTTCCGCGAGGATCTGTTCTATCGTCTGGCGGTGGTGCCGCTCCGGGTGCCGGCGCTGAAGGAGCGGCGCGAGGACATCCCGGTGCTGGCGCGCTATTTCCTGCACCGCTCCGCCGAGACCGGCAGCATGCCGTCGCGCGAGCTGTCCACCGACGCGGTGGCGGCGTTGCAGGCCTATGACTGGCCGGGCAACGTGCGGCAGTTGCGCAATCTGGTGGACTGGCTGCTGATCATGGCGCCGGGTGGGGTGGCCGATCCGATCCGCGCCGAGATGCTGCCGCCGGAGATCGGTTCGGTGGCGCCGTCGCTGTTCAACGCCGGCCCGGAGGCGGACGTGATGGCGCTGCCGCTGCGCGACGCGCGCGACCTGTTCGAGACGCAGTACCTGGAGGCGCAATTGCTGCGCTTCGGCGGCAACATCTCGCGCACCGCGCAGTTCGTCGGCATGGAACGCAGCGCACTGCACCGCAAGCTCAAGCAGTTGGGCGTGGGGTCGGACGAACGCGGCGGGTGAGGCGGAGCGCAACGCGCTCCGCCAGCCCCGGTCAGTCGGCGACGGCCGCCGTCTCGGGCTCCTCGCGCACGTGGGAACTGTGGATCGCGCGGTGCTTCACGAACATGATGGCGAAGAACGACATGGCGCACAGCACCATGAGATACATCACCACGTATTTCGGCGACCCGCCGCCGAGCGCGACCAGCGCCGAGGCGACGAACGGCGTCGGTCCGGCCACCAGCATGCCGCTCGATTCGCGGCAGACCACGATGCCCGAGTAGCGGTAACGCGTGTGGAACAGGTTGGCGAGGAAGGCGCCCTGCGACCCGGCGAAGCAGGCGAAGCCCACCCCGTAGCCCAGGCACATCGCCAGGATGATGATCGTCGGGTCCTTGGTGCCCAGCATGGCAAACAGCGGGAAGGCGAAGAAGAAGCTGAACAGGGCGCCGAACATGTAGACCTTGGCATAGCCGATGCGGTCGGAAATGGCGCCCGCCAGCGTCGTCGTCACGATGCCCACGCCGGCGGCGGCGATCACCGCGATCAGCGTGAAGGTGCGCGACAGGCCCAGCGTCATGGTCATGTAGCTGAGCGTGAAGGTGTTCAGCAGATAGGCGTTGCAGTTGTGGCCGTTGACCGAAATGAAGCCGCACAGGCACTCCCACGGGCTGTTGCGCAGCAGGTCCATGATCGGGAGTTGCTGCTCCAGCCGCCGCGCCCGGGCACGCTCCATCGCCGCCACGTATTCCGGCGTCTCGTCCAGCCGGTTGCGGATCCAGATCGCGACGACGAACAGGACCGCGGAGGAGAGGAAGGGAACCCGCCAGGTCCAGCCCAGCAGGATGTCCTCCGGCGCATACGTGGCGGCCAGGAAACACAGCGACGCCAGCGTCGTGCCGACGGCGGTGGCGGATTGCAGCATGCCGGTGAGCATGCCCTTGTGACGCTCGGGCACGTATTCGGCGACCAGCGTGACCGCGCCGGCATATTCGGCGCCGGCGCCGAAGCCCTGCATGATGCGCAGCGCGACGAGCAGGAGCGGCGCCACGATGCCGACCTGCTGGTAGGTGGGCAGCAGGCCGATGGCGGCGGTGGCGCCGCCCATCAGCGAGACCGTGAAGATCAGCGCCGGCTTGCGGCCGAAACGGTCGCCGATATGCGAAATGATGACGCCGCCGAGCGGACGGAAGAAGAAGCCGACGGCGAAGGTGGCGAACGCCGCCATCGTGCCGCCGACCGAGGACATCTGCGGGAAGAACAGCTTGTTGATGACCAGTCCCGCGGCGGCCCCATAGAGGGCGAAGTCGAACCATTCGATCACCGTGCCGATCGTGGCGGCGGCGACCGCGCGGACAATGCCGGAATGCTGCACCGACGCCATCGGCGCCGAGGCGGCCGATCCGGTTTGCTCGTTGCTCATTGAAGCCTCTCCACTCCCTTTGGTTTTGTTTCCAGGACGTAAGTCGTCGGCCGGCCCGCGGCCGGGATCACTGTTGCTGCGCGCGATGGACGACGTGCCGTTCCAGCGCCGCCGGGTCCCAGGCAATGCCCAGGCCGGGCGCTTCGGAAGGAACGGCGCGGCCGTTCTCGATTTTCATCGGCGCCGTGGTCACCATGTCGAGTTGCGGGATGTATTCCAGCCAGCGGCTGTTCGGCACCGCGCAGCACAGCGCCACGTGCAGCTCCATCAGGAAGTGCGGACAGACCGGCATGTTGAACGCCTCGGCCATGTGCGCGACCTTCAGCCAAGGCGTGATGCCGCCGATGCGCCCGACATCGACCTGCACGATCGAGCACGCGCCGGCCTGCATGTAATCCTTGAACTGCGCGATGCTGTACATCGACTCGCCGACCGCGATCGGCATCGACGTCGATGCCGCCAGCCGCCGGTGGGCGGCGACATCGTCGGCGTGGATCGGCTCCTCGAACCAGGCGACATCCAGCGCCTCGTAATGGCGGGCGCGGCGGATCGCCTCGTCGAGCCTGAAGCCCTGGTTGGCGTCGATCATGATGTCCCAGTCCGACCCGACCTGCTCGCGCACCGCGGCGATCCGGCGGATATCCTCGGCGAGGTGGGGTCGGCCGACCTTGATCTTGGTGCCGCCGAAGCCGCGCGCCTTGGCGGCGAGCGCCTCGGCGACCAGGGCGCTCTGCTCCATGTGGAGCCAGCCGCCCTCGGTGTAGTAGAGGTCGATGGCGGTCTTCGCCCCGCCGGCCAGGCGGTGCAGGGGCAGGCCAACGCGGCGGGCGCGCAGGTCCCACAGCGCGGTGTCGATGGCGGCGATCGCGATCGAGGTCAGCGCGCCGACGGTGGTGGCGTGGACGCGATAGAACAGATCCTGCCAGATCCGCTCGATGTCTTCGGCCTCGCGCCCGATCAGCAGCGGGGCGAGATGGTCGTCCAGCAGCTTGCA
>CAYWOW010000109.1:0-9535 GCA_964459005.1 uncultured Acetobacteraceae bacterium
CCGGCCGCACCACCGCCCTGCCGCTGACCTTCGTCTACGTGTCCGACGAGGAGACGGGCAGCGTGACGGCGCGCGCGGTGATCGAGGCGGAGGCGCGGAAGAACAAGTACGCCCTGGTGCTGGAGCCCGGCCGCGGCAACGGGGAGGTGGTGACCAGCCGCAAGGGCGTGGCGATGTACACGTTGAAGGTGCACGGACGCCCCGCCCATGCCGGCGGCGCCCATCGCCAGGGCCGCAGCGCGCTGCGCGAGCTGGCCCATCAGATCCTCGCGATCGAGGCGATGACCGACTACGCGCGCGGCGTGACGCTGAACGTCGGCCGCGCCGAGGGCGGCAGCGCCGCCAACGTGGTGGCGGAGCACGCCTGGTGCACGATCGACCTGCGCGTGCCGACGCTGGAGGATGCGGAAGCGCTGGACGCCCGCCTCCGCGCGCTCCGCCCGGTGACCCCGGAGGTGACGCTGGAGGTCGCCGGCGGGCTGAACCGCGCGCCGTACCGCAAGGCCGACCGGCCCGACATCGGCGCGCTGTTCGAGCACACACGCGCGCTCGCCGCCGATCTCGGATTCGCCCTCGAGGACCTGCCGGACGGAGAGAAATCAGGCGGCTCGGACGGCCAGTTCTGCGTGCCGTACTGCGCCGTGCTGGACGGGCTGGGCCCGTACGGCGGGGGCAGCCACACGGCGGAGGAGTGGCTGGACCTCGACACCATTCCGCGGCGCGGCAACCTGCTGCTGCACCTGTTGCAGACGCTGGTGTAGCGGTCCGGTGATGATCCAATGACCGCGTCAGCGCCCAAGGCCTTCATGTCGTGGAGTTCCGGCAAGGACAGCGCCTTCGCCCTGCTGGAGGCGCGCCGGCTGGGCACGGCCGAGATCGTCGGCGTGCTGACGACGGTCAGCGAAGTTTATGACCGCGTCTCCATGCATGGCGTGCGCAACGCGCTGCTGGACCGGCAGGTCGCGGCACTCGGCCTGCCCTGCGTGAAAGTGCCGCTGCCAAGCCCGTGCTCGAACGAAATTTATGAGGCGCGCATGGCGGTGGCGATCGAACGGATCAAGGCCGACGGCGTGCGCCATGTCGTGTTCGGCGATTTGTTTCTCGAGGATATCCGCGCATACCGCGAGGAAAAGCTCGCGACGGCCAGCATGGAAGGTATCTTCCCGCTGTGGCGGCGCGACACCCACGCGTTGGCCCGGGAAATGATCGCGCGCGGCTTGGTCGCGCATCTCGTCACCGTCGATCCGGGAAAACTCGATCGCGGCTTTGCCGGGCGGCGTTTCGATCACGACCTGCTGGCCGCGCTGCCCGAGGGCGTTGACCCCTGCGGCGAGAATGGCGAGTTCCACACGTTCGTTTCGGCCGGCCCGATGTTTGCGGCGCCGATCGCGGTCGCCGTCGGCGAGGTCGTCGAACGCGAGGGTTTTGTTTTCGCCGATGTGGTTCCGGTGTGATTCCTAGCGATCGCCGCTCCAGCGGGCGGCGGCGTCCTCGTCGGATTCGCGTGCCGCCACCCAGGCCTCGCTGCCGTCGAGGAAGATTTCCTTTTTCCAGAACGGCGCCCGGGTTTTCAGCCAGTCGATG
Organism: uncultured Acetobacteraceae bacterium; assembly: GCA_964459005.1. GTDB lineage: Bacteria > Pseudomonadota > Alphaproteobacteria > Acetobacterales > Acetobacteraceae > Rhodovastum. Next base: position 1,585 of record CAYWOW010000109.1, read on the forward strand.
AGGAAGGCGGTGGCGTCCAGCGCGGCCTGACGATGGGCGGCGGCGGCCACCACCAGCACGATGTTGGCCCCCGGCGCCAGCCGGCCGACCCGGTGGATCAGCGTGCAGCCCAGCAACGACCATCGGCGCTCCGCTTCACCGGCGATGCGCGCCATCGCGCGTTCGGTCATGCCGGGGTAGTGCTCCAGCGTCAGCGCCGCGATCGGGCGGCTGGCGGAACTGTCGCGCACGGTACCGACGAAACAGCCGATGCCGCCGATGTCGGTGCGCCCGGAAGTGAGTGCCGCCACTTCCGCGCCGATGTCGAAATCCTCGGGCTGGACGCGGATGGTGGCCATGCTCAGCCGCCGGTCATGGGCGGAAAGAACGCCACCTCGTCGCCGGCGCCGACCGGCGCGTCGGGGCCGGCGAAATCCTGGTTGACCGCGCAGCGCACCCGGGCCGCGGCGGCGAAGACGGCCGCATGGGCCGGACCGCGGCCGCGCTGCCAGGCCATCAGGGCGCCGACCGTGGCGATGCCGGCGGGCAGCACGACCGCCTCCTCCGCCGTGCCCAGCCGTTCGCGCAGCCCCGCGAAATAGAGCAGTCGCAGCGGGGCGGGGGCGGCCATGGGCGAGGTCAGCGCGGGTTGGGCGCGCTGGTCATCGCGCCGTTGGGTCCGATCAGCGTGCTGGTGCCGTTGCCGTTGGGCACCACGATGCCCATGCCGCCGCTCGGGTCGGTGTAGGTCTGCACGCCGTTGCCGTTCTGCGTGCCGACGGCGGGGCCCTGCGGGGTCTGGTAGATCTGCGTCGTGGGCGGCGGCGGGGGCGGCGGGGGCGGCGGGCTGGCGGCGGACTGCGGCGCGGGACCCGCCGGCAGGGCCGGGGGCTCGCCCGGCGGGACCGAGCTGCCGTGCCGCCCGGGCTGCGGGATCTCCAACTGGCCGTTGATGCCCGACAGGTTCTGCTGGCGCTCGATGTCCTGCAGGGTGGGCTCGGGCGCGATCGGGCCGGGCCAGACGTCGCCGGGCTCGGTCAGCAGCGGCGGCTGCTCGACCTGCCTGCCCTCCACCCGCGCCATGTTCGGCGCGTCGCCGACCGGGCGGTTCGGGTTGAGGTGGTAGGTGTGGGTGTCGGCGATGAACCCGGCGCCGCCGGCGAGCGGATTGCCCACGTAGTTGCAGGCCGGCAGCAACAGGGTCAGGCCGAGCAGTGCGATGCGCCGCATGGTCGCGAATCCTTGTCGAACAGTTCGGTTCGGGCAGGCGTCGGCCCGCAGGAGAATCAGTTTGCTCTCGTGACGGCCATGGCTCAAGAGACGCGGTCCAATGCCCCAGATCGGTGCAGGAAGACAAGCACCCAGTCGGCGATCGCGGCCGGGTCGTTCAGCGGCAGCACCGGCCGGTCGCAGCCCGGCAGAGCGGCGTCGGCCGCCACCGCCACGATGTCCACCCGGCCAGGCCAGATTGGCGGCTGGCCGGACCCGGGCCGGTAAACCTCGATCTTGGCATGCGGATGCGCCTTGAAACCCTCCACCAGCACGAGATCGACCGGGGCCATCCGGGCCAGCAGGTCGGGCAGGTCGGGTTCGTCGCCATACACCTCGTGCATCAGCGCCCAGCGCTGGCCGCTGGAGATCAGCACCTCGCAGGCCCCGGCCTGGCGGTGGCGCCAGGAATCCTTGCCGGGTTGGTCGAGGTCGAATCCGTGATGGGTGTGCTTGACCGTCGATACCGTCAGGCCGCGGGCGATGAACCGCGGCACCAGTTGCACCAACAGCGTGGTCTTGCCGCTGCCGGACCAGCCGGTCAGGCCGAACACTTTCATTTCCTGAGCGCAGCCGGCGGCGCGGCGGCATGGCGCAGCCCCGCGGTGAGGTAGTCCCAGCCGGTCAGCAGGGTCAGCGCGGCCGCCACCCAGAGCATGGCCTCGCCGATCACCTCGACGGGCAGCCAGGGTATGTGCAGCAGGACGGCGGAACTGTTGCCGGCCAGCAGGGTGCCCAGCGCGCCCATCTGGAAGCCGGTCTTCCACTTGGCCAGGCGCGTCACCGGCAGGCCGATGCGGATGCCCGCCAGGTATTCGCGCAGGCCGCTGACCAGGATTTCGCGCAGCATGATGACGATCGCGGGATAGAGCCCGCCCGCGCTCAGCCGCGACATGCCGACCAGCATCATCAGCGCGGCGCCGACCAGCAGCTTGTCGGCGATCGGGTCCAGCATGCGCCCGAGCGCGGATTGCTGGTGCCGCTCGCGGGCCAGCTTGCCGTCGAAATAGTCGGTGATGGCGGCCACGCTGAAGACGACGCAGGCGATGAAATCGGTCACCGGCATGCGCAGCGCGACCAGCACCACCAGCAGCGGGATGGCGGCGATGCGCGAAAGGGTCAGCAGGTTGGGCAGGTCGGTCAGCATGCGATGCCACCTTAGGACAGAACCGCCGCCGGGTCAGCCTCCCCTGAAAAATCGCACGAAAGAAGGCGTAACGGACTGTTTTTGCCCTCCTTCTCCGGTTACGCCGCGCCCTCGACTCGAGCGCCCGGGTGGAAATGCGCATAGACGACGCGCGCGATCTGCCGGGAGATGCCCGGCGCCGCCTCCAGGTCGTGCAGCCCGGCCTGCCCGACCCCGCGGGCGGAGCCGAAATGGTTCAGCAGCGCGCGCTTGCGCCCCGGCCCGATGCCGGCGATTTCGTCCAGCTCGCTGGTGACCAGCGCCCTCGACCGCCCGGCCCGGTGGGTGGCGATGGCGAAACGGTGCGCCTCGTCGCGCAGGCGCTGGAGGAAGTAGAGCACCGGGTCGCGCGGCGGCAACTGGAACGGCGCGCGGCCGTCGGTGTGGAACCACTCGCGTCCGGCGTCGCGGTCCGGCCCCTTCGCGATCGCCACCAGCGTCACGTCGTGCGCGCCCAGCTCGTCCAGCACCGCCCGGGCCGCGGACAACTGGCCGGCGCCGCCGTCGATGAGCAGGAAGTCGGGCCAGTCCGGCGGCAACGATGCCGGGTCGGCGTTCTCGCGCAGCGCGCGGCCGATGCGGCGCTCCAGCACCTCGCGCATCATGGCGAAATCGTCACCCGGCGCGACCGGGCCGCGGATCGCGAACTTGCGGTAGGCCGAACGGACAAAACCCTCGGGGCCGGCCACGATCATCACGCCGTACGGGTTGGTGCCCATGATGTGGCTGTTGTCGTAGACCTCGATCCGTTCGGGACGGGCGGGCAGGGCGAACAGCGCGGCCACCCCGTCCAGCAGCTTCGCCTGGCCCGCGCTCTCGGCCAGCCGGCGCTCCAGTGCCTCGCGCGCGTTCAGCTCGGCATGCGCCACCACGGCGTGCTTCTCGCCGCGCTTCGGCACCGCGATTTCCACCCGGCCGCGCCGGCCCAGGGTCTCCGCCTTCAGGCGCAGCGCCTCGCCGATCAGTGCCCGCTCGGGTACCTCCTGGTTGAGCAGCAGCAGCGGCGGCGGCGGCTTGTCGTCGTAGAACTGGCCGATGAAGGCGGCCAGCACCTCGGGGCCCTCCTCGCCCTTGGTGTGCACCGGAAAGAAGGCGCGGTTGCCGTTGTTGCGGCCACCGCGAATGAAGAACACCTGCACGCAGGTCTGCCCCGCCGCCTGCCAGGCGGCGATGACGTCGGCGTCGGTCAGGCTGGCCGGGTTGATGACGTCGGTGCCCTGCACATGGGTCAGCGCGCGGATGCGGTCGCGGACGGCGGCGGCGCGCTCGAATTCCAGCGCCTCGGCCGCCGCCTCCATCTCGCCCGCCAGTTCCTGCTGCACCGCGCCCTGGCGGCCCGACAGGAAGGCCTTGGCCTGCGCCACCAGGGCGGCATAGCCGGCGCGGTCGATGCGGCCCACGCAGGGCGCCGAGCAGCGCCGGATCTGGTGCAGCAGACAGGGCCGCGAACGGTTGGCGAAAACCGTGTCGGCACAGGACCGCAGCAGGAAAACCCGCTGCAACGCGGTGACGGTCTGATTGACCGCCCAGGCCGAGGCGAACGGCCCCCAATAGGCCGCCTTGCGGGTGTGCGCGCCGCGGTGCTTGGCGATCTGCGGGAAGTCGTGGTCCTCGGTCAGCATCAGCCAGGGATAGGATTTGTCGTCCCGCAGCAGGATGTTGTAGCGCGGCTTCAGCCGCTTGATCAGGTTGGCCTCGAGCAGCAGCGCCTCGGCCTCGGTGTGGGTGGTGACGATCTCCATCGCCACCGTCTCCGACACCATCCGGCGCAGCCGTTCCGGCAGGCGCGCGACCTGCGTGTAGGCCACGACGCGCCGCTTCAGCGCCCGCGCCTTGCCCACGTAGAGGGCCTCGCCGCGCGCATCGAGCATGCGATAGACACCCGGCGACAGCGGCAAGGTGGCCAGCGCCGCCTCGATGACGGCGACGCCGCGCGGCGGGACCGGAGGGGGACTATCGGTCATCGACAAGTCCTTAGGCGACGATGGTTGCCTCGCTCAAGGGCATTGCGGCAGCAATCCTAACGGGCAGTCCCCTCGCGCGGAAGTGATCCACCGTTCCTGTGGATAAGCTTGTGGGGAAAGTCCCGTGCAACGCGCCTGAAGGCGCGGAATGCCTGACCTTCATCGAAATGCCTAATTTCGGGGCACGTGTCTTAAGTGATTGATTTTGTTCAATAGAAATATTGCAATACTGTCATACAATGAACATAATCCGGCATGTGACTGGAATCAAAGGGGCGCAAGGGGGTACGTGGACAAAATTCACCGCCGGCGCCGCTCGACTTCCACGCCCGCGCTTGCGGCGTCGGCAAAAACGTCCAGCTTTTCAACCCTTACGCGAGCGGACACCACGCGCCCGTCGGCCAGGCACGCCTCGGCGATCCGTTCCGCCAGGGTCTCGACCAGCCGCACGTGCCCCGCCGCCACGATGGCCCGCACGGCGTTCGCCACCGCCTCGTAATCGACCACGCGCGACAACTCGTCGCGGCCGACCGGAGAGCGCGACAGCGCGGCCACGCCGTCGCCGGTCAGCGCGCGCGCGCCCTCGTCCTCGGCGGCCAGATCGACATTGATGCGCACCCGTTGCGGGCCGGCGAACTCCTGCGGATGCACGCCGATTCGCGCCGCCAGCACCAGGTCGCGCAGGAAGACGTGGCGCAGGCCGCGGACGGCATCGGCGATGCGGGGATGTTCCATGGGCTACTCCTCGTGGGGCGCGCCCAGCGCCGGGCTCCATTGCAGGTGCTGACCGCCGTCGAGCGCCAGCATCTGCCCGGTCAGCGAGGGCAGCGCCAGGATCGCGAGCGCGGCGCGGGCGACCTCGTCCGGGCCGGTGCCGCGCCGCAGCGGCGCCAGTTCGCATTGCGCCGCGAATTGCGCCGCGGTCTGCCGCGGACTGGGCAGCGCCGGGCCGGGACCGATGGCGTTGACCCGGATGCGCGGGGCAAAGGCGAGCGCCGCGGTCTGCGTCAGCGCCCACAGCCCGGCCTTGGAGGCGGTGTAGGAGACGAAATGCGGCGTCAGCGACCAGACGCGCTGGTCGACCATGTTGATCACCACGCCCTCGGCGGCTTCCGGCAGGGCGCGGGCGAAAGCCTGCATCAGCACGAACGGCGCGCGCAGATTGGGTTCGATGTGGCGGTCCCAACTGGCCCGCGTGGCGTCGCCCCACTCGTCGCGCTCGAAGGTGCTGGCGTTGTTGACCAGCACGCCGACCGGCCCGAGCGCGGCAGCCGCCCGCGCCAGCAGGCCGGCCACCGCCGCCTCGTCCGCCAGGTCGGCCGGCAAGACGGCGGCAGCGCGGCCACGGGTGCGGATTTCGTCGGCGGTCTGCTCCGCCGCGGCGACGCTGGCATGGCAATGCACCGCGACGGCAAATCCGGCATCGGCTAGCGTGAGCGCGATGGCGCGGCCAAGCCGCCGCGCGCCGCCGGTCACCAGGGCGACGCGCGGAATGGCGAGAGCGATGCCGCGGGTCGGGTCGGTCATGGCCAACTGCTGCCACGAACGGCCCCGGCGAACAAGGGCCAGATCGCCTGCGCATGTCGCGGCCCAGCAGTGTCGCTTTGCTGCTGGCCCGGCAACCCTAAAGGGCTTTTTGAGCGGCCAACGAAACCAGGCGTCCAACGAAACGGAAGGTGGCTGATGCGGGACTGGGCGGCGGGGCTGTTTCTCAGCGGGCACGGGGTGGGCAACGCCATCGTGGTCATTACGGTGGTGGCGGTGCTCGGCCTGGCGCTGGGCGAGGTCCGGTTCGGGCCAGTGCGGCTGGGCATCGCCGGACCGCTTTTCGTCGGTCTGACGCTGGGCCATCTGGGCTTTCGCGTCGATCCGGAAATCCGCGACTTCGCCCAGAACTTCGGCCTGATCCTGTTCGTCTACGCCATCGGCATCACCGTCGGACCAGGGTTCTTCCAGGCTTTTCGGCGCGAGGGCGCGTTGCTGAACGCGCTGGCCGTGGCGATCGTGGTGCTGGGCGCGCTGATCGCCGTCGGCTTGTACGAGTTCGCCGGATTGCCGCTGGAAGTCGTGGTCGGGCTGTTCTCGGGCGGCACCACCAACACGCCGTCGCTGGCCGCGGGCACGCAGATGCTGGCCACCCTGCACGCCGACGCCGCCCAACTGATGGCGCCCGGGCTGGGCTATGCCGTGGCCTACCCGTTCGGCGTCGTCGGCATCCTGATCACCATGGGCCTGGTGCGCCGGCTGTGCCGGGTCAACCTTGCCGCGGAGGCGAAGGACTGGACGCAAGCGCGCCAGCAGGCGAGCCCGCCGCTGATCACCATGAGCATCGAGGTGCGCAACGCCCCGCCCGAGGGGCTGAGCGTGCGCGATGTGCCCGGACCGGAAGAGTTCGGCACGGTGATCAGCCGAATCCTGCACGACGGGCGGCAGGACATCGCCCACCCTGACGACGTGCTGCGGCGCGGCGACGTGGTGCTGGCGGTTGGGCCCGCGGATCGACTGGGATCGCTGCGCAACCTGCTGGGCGCCGAGGCGGCGGCGCCGCTGCAACCGATGGAGAGTCCGCTGAAGTCGCTGCGCCTGGTGGTCACCCGGCGCAAGGCGATCGGCCGCAGCATCGCCGACCTGCAGTTGCGCAGCGCCTACGGCGTCGCCATCACGCGGTTGATCCGCGCCGGCGTGGAACTGGTGGCGGAGGATCAGACGCGACTGAACTTCGGCGATTACATCATCTGCGTGGGCGAAACCGCCAACCTGAAGATGGTCGAGGGCCTGCTGGGCAACGAGACCACGGCGCTGCAATTCCCGCAGATCATTCCGATCTTCCTGGGCCTGCTGCTGGGGGTGCTGATCGGCAGCGTGCCGATCTATGCGCCCGGCGTGCCGGCGCCGATCACGCTGGGGCTGGCCGGCGGACCGGTGGTGGCGGCGATCGCGCTGTCGCGGCTGGGCAGCATCGGGCCTCTGGTGTGGCACGTACAGCCCGGCGTGGCATTCACGCTGCGCGAGATCGGGGTGACGATATTCATGGCCTGCGTGGGGGTGAATGCCGGCCGCAGCTTCGTTGCCACGCTGCTGAACGGCGACGGCGTGTTGTGGATGGCCTGCGGCGTGGTGCTGACGCTGCTGCCCATCCTGCTGGTCGGGCTGGTCGGCCGCATGGTGTTCCGACTGAATTTCCTCACCCTGTGCGGCGTGCTGGCGGGCAGCATGACCGATCCGCCGGCGCTCGCCTTCGCCAACGCGCTGGTGCCCTCGCAGGCCCAGGCCACCGCCTACGCGGCGGTCTATCCGCTGACCATGTGCCTGCGCATCCTGGCGCCGCAGATCATCCTCGCCCTGCTGTGGGCGAGCGGCGGGTAGAGCGTGATCGTGCGACAGTCGGGGCGTTGCCCCGACAAGTAGCACGATCAAGCGCAGGGCAAGGCGAGCAGCGCCGCGACGCAGCCGGCGAGCGTCGCATCGCTGCCGAAGGCGCCGGCCTTGGTGACCACCGGAAGCCCGCACGCCGGCCCGCTGCCGAGCGCGATGCCGAGCGGCACGCCCGGTT
>CAYWOW010000110.1:0-9503 GCA_964459005.1 uncultured Acetobacteraceae bacterium
CGGGAAGTGCTGTTCGGAAAAACTCAGTTCACCGCCCGCTGATACCGGCGCACGCCAACAACGCTTGGCGTACGTCGCCCGAACCGAAGCCGCGCCGCCTCGACGCAGCGCACGACAATGGCACCGATGCCGAAGACGGCAACACCCATGCCGATGGCGGCGGCCAGAATGAGCATCCGTGCCAGGAACAGCTGCTGCAGGGTGTCGTTGGCGTTGATCCAGTTGGTCAGCATGTCGCAACCCCCGTCACACCGTTGAACCAAGCCAACGGGTGCTTTCTCATCGAATGTGATGGGCAAAGGATGGGGTGGGACGGATAGGGTTTCGATTGGTGCCGGAGGCCCGGCGCATAGGAATCCGATAGGTGCGGTCGGCCCCATGCCGCGCGGGGGGAACGATTGCCATCGTGATGCCGGGCAGTCGGGCGAACATTCCGACATCTGCGGGGCGTGCCAATTCATCCGATTGCCCTGGCCCCCGCCCACAAATCCCTTGCACGCCCCCGCCTTCCCGTGTTAGGAATATAATCCATGACCGCCGCCGCCACCCTCCCCCGCGCTCCCGACTTCGCCCAACGGCTCGGCGCCATCCTGGCCGGCCTCGCCGCCCTCGTCGCCCGTCGCTTCCTGTCCGACCCGTTCCGCGCCCCCCTGATCCGGCCGCTCTGGACCCACCTCTCCCGCGCCGCGCGCCGCCTCAACCGCACCTTCGCCCGCCTCGCCGCCGGTTTTCCTTCGCGACAGCGCGCGGCAAAACCCCGCCCCTCCGGCCCCTACCGCCGCCCCGTGCTGCCCACCCGTCGCGGCTGGCTGGTGACCGCCCTCGGCCCCGAGGCCGCCGCCTACGCCAGCCAGATCGCAGCCGTGCTGGCCGAGCCAACCGCCGCCGACGCGCTGGCCCGTTCGCTGGCGGCGCGCCGCACCCTCGCCCCGATCCGCCGCATGCTCGGCCTCGTCGCCCCCCGGCCCCGCCGGCCTCGCCCCCGCGTCCGGCCGCAGCCGCTCCCGACTCCCGCCGCCGCGCCACGCCCCACCCCGCCGCCGTGGCTCCGCGACCCCCCGCCCAGTCGCGCCGCCCGCCCCTGGTGGCTCCCGCCGCCCCGCCTGCGCTCCGGCTGATCCTGCCCGCCGAACCCGCCGTTTCGTCCGACCGCGCCGCATCGTGATGGCTATCTTTGCTGCGCGCGGTGGTTGTATTGTCATCGCCGGGACTCCTAACGGCATGGAAAGCAACCCCAGCGCCGATGACTGCACGTATCCTCATCGTTGACGACATGCCGGCGAACACGCGCCTGCTCGAGGCCAAGCTGTCCGCCGAGTACTACCAGGTCGCTACTGCCCAGGACGGGTTCGAGGCCCTTCGCCTTGCCCACGCCTGGCAGCCGGATTTGATCCTGCTCGACGTCATGATGCCGGAGATGGACGGCTACGAAACCTGCCGCCGGCTGAAGGACGACGCCGCCACCATCCATATTCCCGTCGTCATGGTCACTGCGCTGGGCGAGCCCAGCGAGCGGCTGCGCGGGCTGGAGGCGGGCGCGGACGACTTCCTCACCAAGCCGGTCGAGTACGACACGCTGCTGGCGCGGGTGCGCTCGCTGGTCCGGCTCAAGCGCCTGCTGGACGAATGGCGCCTGCGCGGCGAGACCGCCCGCGCGCTTGGCCTGACCGCCGAGGAAATGTCCCCGCCCTCGGTCGCCGGCGCCCGCGCGCTGGTGGTGGACGACTGGGATCTCGGCGCCCAGACCGTGCAGGATGCGCTGTCGCGTGAGGGCATCCTGCCCGGCCGCGCCAGCTCGGAGGCCGAAGCGCTGGCGCTCACCGCGGCGATTCCCTTCGACCTGGTGGTGCTCAGCCTGTCGATGACCGCGGAAGACCCGCTGCGGCTGGCCTCATGCCTGCGTGCCACCGATGGCACCCAGGACATTCCGCTGCTGCTGATCGCCGAACCCGAGCAGAAGGAACGCATCCTGCGCGGCTTCGACCTCGGCGCCAACGACTGGCTGCTGCGTCCGATCGACGAGAACGAGCTGCGCGCGCGCGCGCGCAACCAGATCCGCCGGAAATTCTACCAGGACCGCCTGCGCGCCGACCTCGGCACCGCGCTGGAGATGGCGCTGACCGATCCGCTCACCGGGTTCTACAACCAGCGGTACCTGATGCGGCATCTGCGCGGGCTGATGGCCACCGCCCAGGCCGGCGGCATCGCGGTGATGATGGTGGATGTCGATCACTTCAAGGTCGTCAACGACCTCTACGGCCACCCGGTGGGCGACCGGGCGCTGAAGGCGGTGGCCGACACGTTGCGCGGGCGCACCCGCGTCTTCGACAGCATCGCCCGCTACGGCGGCGAGGAGTTCGTGGTGGTGATGCCGGGGGCCGGCCCGCAGGACGCCATGGCGGCCGCCGAACGCCTGCGCACGGCCATCGAAAGCCTGGATTTCAGCCCCGAGCCCGGGGTGATCCACCCGATGACCATCAGTATCGGGGTCGCCTTCAGCAGCGGCCACAACCACAGCGCCGAGCTGCTGCTGCAGGCCGCGGATCAGGCCATGTACCAGGCCAAACGGACCGGCCGCAACCGGGTGGAACTGGCGGCGACGCCAGCGGCCTGACGCCGGGCGCTACTTGATCTTGGCTTCCTTGAACGCGACGTGCTTGCGCGCCACCGGGTCGTACTTGCGGAACTCCAGCTTGCCGGTCTGGGCGCGGGCGTTCTTTTTCGTCACATAGAAATAACCGGTGTCCGCGGTGGACACGAGCTTGATCTGAATCGTGTTGGTTTTCGCCATGACAGAAAATCCCTCGAAGGACCGCGCTCATCGCGCATTCGTGGGGGCGGCGTCAAGGGCGAACAACGACGCGGGGCTGCGTTACCGCGCCCCACCCAGCAATGCCGCCGCATAGGCCGCCGGCGTCTCGATCAGCGTGCGGGCCGCCGGCAGGTCGGTATCGCGGCCTTCGGCGGCCGGGCAGGCGTTGCGGATGTCCAGCATTTCCGCCGGCGGCAGCGGTGCCCGCGCCGAGCGGTGGCGAGCCAGCGCCTGCGTCATCAGGGACTCGCCCTGTTTCAGCGCCGCCAGTTGCCGGCTCAGCGCGTCGATGCCCAGGCTGGTGCAGACCTGCGGCAGCACGCCGAGGCCCTGGATCGGCCAGCCCAGCGGCGCCAGCACGCGGCTCCAGGTGATCAGCAGGTCGCCCCCGTCGGGCAGCGGGGCGATGGTCTGCACCAGCCCCTTGCCGAGGGTCGAGCTGCCCAGCACCACCGCGCGCCCCTGGTCGGCCAGGGCCGCGGCCAGGATCTCGGCGGCGCTGGCCGAACGGCCGTCCACCAGCACCACCACCGGCAGGCCGTGCGCCAGATCGGCGCCGCTGGCGCGGAACTCGTGCGCCGCGGCGGGGTCCCGGCCGACGGTCATCGCCACCACCCCGTTCGGGATCAACGTGTCGGCCGCCGCCGCCGCCTGGCGCAGCAGCCCGCCGCGGTTGCCGCGCAGATCCAGCACCAGGCCCCGCGGCGGCGGCGAGGCAGCCAGGCCAAGCACGATCTCATGCGCCAGCCGCGCCCCGGTATCGCTGCTGAAGCTGCTGACCCGCAACAACAGAAGATCGCCCACCCGGCTTGCCCCCACCGTCTCCGGCGGCACCAGGGCGCGCATCATTGCCACGTTGCGCGTCTTGCCGTCGCGGCCGCGCAGCAACACCACCACGGGCGTTCCCGCCGGCCCCGCGAGCAGCGCGTTCACCGATTCGAGGTCGGCGCGCAGGGTGGCCTGCCCGTCCACGCCCAGCACGCGATCGCCGGCGCGGATGCCGGCCAGCGCCGCCGGCCCGTCGGCGGCGACATCCTGCACCACGAAGTCGCCGCCGCGATGCACCAGTTGCACCCCGATACCCGCCCGGCCGGCGCGGCGGGTCCGGTCCGCGGCCGCCTCGGCCGGCGGCGCATAGCGCGAATACGGGTCGAGGTGGTTGAACAACTCGTCGAAGAAGCTTCGCAGCACGCCCTGCGTGCCGGCGCGCCGCACCGCCTCGGAGGCGTCCCAACCCGCCCGCACCAGTTGTGCCGTCGCCTCGCCCCAGCCCGCGGCATCGTCCGGCCCGGGCGGCGCGCGGGTGACCACGGTGCGGCTGCCGGCGGTCAGCCGCAGCGCGCCCTCCCGCATTTCCACTGCCAGCCGCGCGTCGAGCGTGGTGAGGCCGCGCAGCCCCCACAGCGCGAGCTGCCAGACCGGCACCACATCCAGCGTTCGCGGCGCCATGAAGGCGAGCGCGCTGGCCGTGACCTGCGCCACCAGGCGCTCATCCAGCGCCTGACCCGGCACGAACGGCTCCGCCGCGGCCGGCAGCACGAAGCAAAGCACCAGCAGGAACGAGACGATCCTCACCGTCGCGGAGAGCGTCCCCTCCCGTACCCAGCGCCCGCGCCGGGGCCATCGAGGATGTGGAACACCAGCCCACCGGTCACCGGGCTCGCCTCCGCGAGCAGCACTTCGACCTCCTGTGTCAGATGGTAGGTGAAGCGCGTGCGTCGCCCCGACAGGGTCTGGGTCGCTTCGTCGTAAAACCAGAAATCGTCGTGCAGGGAAGTCACCGGGACGAGTCCGCTTGCGCCACTGGCGCCAACTGTGACGAAAAGACCGAACCGGGTCACGCCGGAAATGCGCGCGGCGAACACCGATCCGACCTTATCCGCCATGAACGCGGCCAGGTAGCGGTCGATGGCGTCGCGTTCGGCGAGCGCGGCGCGGCGTTCGGTCGCGGTAATGTGTTCGGCCCAGTCGGCCAGCGCGGGCACCTCGGCCTCGGCCAGGCCGCCCTCGCCCAGGTGGAGCCCGCGGATCAGGGCGCGGTGCACGAGCAGGTCGGCGTAGCGCCGGATCGGGCTGGTGAAGTGGGCATAGCGCGCCAGCGCCAGGCCGAAATGGCCGATATTCTCCACCGCGTAGGCGGCCTGCGACTGGCTGCGCAGCATCACCTCGTTGATCAGCGGCGCCGACTCGCTGCCGGCGACCTGCTTCAGCACCCGGTCGAGATCGCGCGGATGGAGCTGGTTGCCGGCGGCCAGCGTGATGTCGAGCGAGCGCAGGAAGCCGCGCAGCGCCTCCAGCTTTTCCTCCGACGGCGGGGCGTGCACCCGGTAGACGCAGGGCTGGTGCAACCGCTCCAGTTCCTCGGCGGCGGACACGTTGGCCAGCACCATGAACTCCTCGATCAGCCGGTGGCTGTCGAGTCGCGGCCGCGGGGCCACCGAGGTCACCCGGCCCGCCTCGTCGAGCACGACCCGCCGCTCCGGCAGGTCGAGGTCGAGCGTGCCGCGGGCGTCGCGGGCGGCCAGCAGGGCGCGGAAGGCGGCGTAAAGGGCGGGCAACGGCAGCGTGGGATCGCCGTCGCCGGCCTCGTGGGCGGCCTGCACCTGTTCGTAGGTGAGGCGGGCGGCGCTGCGCATCAGGCCACGGCCGAACCGGTGCGCCGTCTTATGCCCGGCGGCATCGATGCGCATTTCGGCGTACAGGCAGCCCCGGTCCTCGCCGGGTCGCAGGCTGCACCACCCGTTCGACAGCGCTTCCGGCAGCATCGGCACGACGCGGTCGGGGAAATAGCAGGAATTGCCACGGGTGCGCGCCGAACGGTCGAGCGCCGAGTCGGGGCGGACGTAGTGCGCCACGTCGGCGATCGCCACCAGCAGGCGGAATCCGCTGCCCTCCGGGACGGCGAACACCGCGTCGTCGAAGTCGCGGGCGTCCTCGCCGTCGATGGTCACCAGCGGGATGTCGCGCAAATCAGTGCGCCCGTCCGGGCCGACGCCGCGTGCGTGCCCGGCCTCGGCCAGGGCGGCGGCGGGAAATTCCACCGGGATGTCGTGGGTGTGGATGACGATCAGGCTGACCGAGCGGGCGTCCCCCATGTTGCCCAGGCGTTCGACCACGCGGGCCGGCTTCAGCCCGAAGGCCGCGGAGGGCAGGGGGGCGGCCAGCACGATCTCGCCGGCCTTGGCCTCGGCCGCCTCGCCGGGCGGCACCACCCATTCGGCCTTCGAGCGCCGGTCGGTGGGCACGATGCGCCCGCCGCCGCCCGGGGTGGGGTGGAACACGCCGAGCACGCGGCCGGGTTCGTCGGTCAGCCGCTTCAGCGTGCGGCCCTCGTATTTGCCGGCACCGATCGGCCTCAGCCGCGCCAGCACGCGCTCGCCGGGCGCCAGCGCCGGCCGACCGCGCGGTTCGGGCGCCATCAGCACCAGGGGCGGCGGGCCGTCGCCTTGCCAGTCCACGGGTCGGGCGATGGCGTCGCCGTCCGGGTCGGTGCCGGTGATCCGCACGATCATGGCGTCGGGCAGGCGTCCCGGCGCGGCGACGCGGCGGCGGCCGGCCGGGGCCACTTCGCCCTCGTCGGCCATGTCCTTCAGCAGGTCGCGCAGGGCCAGGCGCTGTTGCGAGGTCAGGCCGAATTCGCGCGCGATTTCGCGTTTCCCGACCCGTCCGGGGGTTTCGCGCACGAAGCGGCGGATCGCTTCGCGGCTGGGCATGTCGGGCGGATCGCGGTGCTTGCGGGGCATGGGGTTGTCACGGTCACTTCGCTTTGCGCGCGGGCGCCTTCTTCGCCGCCGCTTTTTTCTTCGCGGGGGTTTTCTTTTTCGCTGCCGGCTTCGGCGCCGCTTTCTTCGCGGGCACCGTCGCTTTCTTCGCCGCCGCCTTAACGGGCGCCGCCTTCTTCGCCGCGGCCGGCTTTGCCGCGGGCGCCGCCGCCTTCTTCGCCGCGCCCCTGCCGCCACGCGGCTTCAGCGCCTTTCCCTTCTCGGCCAGCAGCGCCACGGCCTGCGCGAGAGCGATCTCCTCCATGGCCACGTCCCGCGGCAGGTTGGCGACCCGGTTGCCGTGCTGGACATAGGGCCCGAACCGCCCCTTGCGCACCAGCACCGGCTCGCCGCCCGTCGGGTGCGGCCCCAGCGCACGCACGCTCGCCATCTTCTTGGCCAGCAGGTCCACCGCCCGGTTCAGCCCGATCACCAGCACGTTGTCGTCGCGCTCCAGGGACGCGAACATCCCGCCCATCCTGACGAACGGCCCGAACCGCCCGAGACCCGCCTCGACCGGCTCGCGGCTGTCGGGGTGGATGCCGACGAGGCGCGGCAGTGCCAGCAGCGCCAGCGCCTCCTCCAGGGTGATGCTGTCGCCGTCCAGGCCGCGCGGCAGGCTGGTGCGCTTCGGCTTGGTCTTGCTGCCCTCGATCTGCTCGCCCTGTTGGACATAGAGGCCGTACGGGCCGCGCCGCACCGTGATCTCCTCCCCGGTGTCGGGGTGGTGACCGAGCACGCGCATGCCTTCCTTAAGGGTGTCGCCGTTTTCCTCGCCGTTATCGATGGCGAGCCGGCGGGTGTACGGACAGGCCGGATAGTTCGAACAGCCGATGAAACTGCCGTGCCGGCCGAGTTTCAGCCCGAGCCTGCCGGTGGCGCAGGCCGGGCAGGCCCGCGCATCGCTGCCGTCATCGCGCGGCGGGAAAAAATGCGCGCCGAGGTCGCGGTCCAGGGCGGCGATCACGTCGCCGATCTTGAGGTCGCGGGTCTGCTCGACGGCGCGCGAGAATTCCTCCCAGAAAGTCCGCATCACCGCCCGCCAGTCCGCCCGTCCGTCGGAGATGTCGTCGAGCTGTTCTTCCAGGTTGGCGGTGAAGCCGGTATCGACGTAGCGGTTGAAGAAGCTCACCAGGAAGGCGGTGACCAGCCGGCCGCGATCCTCGGGAACGAAGCGCTTGCGCTCCAGCCGCACGTATTTGCGGGCCTGCAGCACTTCCAGGATGGAGGCGTAGGTGGAGGGCCGGCCGATGCCCAGCTCCTCCATCTTTTTCACCAGGCTGGCCTCCGAGTAGCGCGGCGGCGGCTGGGTGAAGTGCTGATCGGCGGCGACCCAGGCCTTGCCGGGCGGGTGCCGCAGCGCGTCGGGTTCGCGCATCGGCGGCAGCATGCGGTCGGCGTCGTCGTCGGAGGCGTCGTCCAGGTCCTCGCGGTAAAGCTTGAGAAAGCCGTCGAAGGCGAGGGTGGAACCGGTGGCGCGCAGCTGCGGTCCCTTCGGCCTGGCGTCCGCCACATCCACCGCCACCTGGTCGAACTCGGCCGACTGCATCTGGCTGGCGACCGCCCGCTTCCACACCAGTTCGTAGAGCCGGCGCTGGTCGTGGTTGAGGTGGTGGGCGATGCTGTCGGGCGTGCGGGCGACATCGGTGGGCCGGATCGCCTCGTGCGCTTCCTGGGCGTTCTTGATGCGGCTGATGTATTCGCGCGGGGCGGCCGGCAGGTATTTCGTCCCGTAGGCGCCCTGCACATGCTCGCGGATGGCGCTCACCGCCTCGCGCGCCATCTGCACGCCGTCGGTGCGCATGTAGGTGATCAGGCCGACCGTGTCGCCGTCGATGTCGGCGCCCTCGTAAAGCTGCTGCGCCAGTCGCATGGTCTGCTGGGCGCCGAAGCCGAGTTTCCGGGATGCCTCCTGCTGCAGGGTGGAGGTGGTGAAGGGCGCCGGCGGATTGCGCTTGACCCGTTTGCGCTCGACCGAGGCGACGCTGAACCTGCCGGCCTCGACGGCTGCTTTCGCCGCCAGCGCCAGGGTCTCGTTGGCCAGGTCGAACTGCTCAAGCCTGATGCCGCCGAGATGCGTCAGCCGCGCCGTGAAGGGCGCGCCGGCCGGGGTGAGGAAGGCGGCGTCGACGGTCCAGTACTCGCGCGCCCGGAACGCCTCGATCTCGGCCTCGCGCTCGCAGACCAGGCGCAGCGCCACGGACTGCACGCGCCCGGCGCTGCGGCTGCCCGGCAGCTTGCGCCACAACACCGGCGACAGGGTGAACCCCACCAGGTAGTCGAGCGCACGGCGGGCCAGGTAGGCCTCGATCAGCGGCTGGTCGAGGTCGCGCGGGTGGGCCAGCGCGTAGCGAACGGCGCTGCGGGTGATTTCGTTGAAGGTGATCCGCCGCACCTCGACGCCCTTGAGCGCGCGCTGGGCGTCCAGCATGGCGCGCACGTGCCAGCTGATCGCCTCGCCCTCGCGGTCGGGGTCGGTGGCGAGGTAGAGGGTCTGGGCGCCCTTCAGGGCCTTGGCGATGGTGGCAACCTGGCGGCTGCCCCGATCGTCGGCTTCCCAATCCATCTCGAAGTTGTTGTCGGGACGCACGCTGCCGTCCTTGGGGGGAAGGTCGCGCACGTGACCGAAACTGGCCAGCACGGTGAACTTGCTGCCCAGGTACCTGTTGATGGTCTTCGCCTTGGCAGGCGATTCAACGACGACGACGTCCGTCATGCTGTCCTGTTCTTGGGGCGGCGGCGTTTGGGGGGCGCCTAATGACCGGGTTCGGCGAGCAATGCAACCATGTTCCCCGGCAGCATCTCCACGCGGCCGGCTACTTCCAGCATCAGCAGCACGGCCATCACGACGCCGGGCAATAGCTGGGAACGACGGATGAGTTCGTCAACCAATGTCGCGGAAGGGCCGAGAAGATCAAGGATTTTCGTCA
>CAYWOW010000111.1:0-9327 GCA_964459005.1 uncultured Acetobacteraceae bacterium
CCGGCTCGGCCCCGTGGCCAAGCTCCGGGATGATGCGGCCGGCCAGCACCTTGCCCAGCTCAACGCCCCACTGGTCGAAACTGTCGATCGCCCAGATCGCGCCCTGGGTAAAGACGCTGTGCTCGTACAGCGCCACCAGGCTGCCAAGGGTGGCGGGATCGAGCGTGTCGGCCAGGATCATGTTGGTCGGACGGTTGCCGTCGGTGACGCGGAACGGGGTCTGGAAATCAGGCGAGCCTTCCGCCGTCAACTCCACCGCGGTCTTGCCGAAGGCCAGCGCCTCGGCCTGGGCGAACAGGTTGGCCATCAGCAGGTCGTGCTGCGCGGTGAGCGGGCTCAGCGGCCGGCAGAAACCGATCATGTCGCAGGGAACCAGCTTCGTTCCCTGGTGAAGCAGCTGGAAGAACGAATGTTGGCCGTCCGTGCCCGGCTCGCCCCAGATGATCGGGGCGGTCTGGTAATCGACCACGTGTCCGTCCAGATCGACGTGCTTGCCGTTGCTCTCCATCTGCAACTGCTGCAGGTAGGCGGGAAGGCGTGCGAGCGGCGCCGCGTACGGCATCACGCCGACGGTCTGGACGCCGAAGAAGTTGTTGTACCACACGGTCAGAAGACCAAGCAGGAGCGGCAGGTTGCGGGCCGGCGGCGCGGTGCGGAAATGCTCGTCCATGGCGTGAAAACCCGCCAGCATGGCGCTGAAGTTTTCCGGCCCCACCGCGATCATCGTGGACAGGCCGATGGCGCTGTCCATCGAATAGCGGCCGCCCACCCAGTCCCAGAATCCGAACGTGTTGGCCGGGTCGATGCCGAACCCGGTGACCCCGGGAAGGTTGGTTGACACCGCGACGAAGTGGCTGGCCACGGCGGCGTCCGAACCCAGCTTCTGCACCAGCCAGGCGCGTGCCGCCGCCGCGTTCGTCATCGTCTCGAGGGTGGTGAAGGTCTTCGACGAGATGATGAACAGCGTCTCCGCCGCATCCAGATCATGGGTTGCTTCGGTGAAATCGGCGCCGTCGACATTGGCGACGAAGCGGACGGTCATCGACCGGTCGCTGAACGGGCGCAGCGCGCGATAGGCCATCTCCGGCCCCAGGTACGAACCGCCGATGCCGATATTGACGACGTTGCGGATGCGCTTGCCGGTATGGCCGGTGAAGCGGCCGTCGCGCACGCGGGCGGCGAACGCGACCATCGCGTCGAGCACCCGGTGCACGTCGGGCACGACGTCGGCGCCATCGACGTCGATCCGCACCCCGCGGGGCGCGCGCAATGCCATGTGCAGCACGGCGCGGCGTTCCGTGACGTTGATCTTCTCGCCGGCGAACATCGCGTCGCGCCGCGCCGTCACGCCGCGTTTCTCGGCCAGCCGCAACAGCAACGCCAGCGT
This sequence comes from uncultured Acetobacteraceae bacterium, assembly GCA_964459005.1. Classification (GTDB taxonomy): domain Bacteria; phylum Pseudomonadota; class Alphaproteobacteria; order Acetobacterales; family Acetobacteraceae; genus Rhodovastum. The sequence goes on from CAYWOW010000111.1 coordinate 1,388, forward strand.
TTCATCGGTGATGCGGTTCTTGGAATAGTCCAGGAACAGGCCCGCCCCCTCGGCGGTGAATCGTTCGGCGCGGCCGGGATCCTCGGCGAACAGGGTGCGCAGGTGGATGTCCTTGATCCGGGCATGATGGGCCGCGAGCTGGTGCCAGGACGAGGAATCGGTCAGAACGGTCAACGGGGTTCTCCGGTGCTTGCCGGCCGGTCAGACCGCCGCTGGCGGACGACGGCGCGGAGCGGGTGGGCGATGGGTTTTGCCGGGCGTTGCCGGCAGATTATGGCGCGCCGCCTGTTTCAGTCCATAGATCGCCGTGCCCAGCAGGGCGGCGTTGACCACAATGACGTGAACGGGCACCTGGCTGAGCAGGTGGGCAAAGCGGCCCTTGGCGGTGAAGGCGCGCATGAAGGCGCCGTCCTGGAGTTGCGGCACCAATCTCGGCGGCATGCCGCCGGCCAGATAGACCCCGCCGGTCGCCATCACCTTCAGCGCCAGGTTGCCGGCCTCGGCGCCCCAGACATCGATCACGATGCGCAGCGTTTCGGCCGCCAGCGGGTTGTTCGCGGCGTCATGCAATGCGGCGTCGACGATCGGCGGCGTGCGGTCGCCGGCGGCGTGCAAGGTGGCGCGGAACGCGGCGCTTTCCGAGGCAGGATCAAGCGAACGAATGAAGTCATAGACGTTCGGCAGTCCGGAACCGGCGCAAACCCGTTCATAGGCCGCATGGCGGAAGCGTTCGGTCAGGAAGGCCCACAGTCCGGCCTGGATTTCGTTGATCGGGGCGAAATCGGCGTGGCCGCCTTCCGAGGCGCAGGCGATGTAGTCGTGTCCGCCCCAGATCAGGAACGCCTCGCCGAGCCCGGTGCCGGGCGCCAGCACCGCGATCGGCGCGTGTTCCGCCGCCTTGCCGGTATTGATCTCCGCGGTGTCCCCGGGTTGCAGATGCGGCACGGCGTGGGCGACCGCCTCGAGATCGTTCAACAGGTGGACTCGCTGCAATTTCAGCGCCCGGCAAAGCGTCGATTCGTCGAGATCCCACGGCAGATTCGTCAGGCGCACGTGGCCGCCGACCACCGGCCCGGCGACGTCGAAACAGGCGGCCGTGGCGCGCCCGCCCGTTGCCGCCAGGAACGCTTCCACGATCGGCACGAGTCCCGCGAAGTCGGCGCTGTGAAATTCCTGTTGGGCGACGAATTCGCGCGGCCCCGCCTCCGGCGAGACGAGCGCCAGCCGCGTCCTGGTTCCCCCGATATCGCCGGCAATCAGCATCAAGATGCCCTTTTCCAGAGCTGCTGGATCTGCTCCAGCGACTTTCCCTTCGTCTCCGGCACGCGGAAGTAGATCCATACCCAGGCGACGATACAGAACAGCGCGAACATCCAAAAGGTCAACGAATTTCCGATCGCGCCGATCAGGGTCAGGAAGAACTGGCTGACCAGGAAGGCCGAGCCCCAGTTGACCGCGGTGGCGACGGCGACGGCGCGGCCGCGGATGTGGCCCGGGAAGATCTCGTTGATCACCGTCCAGACCACCGGCCCCATGGAAAAGGCGAAACAGATGATGAAGCCGACGAGAGCGAGCAACGTGACGATGCCCGCGGCGCTCGGCCCCGTCGCCGCGGCGCCGGCGGCGGGTGTCGCGATGAACCGGAACGCGATGCCGACCACGGCCAGGCTGATCGCCATGCCGGTCAGTCCGGCGAGCAGCAGCTTCCGCCGCCCCAGCCGATCGATGCAGGCGATGGCGATCAGGGTCGCCAGCACGTTGACCCCGCCGATCGCCCATGTGGTTGCCGTGGTCTGCGCCGATTGCGTGGCAAAGCCGGCGGAGGCGAAGATCTGGTCGGCATAGTAGATGATCGCGTTGATGCCGGTGATCTGCTGGAAGACGGCGAGCCCGATGCCGATCAGCAGCGGGCGGCGCCATTGGCGATGGAAGACGACGGCCCAGGAAGCGGGGCCGGTCTGCTGGCGCAAGGCGGTCTGGATGGCGTCGAGCTGCGGCTCGACATCGGCGACCCGCTGGATCTTGCGCAGTTCGGCGGCGGCGTCGGCCCGGCGATTGCGCATCATCAGCCAGCGCGGCGATCGCGGTGCCACCAGGGCCACGACGAACAGCAACAGTCCCGGCACGGCGGCCGCCCCCAGCATGACCCGCCAGGAATCGCTGCCCGACAGCCAGCCATCGACCAGGTAGGCGAGAAAGATGCCGGTCGTGATGGCGAGCTGATAGGCGGAGACGAAACGGCCGCGCACGGCGGGGGGCGCCAGCTCGGCGGCATAGAGCGGCGCGGCGACGGCGGCCACGCCGACCCCGGCGCCGATGATCAGCCGCCCCACGACCAGGACGACCGTGCCGGGCGCCAGCGCCTGTACCACGGCGCCCAGGGTGAACATCGCGCCCGCGATCAGCACCGTGCGCTTACGGCCGATCCGGTCCGCCAGCTCGCCGGCGGCGAGCGCACCCAGCAGGGCTCCCAGGGTGACCCAGCTGGTCACCACTTCGACCAGCAGCGCGCTCAGCGAGAACGTCGCCTTGATGCCGTGCAGCGCGCCGGAGATCACCCCCTGGTCGTAGCCGAACAATCCACCGGAAAAGAGGACGACCACCAGGACGACCACGAGCCAGGGCGTCACGTTCCGGCCCGACGACGCCGGTTCCGCCGCCGGCCTGACTGGAGTATCGCGGGAGGGCAGGGATCGCTCGTGAAGGCCGGCGGGACTCACCAAGGATGACTTCACGTGGATTCTCCCTGCGTCAGGCCGAAAGTGTCAACGGCCTCAAGGCCGGGCGGGCGCGTCGTCCGCGCCTGCCGAGACTGTCACCATAGCCGTTGGCCCGGCAAGCCGGCAGACTCGGAAACTACGCAGATCCGAACGGTGTCGGTGCGGCCTGCTTTCCCTGCCTCTCGGGTCGCGCTTTCCAGTGCATCGGACACTCGCTACCATGGGTATTTTCCGAGTCTGCTCCTGGGTGTGTTCCGGCGGCTATGGTGCGGACCGGCGAGACTTCCACGGGTTGCCGGCGCTGCACGCATGGCGATTTTACTGTGGAACAAAGCGGCACAAGGGGCTGAAAATGGACGCACCGGCATCGACGCGGGAACTTCCGGACCGGAACCGCGCGACGGGGACCCTTGGCGGAAAACCCACCCTGGGCGTCGACGAATTGCGGAAAATGAACGCCTACTGGCGGGCAGCCAACTACCTGTCCGTCGGACAAATCTACCTTTACGATAATCCGCTCCTGCGTGAGCCGTTAACGATGGCACACGTCAAGCCACTGGTGGTCGGCCACTGGGGAACGACGCCAGGCCAGAACTTCATCTATGTCCACCTGAACCGGGTCATCAAGAAGCATGATCTGGATGTGATCTACATCGCCGGTCCGGGTCACGGCGGCCCGGCCCTGGTGGGCAACGTCTATCTCGAAGGAACCTGGAGCGAGGTCTATCCAAACGTCACCCAGGATGAGGCGGGGATGAAGAAACTGTTCAAGCAGTTCTCGTTCCCGGGTGGCATTTCGAGTCACGTCGCGCCGACGACGCCGGGGTCGATCCATGAAGGGGGCGAGCTTGGCTACTCGCTCAGCCATGCCTTCGGCGCCGCGTTCGATAATTCGGAACTGATCGTCGCGTGCATCATCGGCGACGGCGAGGCGGAAACCGGCCCGCTGGCGACGGCATGGCATTCCAACAAATTCCTCGACCCCATCACCGACGGCGCCGTGCTGCCGATCCTGCACCTGAACGGCTACAAGATCAGCAATCCGACCGTGCTGGCCCGCGTCGAGCATGAGGAGCTGGAGCAGTTCTTCCGCGGCTGTGGCTGGACACCCTATTTCGTCGAGGGCGACGACCCGGCGACCATGCACGAGCTCATGGCCACCGCCATGGAGCGGGCGATCGGGGACATCCGGCAGTTCCAAACGACCGCGCGGGCCACCAAGGATGCCTCCCGGCCGCGCTGGCCAATGATCGTGCTCAGATCGCCCAAGGGTTGGACGGGACCGAAGACCGTTGACGGCCTGCAGGTCGAGGGAACCTTCCGCGCGCACCAGGTGCCGCTGCTCGTCGATCGCCAGCATCCGAAGCACGTCGCGCAACTCGAATGCTGGATGAAAAGCTACGGGGCCGGGGAACTGTTCGACAATGATGGGCGCCTGATCGCCGAACTGGCCGAACTTGCCCCGAAGGGCGACCGGCGGATGGGCGCCAATCCGCACGCCAACGGCGGAATTCTGCTGTGCGATCTGCAGATGCCCGATTTCCGCGCACACGCGGTCAACGTGCCCTCGCCTGGCGCCGTCGACGGACAGGACACCCTGGTGCTCGGCGAGTTCTTCAAGGACGTCGTCAAGCTGAACCCGGAGAATTTTCGGATCTTCGGTCCCGACGAGACGGCTTCGAACCTCCTGGGCGCAGTCTTCGCGGTCACCAACCGGCAGTGGGATGCGAAGAAGGTCGAGAACGATGAGTTCCTCGCCCCCGCCGGCCGTGTTCTTGATTCGATGCTCAGCGAGCACCAGAGCGAGGGGTGGCTGGAAGGTTACCTGCTGACCGGGCGGCACGGCGTTTTCAACAGCTACGAGGCGTTCATCCGCATCGTCGATTCGATGTTCAGCCAGCACGCGAAATGGCTGAAGGTGACGATGGAACTGCCGTGGCGCCGCAAGATCGCCTCGCTGAACTATCTGCTCGCCTCCCACGTCTGGCAGCAGGATCACAACGGCTTCACGCACCAGGACCCCGGCTTTCTCGACCACGTGATCAACAAGAAGGCCGACATCGTGCGTATTTACCTGCCGCCCGACGCCAACTGCCTGCTGTCGACATTCGATCACTGCCTGCGCAGTCGCCACTACGTGAATGTGGTCGTCGCCGGCAAGCACGCGCTGCCGCAGTGGCTGACCATGGACGAGGCGGTCGTGCATTGCACGCAAGGGCTCGGCATCTGGCAATGGGCAAGCAACGACCAGGATGGCGAACCTGACGTGGTGATGGCCTGTTGCGGCGATACGCCGACGCTGGAGATACTGGCGGCGGTGTCGATCCTTCGGCAGCATCTGCCCGAGCTGAAGATCCGGGTGATCAACGTCGTCGATCTGATGAAGCTGCAATCCGCAAGCGAGCACCCGCATGGGCTGAACGAGACGGACTATGACTCGCTCTTCACCAAGGACAAGCACATCATCTTCGGCTTCCACGGCTATTCGTCGCTGGTGCACAGGCTGACGTATCGCCGGACGAACCGCAACCTCCATGTGCGCGGATACAAGGAGGAAGGCACGATCACCACCGCCTTCGACATGCGCGTGCAGAACGACCTGGACCGCTTTCATCTCGTCGAGGACGTCATCGACCGCCTGCCGCATCTCGGCAGCAAGGGGGCCTATCTGAAGCAGATCGTTCGAAACAAACTCGTCGAGCACAAGCTTTATATCGACCGGCATGGCGAGGACATGCCCGAGATCCGGAACTGGAAGTGGGGCGCGGCGACATGACCGCGCAAAATCTCATCGACACGGCGCGCGGGTTGGTGGGCAGTGGCAAGGGCCTGCTGGCGATGGATGAGAGCAATCACACCTGCAACGAGCGGTTCGCCAGCGTGGGAATTCCGCAAACCGTGGAAGCCAGGCGGGGGTGGCGGGAATTGCTGGTAACGACCCCGCGTCTTGGCGAGAGCATTAGCGGCGCGATCCTCTACGACGAGACGATTCGCCAGCATCGTGCGGACGGCGCGTCCTTCGTCGGGATTCTCGTCGGGGCTGGCATCATTCCCGGCATCAAGGTCGACATCGGCGAGCAGGATCTTGCGGGTCATCCCGGCGAAATGGTAACCGAGGGTCTGGACGGATTGCGAGACCGGCTCCGGGAGTATGTTGAAATGGGTGCCCGCTTTGCCAAGTGGCGCGCGGTCGTTTCACCAGCCGCCGGCCTTCCCAGCCGGGACTGTCGCGAGGCCAACGCCCACGCCTTGGCGCGCTATGCCGCGTTGTGCCAGGAAGCCGGGCTCGTCCCCATTGTCGAACCGGAAGTTCTGATGGCCGGCGACCACACGCTGGAGCGATGCGGGGAGGTCACCGAGGAGACGCTCCGGTGCGTCTTCATGGAGCTCAGCACACAGGGCGTCATGCTGGAGGGAATGATCCTGAAGCCCAACATGGTGCTGCCAGGACAAGGGTGCGCCAGGCAGGAAACGGTGACGGAAGTGGCCGTCGCGACGGTGCGATGCCTGCGCCGAGTCGTGCCCGCCGCCGTTCCGGGGATCGCATTCCTGTCGGGCGGTCAGTCCGCCGAGTTGGCATCCGCCCGGTTGAACGCGATGAATATCATCGCGGCGTCGGCGACGGAGCGGCTGCCGTGGCCGCTGGTGTTTTCGTTTGCGCGCGCGATCCAGCAACCGGCCCTGGAAATCTGGCGGGGCCGGGAATCGCGCGCGGCCGCGGCACAGGATGTTCTCGCGCATCGGGCGCGTTGCAACCAGGCCGCGCTTCATGGTGAATACACAGTGGCGCTGGAGCGGACATGATGCCTGCGAGGGGGACGCGGTTGAGCCTGTATCTGATCCGACATGGCCAGACCGAGTGGTCGCTCTCCGGCCAACACACCGGCCGTACCGACGTTCCGCTGACCGCGCACGGCGAGGACGAGGCGCGCGCCCTCAACCCCTGGCTCACGCGTATTCAATTTGCGCGCGTGTTGACCAGCCCGCGGCAACGCGCGCGACGGACGTGCGCGCTGGTCGGCTTGGCGCCACAGGCGGAAGTCGAGCCGGACCTGGCCGAGTGGGACTACGGCGACTACGAAGGCATGCTGTCGTCAGACATTCGTATCAAGCGGCCGGGCTGGAACGTCTTTCGGGACGGCTGTCCCGGCGGCGAAATGCCGGAGCAGGTGTCCGCCCGCGCCGACCGGCTGATTGCGACTCTGGACACGATGGACGGCAACGTCGCGCTTTTCTCCCATGGTGAATTCGGACTGGCTTTGACGGTGAGATGGATTGGATTGCCGGTGACCGAAGGACAGCATTTTCTGCTGGGAACGGCATCGCTCAGTATCCTGAGCTACAACCCCGCTCATCCTGAGGTGCGGGTGATCGCGCTGTGGAACGCGACTCCGGCGTTTCTGGCGTCGGGCGATGGCATGAGGCGACGTGAGGGTCGGGCACAAGGCGGCCGGCAGTCCCTCTCGGACTGAAATGGAAGCCGAGCGGCAAGGGCACAAAAAAGAACGATGTTCGAATTCATCGAGGGCCTCAGCGTGCCTTCGTTAGCCAAAAGCCCCCTTTGAGCTGGAAGACGTGATCATCATTGGCCCGAGCCCGGCGGCGGGACCGGTGAGAGGGTCGTGCTGGAGGCAGGCGCCGGAATGGCGTCCGCGTCCGCCGGCGGTTTGAGGTTCACCAAGGCCCATTGGGCGCACAGCATGCCGGCGAGGAGGAGCAGATTGACAGCCAGCACTCTCGCGCCCCGCCGGGAAATCGGTACTGTGTTGGCGCCCAGCAACGTCGAGCGCGCCGCGAGGGAAGAACTGTCGCCGCGTGGCAGGAGCGCGATCAGGCGATCGGCGATCGTGCCGGGCTGTGACCTCGTTGATGGCGCATCAGGAAGGGCCGCAATGAGGGACGTCAATCTTTGGTTTGCCGCCGCCCGCGGCATGCGCGCCAATTCGGTGGCTTCCCGCCAGGGATCGACGCCCAGCCGGGCCAACGCCGAGAGGACGCTGAGCACCATGCCGTTTTTTTCGTCACCGATTGGCGCAAACAGAAAGGCGTTGAACTCGGATCCGAGCTGGACCGGCGCCACAGAACGACTCATTTCAACCACCGGGGTTTCATTGTCTTGTCGGGCATGGAGACCGATCTTGGCGCACGCGGAATTGCCATTGCATCCGGAGGAACCCTACGGGTCGGAGGCGTGCGGCGTCAGGATCGGAAATTACTCAC
>CAYWOW010000112.1:0-9299 GCA_964459005.1 uncultured Acetobacteraceae bacterium
ACCAACTTTCTCGGGAACCACGGCCAGACGTTTCCACACAGCCTCGGTGGTGAGCGGACGTTCAGATCCGGTCGAATTATCGCGATTACCTGCCGGGCGGCCTGCTGCGACGCCGCGCTGAAGCCGGCTGTGTCGAAGGCGTGACTGGCTGATCGGCCAACACTGTGCGAAAGTGTGTGACGGGCCTACGATAAGCCTAACAAACAAGGGGGAGCGAGATGGGGGAATATTTGCTGATCGAATCGAGGGATCCCTTCGATTCGAACGACGTAAGGTACTACTGCGAGCTGGCACGCGGGCTGGCGGAAGCGGGCAACCAAGTGACGCTTTTCCTGGTGCAAAATGCGGTGCTCGCGGCGCGGCCGTCAGCGCGTGCCCCGCAGCTTCGGGCGCTGGCGGGCTCCGGCGTCAAGATACTCGCCGACGACTTCGCGCTCAAGGAGCGAGGCATGACCAGGCTGCTCGACGGTGTCCAGATCGCGCCCATCGATATCGTGGTGGATCATCTGGAAGCCGGGCACAAGACTCTCTGGCACTAGGAGACGGACATGCCGCAAAAAACCTTCGCCATCGCACTGATGGATCCGCCGTACGAGTCGGAGAACCTGACGACCGCCTTCCGCATCCTCGGCGTCATGGCGCAACGCGGACACAACCTTAACGTGTTTGCCTACGAAGGTGCGTCCGGCTTGGCCTTTACCAGGCAGGCACCGCATCCAAACCCGGTGCATGGCAAGAACGTCGCCGAAGAGAACCACCCCACGACCAAGGATCAGGTCGTGGCCCTGCTGGCGCTTGCCGCGCAGAACGGCGGCAAGGTCGACTGGGTGAACTGCGGCATGTGTGTCGACGAACGCGGCGTGGGCGAGTTCGCCGCCGGCCGACGGGGCTCTCCAGCCGATTTCCATGCGTTCTGCGAAGCGTCCGACAACGTGCTCGCCATTCCGACGAAGTGAGGAACCCCATGGCAAAGAAGACGCTGAACATCGTCGAGTCGGCCTACCGGGCCGTCATGGAAGAGCAGGACGACACGATCCTTTGGCTGCTTGCCGCCATGCAGGGCGCGGGGGCCGAGCACACCGTGCTGCTGCGCGGCAACGCAGTGAACTACGCGGTCGCGGGGCAGGGCGCGCCAGGGCTCACCATCGGTGGGTGGAAGCAGACCCAGGCGCCACGCATGGACAATGACATCGTCGATCTCATCGAGAAGCGAAAGATCCCGGTGTTGGTCATCCGGGAGGACTTGGCCGCACGAGGCATCGAGCGCGGTGAGCTGGTCCCAGGGGTCGAGCTGCTTAGCGCGAAGATGCTGCCGAAGCGGATGGCCGAGTACGAGATCGTCTCGCATTGGTAAGCAGATGAGCCACGCCACGCGGGTGCGCTGCGGACCTGGGTGAAGCTACACACAACCTCCACTGCGGGTTGGAACGTGGCGTTCCCCGATCTGATCGAATGGCGGCCTTGGGTCGTCAGCAGCGCTTCCTAATTGGGTTTGGACCCTAAGGCAGCGCCACGCGCCAACCCTCCTGCCCGCGCACGCGGCTCGGTGTCAGCATGTCCCACGGGCTCGGCATCTCGCCGACCTTCACGTGCACCAGTGCCGGCGCCCGCGCCGCCAGGGCCTCGCGCAACGCCGCCAGCAGGCTGGCCTCGTCGGTGGCACGGAACGCATTGGCGCCGAAGCTGCGGGCGAAGTCGAAAAAATCGGGATTGGCGAGGTCGCAGGCAATGAACCGGTTGCCGAAATGCTCGGCCTGGATGCGGCGGACGTTGCCGAAGGCGCCGTCGTCGAACACCACCGCCACCACGGGCAGCGCGTGGCGCATGGCGGTGGCCAGTTCCTGCGCCTGATACATGAATCCGCCATCGCCGCAGATCGCCACCACGGCGCGATCGGGCAGCGCCGCCTGCACGCCCAGCGCCGCGCCGTAGCCCCAGCCCAGATTGTCCTGGTAACCCGGCGAGATATAGCGGCGCGGCGCCGCCACCGGGAAGGCCAGCCGGCCCAGGAAACTCACCTGCGTCACGTCCTCCACCACCACCCCGTCCTCGGGCAGGGCGGCGCGGAGCGCGCGCAGGAAGCCCATCTGCGGTTCCATGCGGGTCAGCCGTCCGGCGAACCAGGCTTGCGCCGCGACGACGTCCTCGCGCGGCGGACGGGCACGGTTATGCTGGGGCAGGGCGGCCAGCAGGGCGCGCAGCCCGTCGGCGGCATCGGCCAGCACCGCGGCGTCGGGGCGGCGGAACCGGGAAATCTCCTCGGCGTCGATGTCGAGGCGGACGATTTTCAGCTCCGGGTCGGTGCCCCACACCGACTGGGCGAAATGCAGGCGCGTGCCGACGCCCAGCACCGCGTCGGCGTCCTTCCACAGGCGGTGGCCGACCGGCAGCGAGACGGCGAGCGGATGCGTGGTCGGCACCACGCCACGGCCACGGCGATAGGTCACCACGGGCGCTTGCAGCATTTCCGCCACCGCCAGCAGTTCGGGGCCGGCCTCCAGCGCGCCGCCGCCGGCGATGATGATCGGCCGCCTGGCCGCACCCAGCAGCCTGGCCGCCTCGGTCACCGCATCGGCGTCCACTTCCGGGCGGCACGGCGGCAACGGCTCCACCGGCACGGCCTGGCCCGGCCGACCCCACACGTCGATGGCGCATTCCAGCGCCACGGGCTGCCGCCGGCCGCTCAGCGCCGCCCGCACCGCCTCTGCCACCAGCCCCGGCGCCGCCCCCGCCGAGGGGATGCGCGCGGCGAACTTCACCATGTGGCGGAGCAGGCCAAGCTGGTCGTTCAGCTCGTGCAGATGGCCCCAGCCCCGGCCGATCGCGTCCGCGGGCACCTGGCCGGCGAGGGCCAGCACCGGCGCGCCGGTGCCGTAGGCGGTCAGCAGCGCCGCCGCCGTGTTCAGGATGCCGGGTCCCGGCACCGCGGCATAGGCCTGCGCCCGCCCGGTCGCCAGCGCGGCGCCGAGCGCCATATAGGCCGAGGTCTGCTCGTGCCGCGGATGCAGCACCCGCATCCGGCCGGCGCTGCGGTGCACCGCGTCGAACAGATGGTCGTTGTGCACACCGGGCAGGGCGAACAGCGTGTCTATGCCGTGCCGGAGCAGGGCATCGACGGTGGCTTCGGCAGTGGTCATGCGTGGCATGGCTGGTCCCACAACTGGGTCGAGGGCAATGTATTGACACGAAATCGTGCCGGACTACACATCGCCCGCTACGATGCCGTCGCCATTTGCCCCCCGGCACGAGGCGGTTGCGGCCGCGTTCGCATTGGGAGGAGAACGTCATGACAACGTTTCGTGCCGCTGTCTTATTCGGCGCCCTGGCCTGCACGGCGCTGTCCGCGTCGGTTGCCGCGGCGGACACGATCCGCATCGGCATGAGCGTGTCGACGACCGGACCGGCCGCCTCGCTGGGCATTCCCCAGCGCAACACCGTGGGCATCCTGCCGAAGCAGATCGCCGGCCAGGACATGGAATATTTCGTCCTCGACGACGGCACCGACGCCACCCGCGGCGTCGCCAACATGCGCAAGCTGATCGACGAGAACAACGTGGACGCCATGGTCGGCTCCTCCGCCACGCCGGCCTCGGCGGCCATGAGCACGGTGGCGGCCGAGAAGCACGTGCCGTTGATCGTGCTGGCCGCCTCGGCCTCGCTGATCCAGCCGATGACGCCGGAGAAATACTGGGTGTTCAAGGCGCCGCAGAACGACAGCCTGATGGCCGACGCCATCGCCGACCACATGGCGCAGCAGGGGGTGAAGACGCTGGCCTTCATCGGCTTCAACGACGCCTACGGCGACGGCTGGCAGACCGAAACCGAGCGCGTCGCCGCGTCACACGGCATCCGCGTGGTGGACGCGGAGCGCTACGCCCGCACCGACACCAGCGTCACCGGGCAGGTTCTGAAGATCATGGCGGCGAAGCCGGACGCCGTGCTGATCGGCGCTGCCGGCACGCCGGCGGTGCTGCCGCAGAAGACGCTGAAGGAGCGCGGCTACAAGGGGCTCTATTACCAGACCCACGGCGCCGCCAATGCCGACTTCCTGCGCGTCGGCGGCAAGGATGTGGAAGGCACCTTCCTGCCGGTCGGCCCGTTCGTGGTGGCCGAGCAGCTGCCCGATTCCAACCCGGTCAAGCCGGTCGCGCTGGACTACATCCATCGCTACGAGGCGGCCAACGGTCCGGGCTCGGCGACCGCCTTCGGGGCGCACGCCAATGACGCCTTCCTGATGGTGCAGGCCGCCATTCCGGCCGCGCTGACAAAGGGCAAGCCGGGCACTGTCGAATTCCGCGCCGCCCTGCGCGATGCCCTGGAGCAGGAAAAGGGCCTGGTGCTCGACCACGGCATCGCCACCACCTCCCCGCAGGACCATAACGGCTTCGACGCCCGCGCGCGGGTCATGGTGACAATCAAGGACGGCGCGTGGAAGCTGCTGCCCTGAAAATGCCAGAGCGTAGCCCCGCACTCCTTGACGCAAGGAGTGCGGGCGCAAAGCCGCGGTGATGGACCCGACGATTGTTCTGATCCTCGTGCAGGACGGCATCGTCAACGGCGCCATCTATGCGCTTTTGGCGCTGTCGCTGGTGCTGGTGTTCGCCGTCACGCGCGTGGTGTTCATTCCGCAGGGTGAGTTCGTCGCCTATGGCGCGCTGACCTATGCGGCGCTCGATGCCGGGCAGATGCCGGGCAGCGTGTGGTTGCTGTGCGGCCTGGGCGCCGCCGCCTGCCTCGCCTCGCTGTGGTCGCAACGGCGCACCCTGCGGTCGCGCGGCACGGTGCGCCTGGTGGCCGCCACCCTGGGGCTTCCGGTCGTGGTGTTGCTGGTGACGCGCCAGGTGGCGCCGCTGCATCCCGGCGTGTTGCTGCAGGCGCTGCTGGCGCTGCTGATCGTGACGCCGATGGCGCCCTATTTGTATCGGCTGGCATTCCGCCCGCTTTCCCATGCTTCCGTGCTCGTCCTGTTGGTTGCGGCGGTCGGCGTGCATCTCGCCCTGGTCGGCCTGGGGCTGGTGTTCTTCGGGGCGGAAGGATCGCGCGCCGCCGGCTTCTCCGATGCCAGCCTGTCCATCGGACCGCTCACCGTGCCCGGGCAGTCGCTGTGGATCGTCGGGCTGACGCTTGCCCTGATCATCGCGCTCTACGGATTCTTCGAATACACGTTGTATGGAAAGGCCTTGCGCGCCACCGCGGTGAACCGGATGGGGGCGCGGCTGGTCGGCATCGGCACGGCGCAGTCCGGCGAGATCGCCTTTACCCTGGCCGGCGCGATCGGCGCGCTGTCCGGCATCCTCATCGTGCCGCTCACCACCATCTACTACGATACCGGTTTCATCATCGGGCTGAAGGGATTTACCGCCGCCATCATCGGCGGACTGGTCAGCTATCCCACCGCGGCGCTGGCGGCGCTGACGGTGGGCGTGCTGGAAAGTTTCTCCTCGTTCTGGGCCAGCGCGTTCAAGGAGGTGATCGTATTCACCGCGATCATCCCGGTGCTGCTGTGGCGCAGCCTGCGCCGCGGCGCGGCGGAGGACGAGGAATGAGCTGGCGCATCCTGTGGCCGCTGCCGGCGCTGCTGCTGTGCTTTCTGCTGCCATGGCTGCCGGGTGTGCCGCCGTTCTGGGTAACCTTGGCCAACTACATCGGCATTGCCGCGATTGTCGTCATCGGGCTGGTGGTACTGACCGGCGTGGGCGGCATGACCTCGTTCGGCCAGGCGAGTTTTGTCGGGTTCGGCGCTTACACGACGGCCATTCTCACGGTGCACGCCGGGATGTCGCCATGGCTCACGCTGCCGGCCGCGCTCGTGGTCAGCGCGGTGGCGGCGCTGGCGATCGGCGCGATCACGCTGCGGCTGTCCGGTCACTATCTCGCCGTCGGCACCATCGCCTGGTCGGTGAGCCTTTACTATACCTTCGCCAATCTCGACCTGTTCGGCCGCAACGACGGCATTTCCGCGATCCCGCCGCTGTCGTTCGGCGCGGTCAGGCTGGTCGACGGGCGGCTGTATTTCACCGTCATCTGGATCGGCGTGGTGCTGGCGGCGCTGGCCACCGGCAACCTGCTGGACAGCCGCGCCGGCCGTGCCATCCGCACGCTGCACGGCGGGGCGCTGGCGGCGGCGAGTTTCGGGGTCAATACGCCGCGCGCGCGCATGCTGGCGTTCGTCTACGCCGCCGTGCTGGCCGCCTTCGCGGGCTGGCTGTATGCGCACATGCAGCGCTCCGTGAACCCCACGCCATTCGGGCTGAACGCCGGCATCGATTACCTGCTGATGGCGGTGGTGGGCGGTGCGGCGCACATCCCCGGCGCGCTGCTGGGCGCCGGGTTGTTCACGGTGGTGAACGACGTGCTGCAGGATTTGCTGCCGAAGCTCATCGGCACGCAGGGCAATTTCGAGACCATCGTGTTCGGCGCCATCCTGGTGCTGGCGTTGCAGGCATCCCCGCAGGGCATCTGGCCGCACATCGCCCGCGCCCGCCCGCGGTCCCATCGCGCGCCGCCTGACGCCGCCAGGCTGCCGCCGCGCGCCATGCCGCCGCGCGGGGCGCCCGTTCTGGCGGTGCACGGCCTGAGCCGCAGCTTCGGCGGCCTGGACGCCGTGAACGACCTCGATTTTTCCCTCGCCGCCGGCGAGATCGTCGGGCTGATCGGCCCGAACGGAGCGGGCAAGAGCACGACTTTCAATCTTCTGACCGGGGTGGATCGGCCGAGCGCGGGAGCGGTCGAATTTCTCGGCCGGTCGCTGATGGGCCTGAGCGCCCGGGCGATCGCGCGGCTCGGCATTGCGCGCACCTTCCAGCACGTGAAGCTGGTGGCGAGCATGTCGGTGATCGAGAACGTGGTGATCGGCGCGCATCTGCGCGGCCGCGCGGGGCCGCTGCGCGGCGTGCTGCGGCTGGACCGCGCCGAGGAGGCGCGGCTCTACGCCGAGGCGGCCCGCCAACTGGCCCGGGTCGGGCTGGCGCCGCATGCCGATCGGCTGGCGACCAGCCTGCCGCTCGGCCAGCAGCGCGTGGTGGAGATCGCCCGCGCGCTCTGCCTCGACCCGGTGCTGTTTCTTCTCGATGAACCGGCCGCCGGGCTGCGCCACAGCGAAAAGGCGGAACTCGCCGCGCTGTTGCGCCGGTTGCAGGGCGAGGGCATGACGATCCTGCTGGTCGAGCACGACATGGAGTTCGTGATGAGCGTCACCGACCGGCTGGTGGTGATGGATTTCGGCACCAAGCTGGCCGAGGGCACGCCGGACTGCGTGCGCAGCGATCCGGCCGTGATCGAGGCCTATCTGGGCGGCGTGACATGACGTTCGTGCTCGAGCTTGACGGCGTGTCGGTCGCCTATGGCGGCATCCCCGCGGTTTCCGGCGTATCGTTCGGGGTTGCGGCCGGCAGCATCGTGACGGTCATCGGGCCGAACGGTGCGGGCAAGTCCACCTTGTTGAACGCGGTGATGGGCATGCTGCCGGTGCAGGGACGTATCCGCTTCGGTGGCGAGGACGTGCGCGGCATCCGCATGGCGGCGCGCGTACAGGCCGGCATGTCGCTGGTGCCGGAACGCCGCGAACTGTTCACCAGCATGACCGTGGAGGACAATCTCCGGCTTGGTGCCTTCCGCCACCGGGCGGAGGGACGGGCGGCCGCCACGCGGGCGCTGGACGATATTTTCGCGCTTTTCCCGCGGCTGAAGGAGCGCCGGCAGCAGCAGGCCGGCACCCTGTCGGGTGGCGAGCGGCAGATGCTGGCGATGGGCCGCGCGCTGATGGCGCGGCCGGCGTTGCTGATGCTGGACGAACCCAGCCTGGGTCTGGCGCCGCTGATCGTGCGCGACATTTTTCAGACCATCACCGAGCTGCGCCGGACCGGGGTGGCGATTCTCCTGGTCGAGCAGAACGCCCGCGCGGCGTTGCAGGTCGCCGACTATGGTTATGTTCTGGAAACCGGGCGGATCACGCTGCAGGGGCCGAGCGCGGAACTGGCATCCGACCCGCGCATCGTCGAGCTTTATCTGGGGCACGGCACCGAATAGGGACGGCATCATGCGACTTATCGCACTGGCCCTGCTGACCGCCGGCCTGACCGCCGGCCTGCCGCCCGCGCCGGTCGGGCGCGCGCAGGTCCCGGGAGAGCTTGTCCTGCCCGGCCGGGCCCAGACCGGCACGGATGTCCGCGACGTTCGTTTCGATTTCATATGCACGTCGAATGACGACCCGAAGGTCACCGGCGTGCTTGCGGTCGAACTGGCCGTGCCTGGCTACGAAGGGCTCGCCTCCGCCTTTCCGTTCGATGATTTCGAAGGACCCGACGCCAATGCCGGGGAGCGCACCATCCTTGCGGCGACCGGCCAGGGCGGCGTGATGCGGGCGAGGTTCGCGGCCGCCGGATGGATCGGCGCCGAAGCGGACCAGAGCTTTCACCTCGGGGTGAGTTCCGGCCTGCGTGGCGATGCGCGCCGCCTCGCCGCTGTCGCGACGGTGCTGCGCGAGGTCGTCGCAGGGTCCGGCACGCTGGTCTGGCGGCAGGAAAGCACGAGGCCCGGGGGCGTGCCGATCATCGCCACGCTGGCCGTCACGGCCACCGACGCGGCGCGGCTGAGGTCGTTGCTGGCGCCTTGCCTGGCTGTTGCGGGGCGCGCGGGCCGCTAACCCGATCCTGCCGTCGGCAGGCGCCAAGGGTCTCATTCCCAATCCGGTCAGCGCCGGCTATGACGAGCCAAACGACCGAGGTGCCTGTCATGCCCAAACTCGGACAAGCGTTGCTCGACGCGCTCCGCGCCCACGGCGCCCGCGAGATCTTCGGCATCCCCGGCGACTTCGTGCTGCCCCTGTTCAAGGTCATCGAGGAGAGCGGCACGCTGCCCTGCTACACGCTGAGCCACGAGCCGGCGGTGGGTTTCGCGGCCGACGCGGCGGCACGCTTCCACGGTTCCATTTCCGTCGCCGTGGTCACCTGGGGCGCCGGCGCCTTCAACCTCGTCAACCCGATCGCCGGCGCCTTCGCCGAGCGTTCGCCGGTGGTGGTGGTGTCGGGCGCGCCCGGTCTCCCCGAGGGCGCCGCGGGCTGGCAGTTGCATCACATGTCGCGCGCGCTCGACACGCAGTCCCGCGTGTTCCGCGAAATCACCTGCGACCAGGCCATCCTGGACGACCCGGCCCGCGCCGCCGGCGAGATCGCCCGCGTGCTGCGCAGCGCCCAGGAATTTTCGCTTCCGGTCTACATCGAGGTGCCGCGCGACCTGGTGGGGACCGAGATCGGCACCGTGGAGGTGCTGGCGCGCCGGCCGGCCGACCCGGACGCCCT
>CAYWOW010000113.1:0-9152 GCA_964459005.1 uncultured Acetobacteraceae bacterium
CTAGGCCGGGACGCGCTCAGACCCCCAGCATCTCCAGCAGCGCGGCGTGTTCTTGCGTCACCACGTGGCGGCGGATTTTGTGGGTGGCCGTGAGCATGCCGTTGTCGATGGTGAACGGCGCCACCACGGCGTGGCGGCGGATGCGTTCGGTCACCGACAGGCGCTTGTTGACACTGCTCACCGCCACCGCCGCCGCCATCTCGTCGTAGCCCTCGGCGGGCACCACCAGCGCCGTCAGGCTTGACCGTCCCTCGCCCAGGACGACGGCCTGCGCGATCGCGGCTTCCGCGATCAGCATGCCCTCGATGCGGGCCGGCGAGATGTTCTCGCCGCCGGACAGCACGATCATGTCCTTCTTGCGGTCGGTGATGCGCAGGTAGCCGTCGGCGTCCAGTTCGCCGATATCGCCGGTGTGCAGCCAGCCCTCCTGCATCGCCGCCGCCGTCTCGTCCGGCCGGCCCCAGTAGCCCAGCATCACCAGGTCGCCGCGGACCAGGATCTCGCCGTCCGCGGCGATGCGCAGTTCCACCCCGCGCAGCGGCCGGCCGACCGTCTCGATGCGAGTGGCGCCCGGCGCGTTGACCGCGATCACCGGTCCCGCCTCGGTCTGCCCATAGCCTTGCAGCAGCGCCACGCCGAGGCCGAGGAAAAAGCTCCCCACCTCGGGTTCCAGCCGCGCCCCGCCCGAGACGGCCGCGCGCAGCCGGCCGCCGAAGCGGGCCCGCACCCGGCGGCGCACCAGCCGGTCGAGGATGGCGTCCGCCAGCGCCGCCAGGGACGACAGGTGCTCGCCCTCGGCCCGGCGGCGGCCCAGCGCGAGGGCCTGGTCGAACAGCCAGCGCTGCCAGGCGGGCTGGCGCACCACCTGGGCGAGGATGCGGCTGCGGATCACCTCCAGGATGCGCGGCACCATGGTGATGATAGTCGGCCGCACCGTCAGCAGGTCCGCCGCCAGATGCTCGACCCCGCGGGCGTAGACCACCTCGGCGCCGGCCCCGAGCAGGAAGAACTGGCCGGCGGTGTGTTCGTAGCTGTGCGCCACCGGCAGGAACGACAGGTAGATCTCCTGCGGGCAATACGGCAGCTTGGCCAGCACCTCATAGGCGCCGTGGCAGTTCGACAGGATCGCGCGGTGCGGCAGCATCACCCCCTTGGGCAGGCCGGCCGTGCCGGAGGTGTAGATCAGGCAGGCCAGCGCATCGGCGGGGATCGTGGCGGCGGCCGCGGCGACGTCGCCGGGGTCGCTGGTGTCGGCGATCAGCGCCGACCAGGGGGCCACGGCCAGCGCGGGGTAGGAAAACGGCTCCATGACCACCAGCAGGTTGAGCGGGCCGGCCACGGCCACCCGGCTGGCCAGCAGGGCGGTCGAAACCACCGCCACGCGGGCGCCCGAGTCGCGCAGGATATGGGCGTGGTCGTCCACCGTGTTGGTGGTGAAGGTCGGCACCGGCACCGCGCGGATCGCCATCAGGGCGGTTTCGACGATCGGGTATTCGGGCCGGTTCTCCGACACGATCATCACCCGGTCGCCCGGCGCCACGCCGGCGGCGCGCATCGCCCGCGCGACACTGGCGGCCTGCCGGGCGAAGGCGCCCCAGGTCAGGCCGCGCCAGGCGTCGTGGCCCCACGCGCGCAGCATCGGCCGGTCCGGCCACTGGCGCGCCCGGTCGAACATCATCGCCGGCAGATTCGGCCACTCCGGCAGATCAGGTATCCGCTGCACGCTGTCCAATCCGATATCCCCGCGCAGGACCACGGCGGTCCCGCTCCTCCCCTATGCCGCCTCGGCCCTTTGACGTCTCTCCCGCATAACTTATGTCTGCACGCGCGACCAGATGGACAGGACACAACATTCGCATGCCTGACGCAATCACCGGAGCTGGCGCGCTGCCGAGCTGGGACCTGCGCGACCTCTATCCGTCGCCCGACAGCCCGACCATCGCCCGCGACCTGGACCGTGCCGAGGCCGATGCCCGCGCCTTCGCCGCCGCCCATGCCGGGCGCCTGGCCGCGCATTCCGCCGCCGCCCTGGCCGGCGCCATCGCCGATTACGAGCGCATCGAGGAGGTGCTGGGGCGGGCGATGTCGTACGCCCAACTGCTGTTCAGCGGCGATTCGAACGACCCGGCGATCGGCCGTTTCTATCAGTCCATGAACGAGCGGGTCACCGCCATCTCGACCCATGTGCTGTTCTTCACCCTGGAACTGAACCGGCTGGAGGAGGCGGCGCTGGAGTCCCGTCTCGCGGACCCGGCCCTGGCGCGCTGGCGGCCCTGGCTGCGCGACCTCGGGGTGTTCCGCCCGCACCAGCTCTCCGACGAGGCGGAGAAGCTGCTGCACGAGAAGGAAGTGACCGGGGCTGCCGCCTGGTCGCGGCTGTTCGACGAAACCATCGCCGCCATGCGCATCGGCGTGCGCGGCGAGGAACTGACGGTCAGCGGCGCGCTCAACCTGTTGTCCGACCGCGACCGCGCGGTGCGCGAGGCGGCCGGCCGCGCCATCGGCGAGGCGTTCGGGACCAACCTCCGGCTGTTCTCGCTGGTCACCAATACCTTGGCCAAGGACAAGGAGATCGTCGACACCTGGCGGCGCTATCCGCGCCCCGGCAGCTACCGCAACCGCGCCAACATGGTCGAGGACGAGGTGGTGGACGCGCTGGTGGCGGCGGTGGTCGGCGACTTTCCGCGGCTGGCGCACCGCTACTACGCGCTCAAGGCGAAATGGCTGGGGCTGGCGAAACTTCAGCACTGGGACCGCAACGCCCCGCTGCCCGGCGATGACGACCGCGAGGTCTCGTGGCCGGAGGCGCGCGACCAGGTGCTGGGCGCCTATGCCGCCTTCTCGCCCGAGATGGCCAACATCGGCAGGCGCTTTTTCAAGCGGCCCTGGATCGACGCGACGCTGCGCCCGGGCAAGGCGGGCGGCGCCTTCGCCCATCCCACCGTGCCGTCGGTCCACCCCTACCTGCTGCTGAACTACCACGGCCGCACGCGCGACGTGATGACGCTGGCCCACGAGCTCGGGCATGGCGTGCACCAGGTGCTGGCGGGCCGGCAGGGCTGCCTGATGGCCGGCACCCCGCTGACGCTCGCTGAGACCGCCAGCGTGTTCGGCGAGATGCTGACGTTCCGCGCCTTGCTGGACGGCGAGACCGATCCCGCGCGGCGGCGGATCATGCTGGCCGCCAAGGTCGAGGACATGCTGAACACGGTGGTGCGGCAGGTCGCCTTCTACCGCTTCGAGACGCTGCTGCACGACGAGCGGCGGTCGGGCGAGCTGCTGGGCGAACGGATCGGCGAGCTGTGGATGCAGGTGCAGACCGAAAGCCTGGGACCGGCGTTCGAGTTCACCCCGGAATACGGAGTGTTCTGGGCCTATGTGCCGCATTTCGTGCACACGCCGTTCTACGTCTATGCCTATGCCTTTGGCGATTGCCTGGTGAATGCGCTGTACGGCGTGTTCCAGTCCGGCCATCCGGGGTTTCAGGCCAAGTACCTCGACATGCTGCGCGCCGGCGGCACCCTCCGCCACCGGGAACTGCTGGCGCCGTTCGGCCTGGATGCCTCCGATCCGGGCTTCTGGCGGCGCGGCCTGGACGTCATCGCCGGCTTCATCGACGAACTCGAGGCGGCGGCCTGATGGCGGATGCCGAGGACCGGTCCACCCTGTTCGGCGAGTTCCGCCGCATGGTGCGGACCTCCGGCGCGGTCGGCGGCATCGCCGCGCGGATGGTGGGCGCCCGCGCCTTCGGGGTGAAGACGGACCGCACCGCCCACGCCGAGGACCTGAAGGTGATCCTGGGCGGGCTGAAGGGTCCGCTGATGAAGGTGGCGCAGTTCCTTGCCACCGTGCCGGACGCCTTGCCGGCCGAGTACGCCGCCGAATTCGCGCAATTGCAGGCGAACGCGCCGCCGATGGGCTGGGCCTTCGTGCGCCGGCGCATGCAGGGCGAGCTGGGAGCGGACTGGCAGGCGAAATTCGCCGCCTTCGGGCAGGCGGCGGCGGCGGCGGCCTCGCTCGGCCAGGTCCACCGGGCGCGCCTGCCCAACGGCGCTGAGGTCGCCTGCAAGCTGCAGTACCCCGACATGGCGAGCACGGTCGATGGCGATCTGCGGCAGATGAAGCTGGCCATGGCGGTCTATCAGCGCATGGACGGCGCCATCCGCCAGGACGAGATTCTCAAGGAGCTGTCCGAGCGGCTGCGCGAGGAGCTCGACTACGTGCGCGAGGCCGCGCAGATGCGGCTGTATCACCTCATGCTGGCGGGCGAGCCGACGGTGCATGTGCCGATGCCCATCGCGGGCTACTGCACGCACCGGCTGCTGACCATGACTTGGCTGGAAGGGCGGCCGTTGCTCGCCCGGCTGGAGGAGGACCCCTCGCAGGACGAGCGCAACCGGATCGCCGAGGCGCTGTTCAGGGCCTGGTATGTGCCGCTCTACCGCTACGGCATCCTGCACGGCGACCCGCACATGGGCAACTACCAGGTGCGGCCGGATGGCACGGTGAACCTGCTGGATTTCGGCGCCATCCGGGTGTTCGGCGCCAAATTCGTGCGCGGCGTGATCGACCTGTTCGAGGCGGTGCGCGACGAGGACATGGACAAGGCGCACCACGCCTATACGAGCTGGGGCTTTGCCAACCTTGGCCGCGAGCAGATGGACGTGCTGAACGAGTGGGCGCGCTTCCTGTATGAGCCGCTGCTGGACGACCGGGTGCGGCGCATCCAGCCGACCGAGGACCCCAACTACGCCCGCGCCATCGCCGCGCGCGTGCACCGCGGGCTGAAGCGGACCGGCGGGGTGATGCCGCCGCGCGAGTTCGTGCTGATGGACCGCAGCGCGATCGGGCTGGGCAGCGTGTTCCAACGCCTGAAGGCCGAGCTGAATTGGAGCCGCATGTTCCACGGCCTGATCGCCGATTTCGACGACGCGGCGCTGGCCGCCCGGCAGGCGACGGCGCTGGCGGAATCGGGCGTGCCGGGCACGCTCGGCGAGGGCTGAGCGGGACGATACCTGGAACCGTCCGGAAGCCGGACAGGCCGCGTCGTGGAGCCGGACGATCCGGCCGCCCAGGCTGAGATAAAACGCAGTGATTTCCGTATAGTGTCATCTGGCACGGGATTTGCCTTCCATGGCCCATGGGCCATCCGGGCCTGCGCAGGGGACAGCATGGGCTATGAGTGGTAACTTGTTGTCACCTGACGCGCTGTGACCCCAGAAGGATAGGCTGTCATGTCTCGCATCGTCCGTACCGCCGCCCTGATCGCTCCGCTCGCGCTCGCGGCGTGTGTCGTGCCGCCGCCCGCCGGTCCGAGCGTCATGGCCATGCCGAAGCAGGGTGAGGACTTCGCCCAGTTCCAGGGTCGGGACGCCGCCTGCCGCGCCTACGCCTCGGCGCAGATCGGCCAGGGCAACCCGGCGCAGGCGGCAACCGATAGCGCGGTCGGCAGTGCCGTGGTCGGCACGGCCCTGGGTGCCGCCGCCGGGGCCGCCATCGGCTCGACGGTCGGCCAGGTCGGGGCGGGCGCCGCGATCGGCGGCGCGAGCGGCCTGCTGCTCGGCAGCGCCGCGGGAGCAAACAACGCCCAGCTTTCCGCCGGCGCGATGCAACAGCGCTACGACATGACCTACGCGCAATGCATGGTCGCCGGCGGCTACACGGTGCAGCAGCCCGGCTACGGGCCGGCGCCGTACGGCGTGCCGGCCTACGGCTATGCGGCGCCTTACCCCTACTATTATGGCCCCGACTATTATGGCCCGGTCGTCGTTGGCGGCTGGGGCTGGGGCTGGGGTGGCGGCTGGCGCGGCGGCGGCTGGGGCGGCGGCTACCACGGCGGCTGGGGCGGCGGCTGGGGCGGCGGCTGGCACCGCTAGCGCGGCCCGAGCGACCACCGAGGCCAGGACTTGCGGTTTGACGCAGGTGTGAATCCTGTCATCGGCATGGCTTGCCTTGACATGGATCAAAGCCGCAACGGTGAGTCCACGCCACAAGGCGGCGCAACCGCCGTTCACCGCACTGGAACACGCACATGATGCGCGCGAAGGCGTATAACCGGTCGTCCGGGCCGTCCAACAGCCCGGAACGAACCCCTCTTGCGAGCCCATGCCCGCCCGGGCATGGTGTCTACCTCACCGACGGGGCGGCAGTTACCCCGCCTTCCCCGCCAGCACGAAAGGAATTCCGATGCGCCTTGCGGTGCTGAAGGAGCGCGCCGACTCCGAGACGCGTGTCGCGGCGACTGCCGAGACGGTGAAGAAGCTGATCGGCCTGGGAATGACCGTTGCGGTTGAAAGCGGAGCTGGCGCAAGCGCCGCCATCTCCGATGCCGACTACCAGGCCGCCGGCGCCGAGATTGCCGCCGATGCCGCCGCCGCGCTGGCGGGGGCCGGCATCGTCTTCGCCGTCCGCCCACCGGCGCCCGAGCAGCGCGGCCTGATCGAGCGCGGCACCCTGCTGGTGTGCATTGCCGGCGCCCATGGCGGCGAGCCGGGGCTGGTGGCCTCGCTCGCCGAGGCCGGCATCGACGCCGTCGCGATGGAATTGCTGCCGCGCATCACCCGCGCGCAGAGCATGGACGTGCTGTCCAGCCAGGCCAACCTGGCCGGCTACCGCGCCGTGATCGAGGGCGCCGCCGCGTTCGAGCGGGGCTTCCCGATGATGATGACGGCGGCCGGCACCGTGCCGCCGGCACGCGTGTTCGTGGTCGGCGCCGGCGTCGCCGGGCTGCAGGCCATCGCCACCGCGCGGCGCCTTGGCGCGATCGTGTCGGCGACTGATGTGCGGCCGGCGGCGAAACAGGAAATCGCCTCGCTCGGTGCCACCTTCGTCGGCGTCGAGGACGAGGAGACGGCCAAGCAGACCGGCGCCTACGCCAAGGAAATGAGCGACGAGTTCCGCCGCAAGCAGGCCGAGCTGATGGCCAGCACGGTGGCCAAGAACGACGTCGTCATCACCACCGCCCTGGTCATGGGCCGCAAGGCTCCGGTCATCGTCACCGCCGCCATGGTGGCGGCGATGAAGGCCGGCAGCGTGGTGGTGGACCTCGCCGCCGAGGCCGGCGGCAACTGCGAAGCAACCGTCCCCGGGGAGGCGATTACCACGGCGAACGGCGTGCGGGTTCTCGGGTATCGCAACTGGCCCGGCCGCATCGCGGTGGCCGCGAGCAACCTCTACGCGCGCAACCTGCTGACCTTCCTGACGACTTTCTGGGACAAGGAAAGCAAGGCGCCGAAACTTCCGGCTGAGGACGATATCGTCAAAGGCGTGCTGCTGACTCGCGGCGGCGCCGTGGTGCACCCGGATTTCCTGCCCAAGCAGGCAGCCTGAAACCGGAGGAAAGGCAAGGATGAACCTGATCCATCTGGCCGCTCAGGCCACCTCCCTGGCGGGAGGCACTATTGCGCGGGCAGCGGACGCTGCCGGCGTTGAGACCGCCGCTCAGGCGGTCGAGCCGATCGTGTTCCTGTTCGCCGTCTTCCTGATGGCGGTCTTCGTCGGCTACTACGTCATCTGGAACGTCACCCCGGCGCTGCATTCGCCGCTGATGTCGCTCACCAACGGCATTTCCTCGGTCATCATCGTCGGCGCGCTGCTGGCAACCGGGCTGGCCACTTCGGGGTGGGCGACGGGCTTCGGCTTTTTCGCGGTGGCGCTGGCCAGCGTGAACATCTTCGGCGGGTTCCTGGTGACCTACCGGATGCTGTCCATGTTCAAATCCAAGAAGAAAGCGTGAGGGCCCAGACATGTCCGCTTCCCTCACCTCGCTTTTCTATCTGATCGCGGCCGTCCTGTTCATCCAGGCGCTGCGTGGCCTGTCCAACCCGGAAACCGCCCGCAAGGGCAACATCATGGGCATGGCCGGCATGGCGGTGGCCATTGTGGTGACCTTCGCCCAGCACGGCATGTTCGGCGGGCCGATCCCGCTGATCCTGCTGGCCATCATCATCGGCGGCAGCATCGGCACGGTCATCGCCTGGAAGATCCAGATGACGGCGCTGCCGCAACTGGTGGCGGCCTTCCACTCGCTGGTCGGTCTCGCCGCCGTGTTCGTCGCCGCCGCGGCCCTGAACGCGCCGCAAGCCTTCGGCATCGGCGTGCCCGGTCACCTCTTCACCGAGAGCCTGATCGAGATGTCGCTGGGTCTGGCGATCGGCGCGATCACCTTCTCCGGCTCGATCATCGCCTTCGCCAAGCTGCAGGGGCTGATGAGCGGCGCGCCGCTGGTCTATCCCAACCAGCACAAGATCAACCTCGGCATCGGCGTGGTGATCTTCCTGCTGATCGTGGCCTTCGTGGTGACCGGCGGCAACCAGGTCGTGTTCTGGCTGCTCGCCATCCTGTCGGTCGCCATCGGCTTCCTGTTGATCATGCCGATCGGCGGCGCCGACATGCCGGTCGTCGTGTCGATGCTGAACAGCTACTCGGGGTGGGCGGCCTGCGGCATCGGCTTCACCATCCAGAACCTCGCCCTGATCATCACCGGCGCGCTGGTTGGCTCGTCCGGCGCGATCCTGTCCTACATCATGTGCAAGGGCATGAACCGCAGCATCATCAACGTGCTGCTGGGCGGCTTCGGGACCGAGGGCGGGGAGGCCGCCGCGGCCGGCGGCGTGGAGACGCGCAGCGTCAGGAGCGGCAATGCCGACGATGCCGCCTTCATCATGAAGAACGCGTCCAAGGTCATCATCGTGCCGGGCTACGGCATGGCGGTGGCGCAGGCCCAGCACGCCGTGCGCGAAATGGCCGACCTGCTCATCAAGGAAGGCGTGGACGTGAAATACGCCATCCATCCGGTGGCGGGCCGCATGCCGGGCCACATGAACGTGCTGCTCGCCGAGGCCAACGTGCCGTACGACGAAGTGTTCGAAATGGACGACATCAACAACGAGTTCAGCACCGCCGATGTCGCCTATGTGATCGGCGCCAACGACGTGACCAACCCGGCGGCCAAGACCGACAAGACCTCGGCGATCTACGGCATGCCGATCCTCGACGTCGAGAAGGCTGGCACGGTGCTGTTCGTCAAGCGCTCGATGGCCACGGGCTATGCCGGCGTGCAGAACGAGTTGTTCTTCCGCCCCAACACCATGATGCTGTTCGGCGACGCCAAGAAGATGACTGAAACCATCGTCAAGGCCCTGGGCCGCTAA
>CAYWOW010000114.1:0-9067 GCA_964459005.1 uncultured Acetobacteraceae bacterium
CGTCGCTATGTAGCGCCAGCAAGGCGCGCATCGCCTTTTCGGCGCCACCCGCCGATTGCGCAAGCCTGGCAGAAGCCGGTCCCGAACGGCGTCGGGTGGGCACAAAAAACTCGCCGGGACGTATGTTCTCGGGGAGCCGGTGTAATCCGGCATGCCGACGGGACCCCACCTGTTTGCCGATTCCGGCTGCAAATTCAGCTTTCTGGCGTCGGCTTGGGGTGAGTTCCCGGTTGTGGTGCGTATTCACACCGCAAGCTCGCGTCAGCAGCTGGTCCTGCGACCCACCGCAATGCCGCAAACGGGTGGTCGGGGGCCACATCAGCCTGGTTTTTCAAACTCCATCCGACAACCCGTTGGAATTCTGCCTTCCGGTTTTTGCCCCATGCCGCATACCCTCAGTGATCGCCACCAAGACGCACGTCCACCATTAGATCGTTACCCAAAGTTGAATCGTTTTGCGGCAAAACGATAGCTTTGCTCTCGCCAACTTGTCTCCAGTTGAACCGTAGATTCTTCGTCAGGCCCACGCGGACACCACTGCTCAAGAATCACTGCGATGTCGTCCCGGCCAATCTTACGGAGGGCCGCTAACAAGGCGTCGATATCAAGGCGGCCATCGCCTAGTGGAGCACCAATGAGATGGCCGCCGGTTCCGTCCGGGTGAGGCACCAACCGGTAGTCCTTGACGTGGACGTTGCGAGCATACGGCGCGAGAATATTGACTGTCTCCATCGGCCATTCCTGGCAGATGATCGAGTTGGCCGTGTCCAGGCAAATTCCGACCGCGGGGGAGTTCACCTGGTCCATTAGCGCAGCAAGATCCTTGCTTGCCGTCAGGAAGTAGTTCTCGACCGCAATCGTGACCCCGGCAGCAAGATACGCCGGCGCTGCCCGGCTCAATGTTTCGCGGAACAGACTCGGCGTAGGATCGATATCGGGCGAATGCAGCACCAGCCGAACGATATTTGCCTTGAGCTCGATCGCGATGGCCAGATAGACGTCAAGCTTGGCGGCAGTCGCACCGGTGGTTCCGAGCTGAAGTTCGACGCCGTGGTCGGCCGCCAGGCCACGCAGGCCGATGAGCTGCGCCTTCGACATGGCGACCAGCTCGCTACTGTCGGCGATCTGAAGCAGGGAGCACCCGAGTGAAGCTGCGTTGCCGATCATCTCTGACAGAGGCAAAGGGTGCGATGGACAAAAATTCGGCGTGCCAACCGCCCAACGATACATATAACTGCTGAGACCAAGTTTCATGACGAAGTCCTCTGTCTTTCCGTTGTTTGTGCCTTCATCGTCTGGCGCGCCTGCTTCCCAAATGCCTAAAGAAAGCCGGTTGAAATCCACGGCACCGCCGCGATGACCGCTAGGCCGATCACGAGCGCGACGAGGTAACCGACGATCGGCTTCAGCCCTTCATTGGGATTGATGCGGCTGACCGCACAGGCCGAGTAGTAGCCGACACCGAACGGCGGGGAGAACAGCCCGACGCCCATCGCCAGCACAACCACGATTGCGTAATGTATCTCGTTGACCCCGAGTGTGCGCGCGATGGGGAACAACAGCGGGCCGAACAACACGATCGAGGGAATCCCTTCCAGTACGCTGCCAAGCACGACGAAGGCGAAGATGGAGACCGCGAGAAAGCTCGCTCTGCCGCCGGGCAGCGCACCCATCGCCGCAGCGAGGTCCTGCGAGAAACCTGATTGCGTCAGGGCCCATGACATGCCGGTCGCCGCCCCGATGATGAGCAGGATCGCGCCGGAAAGTGCCGCAGTTTCCACCAGCATCGGCAACACCGCCCCCCAATCGAACCGGCGGTAGATCAGCAGCCCGACCAGCACGGAATACACCACGCCGATAGTGGAAACCTCGGTCGCCGTGGTCGCGCCGCTGATCACCGCGTAGCGGATGACGAAGGGCAGCGCGAGGCCGGGCACCGCGATCACGAAGCTGCGGCCCATTTCGCTCCAAGCCGCTCGTGGCGTGGCCGCTCCCGCCGCGGCGCCGCGCAGGCGCAGGCGCACGACAAAGCAGAGCACGAGACCGAGCAGCAGCCCGGGCAGCAGGCCGCCGGTGAACAGCGCGGCGATGGACACGCCCGTGACCGAACCGATGGTGATGAGCACGAGGCTCGGCGGAATCGTTTCTGTCTGGGCGCCGGTCGCCGCGAGCAGGGCGAGCAGCTCGCCCTGCTTCGCGCCGCGCGCCTTCATCTCCGGAAACAGCACGGGCGCGATTGCCGCCATGTCTGCCGCCTTCGAGCCGGAGATGCCGGAAACCAGGTACATCGCGCCAACCAGCACGTAATAGAGCCCGCCACGGACATGGCCGAGCACGCTGACCAGGAAGCGCACCATCGCCTGGGCGATGCCGGTCATCTCCATGAGCATGCCGAGGATAACGAAGAGCGGCACGGCGAGGAGGATGAGCTGCGACATCCCCTCATTCATCCGCCCAACCAGCACCATCAGCGGAATGTGCGCGGCAAGGCCAAGGTAGCCAAAGGTT
Organism: uncultured Acetobacteraceae bacterium; assembly: GCA_964459005.1. Classification (GTDB taxonomy): domain Bacteria; phylum Pseudomonadota; class Alphaproteobacteria; order Acetobacterales; family Acetobacteraceae; genus Rhodovastum. The sequence continues at coordinate 2,509 of CAYWOW010000114.1, forward strand.
GCAAGTCCGAATGAAAAAGCGATCGGCACGCCGCTCAGCACCATCGCCGCCACCAGCACGACAAAGAAGATCACCAGGTTGAGGTTACCCAGCGACCGGAACATCGGGCCAGCGGCGAGGAAGGCGAGCATGATCCCGCCGACCATGCCGCATGCGCCGGCGACCAGTCGCCAGTTGCCGACGCGAGCCAGCCGCAACAGCGACATGAGCAGCATCAACGCCGCGCCCACGGGAAACGCCGCCGCCGGCCAGGAGCCTGGCAATTGCAGCGCCGGCGTGGTGACGAATCCCTCCTCGCTGGCGTAGTCGAAGCCGGGCCGCACCATCACCGCAAGAAACACGAGCGGAACCGCCATCGCCACGACTTCAAGGAACGCACGCCCGCTCGCGCCGACACGGCCGACCAGCGCCGTCATCCGCATGTGCTCGCCGCGCCGCAGCGCAACTACCGACCCCAGCATGGCGAGCCAGAGAAACAGGATGGATGCCAGCTCGTCGGACCAGACGAGCGGGCTGTCCAGCCCGTAGCGAGCGACCACGCCGGTGAACAGCACGATGATTTCGGCAACCACGAGCACTGCCGATGGAATCTCGACGAGGGGGCCGAGAATTGCATCGACCCTTTCCGCCCACTGCGGACTAGTCGCCGCCGTCGCCGCGCCACCATGCGGTGTCGCCACAGCGTTTACACCAGTTTGCCGGTGTAGCTCTCGAGCAGGCCCCAGGCTTCCTCGCCATACTTCTTCTTCCAGTCGCCGTAGAAGCTTGTTTTGGCGAGCGCATCGCGAAATAACGCCTTGTCCGGATCGTTGAACACCAACCCCTTGCCGGTCAGCGTCTCGCGGAGCGATGCGTCGAGCTTGGCGACATCGGCGCGCTGGTCATCGGCCGAGCGGTCGATCTCGCGCGTCACGATCTCTTGCAAATCCTTCGGCAGGGCTGCCCAGGAGGCCCGGTTACCCAGCGTGAGGTAGCCGTCCCACACATGGCTCGTCATGCTGCAGAATTTCTGCACCTCGTAAAGCCGCGCGGTGGCGATGATGGCGAGCCCGTTTTCCTCTCCCTCGACCACCTTGGTCTGCAAAGCGGAATAGACCTCGTTGAAGTTGATCGGCGCCGGGCCCGCGCCGAGCGCCTGGAACAGCGAGGTCAGCATCGGCGCGGGCGGCACGCGCAGCTTGAAGCCGCGCAGGTCCGCGGGCGTGACAATGGGCTTGGTCGAGGCGGTGACCTGGCGGAATCCGTTGTCCATGATCTTGCTGACAGAAATGATACCGGACTTGTTTACCTGCGCGCGGATATACTGGCCGAGCGAACCATCCATGGCCTGCCACACGGTGGCGTAGTCGGGGAAGGCGAAGCCGGTGTTCACGATGCCGGTCACCGGCACAAAGGTGGAGAGGATGGATGCCGCGAGGGTGAAGAAGTCCACGCCGCCGCTGCGCACCTGCGAGAGCAGGTCGGTGTCCGAGCCGAGTTGGTTGAACGGGAACAGCTTCATGTCGATCCGCCCGCCGCTCGCATTGTGGATGCGATCGATCGCTTCCTGCGCACGGGTGTTGTTGGGATGCGTCGGGTCCTGGCCGGTGGCGAACCTGTAGGAGAATTCCGCCGCCGAGCCGCGGCGCGACAGGATGGCGCATAGCGGCAGCGCGGTGCCGGCAGCGAGCAGCGTGCGGCGCGTCAGAGTTGCTTTCATCGTTTTCTCCCTTGGTATCGTTATTCTTCGGCGGTTTGGACTATGTCCCGTTCAGGACGTGATAGGCACGGATAATTTGGCTGTCGTCCGCCGCCCCCGCGCCACGGCCGGAGACTGAGAGAAAGAGCTGATGCGCAATCGCCGCCATCGGCAGCGCGGCCTTCGCGTCGCGGCCAGCTTGCATGACGATGCCGAGATCCTTCACAAAGATATCGACCGCACTCGTCACCTCCGGCTCGGCCTGCAGCATGCGCGGGCCGCGATCGTTCAGCATCCAGCTCGCGGCGGCCGAGCCGCCCATGACCTCAAGCAGCATCCGCCCGTCCATACCGAGCTTGGCTGCCAGTGCCAACCCCTCGGCCGCGACGGCGAGATGCGCGCCGCAGAGCAACTGGTTCACCGTCTTCACCACCGCGCCCTGGCCAGGGATTTGGCCGACATGGAAGATGCGCTCGCCCATCGCGGCCAGCACCGGGCGTACCGCCTCCACATCCACGGTCGGTCCGCCTGCCATGATGGTGAGTCGGGCCGCACGGGCACCAGCGACGCCGCCGGAGACCGGCGCATCGACGAAACGCCGGCCCGCGGCGCTGACGCGCGCCGCGATGGCGACGACGGCGGCGGGCGGGCAAGTGGACATCAGGATGACGGTGCCGTGCTCCGGCACGGCATCGAGCGCGCCATCTGCGAACAGCGCCTCCTCCGCTTGGGCCGCGTTGACCACCATCAGCACAAGGGCATCGGCGCCGGAGGCAGCCGCCGCGGCGGACTCTGTCGCCACGCCGCCGGCTGCCGCGAGCGCTTCGCGCGCCTGCGTGCGGATGTCGTAGCCCTGGACCACGAAATTGCGTGCCAGCAGTGCCGTGGCCATCGGCAATCCCATCGCGCCAAGGCCGACGAAGCCGACAGTGCGGATGACGCTCATAGCCAGTCACGCAGAGTCTGCGCCATCGCTATGCTGGAGATGCCATACTGGTCGTGCAGCGTCGGCAACGCTCCGGCGGCGAGGAAGGCATCGGGCAAGGCGACCTGTCTGAAGCGCGGCGCGACCCCGGCACGCAGCAGCGCCCCGGCCACTGCTTCGCCGAGCCCGCCGATTACGGTATGGTTCTCCGCAACCACGACGGGCCTTCCGGTCCGCGATGCGGCCTGCACGATGGCGGCCTCGTCAAGCGGCTTGATGGTTGCCACATGCAGCACCGCGGCGTCGATGCGATCGGCACGCAGCGCAATCGCAGTCTCCAGCGCCCGCATCGTCATCAGTCCGGAGGACACGATCAGCAAGTCGGCACCATCGCGTAGCAGCGCCGCCTTGCCGAGTTCGAAGTGGTAGTCGTACTCCTCAAGCACCACCGGCACGTTTCCGCGCAGCAGGCGCATGTAAACCGGCCCTGCGTGCGCGGCGATCGCCGGCACCGCCTGTTCGATATCCACCGCGTCGCACGGATCGACGATGGTGATCCCCGGCAGGCCACGGAAGATTGCGAGATCTTCCGTGGCCTGGTGGCTTGGCCCGTAACCGCTGGTCAGCCCCGGCAGCGCGCAGACGATCTTGACGTTCAGGTTTTCTTCGGCAATCGCCTGGCAGATGAAGTCGTACGCACGGCGGGAAGCGAAGGCCGCGTATGTGGTGGCGAAAGGCATGAATCCCTCGCGTGCCATGCCGGCAGCCGCGCCCATCAGCAATTGCTCGGCCATGCCCATCTGATAGAAGCGGTCGGGAAAGGCTTTCGCGAAGATGTGCAGATCGGTGTATTTGCTGAGATCGGCAGTCATGCCGACGATCTCCGGTCGCTCGGCGGCGAGCCTGGTGAGCGCGTGGCCGAACGGAGCGGAGCGCGTGGCCTGCCCTTCCGCGGCGATCGAGGCGATCATCGCGGAGGTGCTAAGGCGGGGCTTGCTGCTGCTCATGAGACCCTCCCGGCGTCCAGCGCATCGAGTGCGAGTGCCCATTCGTGCGGATCGACGCGCAGGAAGTGGTTGCGCTCTCGGGTTTCAAGGAACGGCACGCCCTTGCCCATGCGGGTGTCGCATATGATCGCCCGGGGCCTGGGTTCCGCGAGCGAGCGCGCGGTGTCGAAGGCGGCACGCAGGGCATCGATGTCGTTGCCGTCCACGCGCTGGGTATGCCAGCCGAAGGCTTCCCATTTCGGTCCCAGCGGCTCGCTGCAGAGCATCTCGGTGGAGGGGCCGTCGGCCTGCTGGTTATTGAAGTCCACCAGGCATATCAGGTTGTCGAGCTTCCAGTGCGCGGCGGACATCGCCGCTTCCCAGGTCGAGCCCTCCCCGAGTTCGCCGTCCGACATCAGGTTGTATATCAAGGCGGCGGATTTCTTGCGCTTCAGCCCCAGCGCCATGCCCACCGCGATGGGCAGTCCAAGGCCGAGCGAGCCGCCGCTCATCTCCATGCCCGGCGTGTAGCTCGCCATGCCCGACATCGGCAGCCGGCTGGCGTCGGCACCATACGTCTCCAGTTCGTCGAGCGGAAGGACCCCGGCCTCGATCAACGCCGCGTAGAACGCTATCGCGTAATGGCCGATCGAGAGCAGAAAGCGGTCGCGTCCCTCCCAGTGCGGATCTTCGGCGCGGTAGGTCAGCGCATGGAAATAGGCGACTGCCAACACGTCGGCAACGCCGAGCGCCTGGGCGATGTAGCCCTGGCCCTGCACCTCGCCCATCCGCAGCGCGTGGCGGCGGATGCGCAGCGCACGTTCCTGCAGGCTGATCGCGTTGCCGAGCACGGGTCGGTCGGTCATCTTGCCGCTCCGTATCAATGGATGAGCATGCCGCCGTTCACGTCGATCACCGCACCGGTGATGTAGGAGGACAGGTCGGAGGCGAGGAACAGGAAGGCCCCCGCCACGTCCTGCGCCTCGCCAAGGCGGGGCAGCGGGATGCCTTTCAGGATCTCGACCTTCATCTCCGGCGTCATCATGCCGCCGGTGATGTCGGTCTGGATCAGGCCGGGGGTGACGCAGTTGACGCGGACATTGTCGGGGCCGAGTTCGCGTGCCATCGCCTTGGCCAGGCCAAGCACGCCAGCCTTTGCTGCCGAGTAGTGCGGGCCGCCGAAGATGCCGCCGCCGCGCTGCGCCGAGACCGAGGACATGCAGGCGATGGAGCCTTGCTTGCGTGCGCGCATATGCGGCACGAAAGCCTGGCTGAGGTTCAGGACGCCGTCGAGGTTGACGGCCATGATCCGTCGCCAATCCTCCGGTGTAATGCCCATGAACTTGACGGGCTGCGTGATGCCGGCGTTGTTCACCAACACGTCCACCTGGCCGCATGCGGCGAGCGTGCGCTCGGCTGCCGCTTTGCAGCTGTCCGGCTTCGTGACATCGCAGGCGAAGCCGAGGTGGCCGCTGCCCAGTTCGGCGGCGGCAGCCGACGAGGCCCCCTCGTCCAGATCGAGGATGACGACGCGGGCGCCGTGCTGGGCGAACAGCCGGGCGGTGGCGCGGCCGATGCCGCGAGGGCTCGCCGCACCGGAAATGACGGCTACACGACCGGTCAACAGCATCATTTCCTCCCGCTTTCCTTGTTCGCTTTTTTTGCACCCTATACGGTCGCGTGGACAAACGCGAAGATTGCATCGTATGGTGAATTGAGCTCATCATGTGGTAGCAATGGAGCATCTTCCGCTCACTGCCCTTCGCAGCTTCGAAGCGGCCGCCCGCACTGGCTCATTCCGGGCGGCAGCGGCCGCGCTGGGTGTTACCCCAAGCGCGGTGAGCCATGCGATCCGCGGGCTGGAGGACACCCTGCAGACCGCGTTGTTCGTCCGCGACGGACGGCGGATCGTTCTGACGCCGCAGGGCGAGACGTTGTTGTTCCACGTGGAGCAGGGCTTCGGGGAACTGCAGCGTGGCGTTGGCGCGGTTTCCGGGCGAAGCCGCACCCTGCTGCGCCTGCACTGTGCACCGAGCATGGCCGCGCAATGGCTGGTGCCGCGCCTGCCCCGCATGCTCGCGGTATGCGACGGGTTGGAAGTACGGGTATCCGCCGGCACCGACTACAGGCGATTTCAGGGCGACGAATTCGATATGGACATCGTCTACGGCGTGGAGTGGGCAGAGACCTATGCCAAGAGTCACCACCCGAGCATCCTGGTGCTGCCGCTGGGCGAGGAGGTGGTAACCCCGCTCTGCACGCCGACGGTGGCCGCGCGCATCCGCACAGTGCGCGACCTGCTTTCGCAGACGCTGATCGAGAGCGACAACAAGCGGGTGCGCTGGCCGGCGTGGTTCGCCGCCAACGGCCTGGCCGCGCCAGAGCCGCACGGACCGCGCTTCGACCGCAGCTTCCTTTCCATATTCATGGCGGCGGATGGGCTGGGAGTGGCACTGGAATCGACACGCCTGGCCGAGCGTGAACTGGCGAGCGGACGGCTGGTGCGCCCGCTACCCGCGTGCAGCGACGTGCGCTATGTCGGCCATTGGCTGACCTTTCCGCGCGCCGAACGCTACCAGCCGAACGTGCTGGCCGTGGCGCGCTGGATCGGCGCCGAGCTTGGCATAACGCTCGACCTTCCGTGATCGGCGCCTCGCGAGCCATGTGCGACGAAATTGCACACTGGCAGAGCCTGATCATCCGATAATCGTGCCGGACCACACCGGGGATGAGGTCGGGCGTCATGTAGCCGCTTTAACTGTGAAACAGCCCCGAGTAGGACCCCGTTCCGGAACGCCACAAAATATTGATATCTCGGGAGGAATTTCGTTCGGAGTGGGGTCCTGTTGGCGCCGGTCGGGACCCCGTCGAGTTGCAGAATTCGGCAACACAATCAATAGGTTATAGCGAATCTGACAAGGGTCCAACTTCGGGGCTGATTGACATCCAGCCGATGTGAAGCGGAATGCC
>CAYWOW010000115.1:0-4007 GCA_964459005.1 uncultured Acetobacteraceae bacterium
CAGCTTCGGCTTCGCCATCATGCCGCGCGCCACCGCGACCATCTGCATCTCGCCGCCCGAGAGCATCCAGGCATAGGAGCGTTCCAGGCGTTTCAGGTCCGGAAACAGCTCCAGTACCTCATCCGCATCCTTCTCCATCTGGCCGCGCGAGAGGCCGCTTCGGTTCGAGGCGCCCAGCAGGATATTGTCCCGCACGGTCAGGCCGGGGAACAGGCGCCGCCCTTCCGGCACATGCGCCAAGCCGAGGCGCGCGATGGCTCCGGTCTTCATGCCGAGGATTGGCGTCCCGCCGAAGGTGATGGAGCCCGACACATTGGGCACCAGGCCCGAAATCGAGCGCAGGGTGGTGCTTTTGCCGGCCCCGTTCGAGCCGATGAGGGCCACGATCTCTCCCTCGTCGACGGAGAGGTCGATTCCCTTGAGTACGTCACCGGCGTTGTAACGCGCCGTCAGTCCCTTGATCTCAAGCAGCATCACGATGCGGCTCCCCCAGATAGGCGGCGATGACTTCGGGGTGGTTGAGCGCGAATTTGGGATCGCCATCCGCGATACGGCGCCCGAAATTCAGCACGGTAATGTGGTCGGCCACCCGCTCGATCAGCTTCATGTCGTGGTCGATGATGACGATCGTCATCCCGTGCCCCTGCAGGCGTTTCAGCAATTCAGCCATCTCGCCCTTCTCGGTCAGGTTGAGGCCGGCGCCGGGTTCGTCGAGCAGCAGGATCTCGGGCGAGCCGGCGAGTGCGCGGGCGATTTCGACATAACGCTGATGGCCATAGGGCAGATCGCCCACCGGCAGGTGCGCGACGTCGCGCAGGCCGACGAAATCGAGCGCGGCGAGCGCCCGTTCCAGGGTCGCGTCAATGCCCGACACGTCGTTGCCGCCGCGCTCGGCGCCGACGACGACATTCTCGAGCACGGTCATTCCCCGGAACACGCGGATGTTCTGGTAGGTGCGGCACATGCCAAGCCGGGCGCGGTCATGGGGCGGCAGCGCGGTGATGTCCTTGCCAAGGAATTCGACCTTGCCCCCGGTCGTCACATAGAGCCCGGTGATCACGTTCAGGATGGTGGTCTTGCCGGAGCCGTTCGGTCCGATCAGGGCATGCACCGAACCCCGGCGCACTGCCATGTCGACTTCATCCACCGCCTTCAGTCCGCCGAAATGTTTGGCGAGTTTGGCGATGTTCAGCACAACCTCCTCCGAGGGGACGCCGTGGCGCGCGAGCAGAGGCAGTGGCGCCACCTCGACGGCCTTCATCGGGCGGGGCTTGAAGTAGCGATCCATCAACAGACCCCACATGCCGCGCGGCAGGAAGATGATGATGAGGATCACGGCCGCGCCATAGACGGCAAGGTAGGCCTGCCGCAGGAAGCGCAGCCATTCCGGCAACATGACCAGCAGCATGGTACCGAACAGGGCGCCGAAGGAATACTCGACGCCGCCGAGCAGTGCCATCGTCAGCAGCACGACCGAATCGTTGAAGGTGAACTGGTCAGGGCTGATGTAGCCAAACGCGCCGGCGAACAGGCCCCCGCCGAGTCCGCCGAGGGCGGCGCTGATGGCGAATGCGATGACCTTGGTGAGGAATACATTGACCCCGCACGTGCTGGCGGCGAGGTCGTTGTCGCGCACTGCCTGCATGGCGCGCCCGAGGCGGCTCATCTTCAGGTACATGGCGAACATGGTCACCGCCCCCAGGAAGAGAAGGCAGAGCCCGAGATAGGTGGCTCCTCCGGAGAGGTCGAGACCAGCCAACGATGGACGGGGGATGCCGGATATCCCGTCGGGTCCGTGCGTGAAGCCGAGCCAGTTGGTCAGAACCATGGTGACGATCAACTGAAAACCGATCGTGACCATGCCGATGTAATGTCCGCCGAGCCGCAACGTCGTGAGCCCGAGCAGGGTGCCGCCAATGCCGGTGACCGCCACACCGATGGCGAGAGAAACGAAGAACGGCAGATGATAATCGACCGTTCCGATCGCCACGCAATAGGCGCCGATGCCGAGAAAGGCGGCCTGACACAGGGAGATCTGCCCGCAATAGCCGAGCACGACGACGATGCCCGCGACCGCGATGGCATAGGTCGCCGCCTGCATCATGATGTTGAGGTAATAGCCGTGCGACGGCGCCACCAGAGCGATCGCGATCACGACCAGGATCCCGAGGCCGCCGTAGAGCAGGCCGCGGTTGCGCATGGAAGAGGCGGTCATCATGAGCCTGTCCTCACGCTTTCTCGGAGATGCGTTCGCCGAACAGGCCCTGCGGACGAACCAGCAGCACGGCGATAAGCATGATAAACGCGTAGGCATCCTTGTAGGGAACCGAGATGTAGGCCGCCCCGAGGGTCTCGACGATGCCAATGAGAAGGCCGCCGATGATGGCGCCCGGGATCGATCCGAAACCGCCGATGATATTGGCGGCGAACGCCTTCAGCGCGACGACCGAGGCAATGCCGACGGAGACGAACAGGATCGGGGCGACCAGGATGCCGGCCAGTCCGCCGAGCGCGGCGCTGTAGAAAAAGATGCCGAAGATCAAGGTCACGACCGGAATGCCGAGCAGGCCGGCGGTTTCCCTGTCCTGGGAGGTCGCCTGGATCTTCTTGCCGACCATCGTCTTCTCGAAGATCACGTATTGCAGCGCCAGCAGGACGAATGCCGTGAAGATCATCGAGAGGTACTGGGAGTCCATGAAGATGTTGCCGATGAGAATGCCCGACGCATTGAACACTCCGGGCAGCACCTGTGGGCTTGGTCCGTAGGTCGCGAGAACGGTGTTCTCCAGCAGGATGCCGGCGCCGATGGTGCTGATGATGACCGGAATCTGTCCACGGGTGCGCAGCGGCCAGTAGGTGATGGCGCCGAAGACGATGCCGAACAACCCCATCACAATGACCGACACGATCATGGCAACGAAATATGGAACGCCGAAACTCACCAACAGGATCAGCATCAAATAAGCGCCGAGCATCGAGAATTCGCCCTGCGCGAAGTTCACCACGTTGGCCGATCGGATCAGCAGGACGAAGCCCAGAGAAACCATGGCATAGATGCTGCCGATACCGATGCCGGTAAACAACAGCTGAGGAAGCATACTCATCGCTGATCCTATGCGAGAGAGAGCAAGGAGCGCCCCTCCCGATCCGGCGTGAACGCAGCCGGGAACGGCAGGGGCGCGGGGGCAGCGATCAGGCCATCAACTGGCGGCGGGGGGTGTGATCTGCCGGATGAAGACCATGTTGCCGTTCGTGTTTTGGACGATGTTGTAGCTGGTCAGTCCATCGCCGTTCGCGTCGAAGCTGTAGGTGCCCTCGGTGCCTTTGAAGCCCTTGATGGCATGCAGCGCGTCGCGGAGCTTCATCGGATCGGTACTGCCGGTCTTCTTCAGCCCCTCGGCCGTCAGCATGACCGCGTCATAGGGCCAGGCCGACTGGTCGTCGGGTATGACTTGGTGGGCCTTGTTGAACTCCTCGGCGAATTTCTTCGCTTCCGGGCTCGCGCTCGGGTCGAAATCGGCGACCACATAGACCCCGTAGAGGGCAGGGCCGGCCAGATTGCGGCTGATGGGCGATGCGACCGACGCCGACCCGATCCACGGAATGGTCACGCCGAACTGCTTCAACTGACGCGCGAACAAGGCGACGTCGTTCTCGAAGGCGATGTAGGTCGAGAGCACGTCGGCGCCCGACTGACGGATGGCAAGGACCACCGGGGTGAGATCGGCCTGCCCGTTGTTGATCCCTTGCTCGACAACCGGCGTGATGCCCATGGTCTTGAGCTGGTCGATCAGCAGCTTGCCGCCGCTGGCGCCGAACGCGTCGGTGCCGTGAACGACCGCCCACTTCGTCTTCTTCAGGTCATGGACGCCGAACTCGGCGATCACCTTGGACGAATAGGTGTCATTGGGCCGGCAGCGGAACACCCAGGGATCGCCCATATGCGTCAGCGTCGGGTCCGAGCCGCCGATAAACACCGGCATCCCGGCCTTCTTGATGTCTTCGGA
>CAYWOW010000115.1:4107-8995 GCA_964459005.1 uncultured Acetobacteraceae bacterium
TGTCTTCGGAAACCGCGTTGACCTGGGTGGAACGCACCGACGCGATGATGATGGCGAGATCGCCCCGGTTCACCAGGCGGGAGAACGCGAGCACCATGCCCGGGTTCGTGGTCTGGTCGTCTTCCTCGACGAGTTCGAGCATCCGGCCAAGCACGCCACCGGCGGCGTTGACCTCGTCGACGGCGATCTTGGCCCCTTGGTGCTGAAGTTGGCCGGTCGTTGCGCCCGGACCGGTCATCGGGATTGTCATGCCGATCTTGATGGTGTCGGCGGCCAACGCCGGGCCGACCAAACCAACGCAAGCGCCGGCCGAAAGGATTCCGATAATCGAACGGCGAGACGTTTCCATGAAGCCCTCCCAACGTATCCAGTTTCACATCTGATTGTGCCCGCTGGCCTTAGCGGATGCCGTTTTGGAAGTCAACCGCAGCGCCCCGGAAGTCAGGGTTGTGGCATATGATAATCGGGCAACCGAGCGGGGGCACGGGCGAGGAATGAGTTGTCCCACGTGCCCGTTTCATTTCATCCTTCGTCGATGCCTTCGTACCCCGCGAAAGGACACATGGTGCGGGGCCAAGGGGCGTTGCTTTACGGGGCTTGATCCAGACTGTTCCTGGTCTGGTCCTCACTCATGGTCATATCGACCGTTCAATGCTGTCCATTCTCGATTCGCAACGCGGGAACGCCCGGCGCGACGCAGGACAGCAAGCACCCCTCCCGACCCGGTCTCGACGCGGCCGGGCCCGGGAGGGACGCAACGGTAACGATCAGTCCATTACTTCATTACTTGTCGAACGAGATGTGCCGGATGAAGATGAGTTCGCCGTTGTCATTGCGGACGACGTTGTAGCTGCGCAGGCCGTCGCCGTTCTCGTCGAAGTTGTAGGTGCCTTCGGCGCCCTCGAAGCCCTTGACGGCATGCAGCGCGTCGCGGACCTTGACGGGATCGGTGCTGCCGGCCTGCTTCATCGCGTACGCCGCCAACGTCACGGCGTCATAGGCCCAGGCCGAGTTGTCGTCCGCCTTGCCGCCGTACGCCTTGCCGAATTCGTCATAGAACTTCTTCGCCATCGGGCTCGCGCTCGCGTCGTAATCGGGGACCGCATAGACCCCGTAGAGGGCGGGACCGGCCAGATTTCTGGCGGTGGTCGAGGCCACCGACATCGATCCGAGCCACGGCGCGGTCACGCCGAACTGCTTCAACTGACGGGCGAGCAAGGCAGTGTCATTCTCGAACGTGGTGTAGGACCCGATGATGTCGGCGCCCGATTGGCGAATGGCGAGGACCACCGGCGTGAGATCCGCCTGCCCGTCGTTGTAGCCCTGCTCCAGAACGGGCGTGATGCCGAGTTCCTTGAGTTGTTCGATCAGCAACCTGGCGCCGTTGGAGCCGAACGCGTCGACGGAATGGACGACGGCCCACTTCGTCTTTTTCAGGTCATGGACGCCGAAATCGGCCATCACCTTGGACGAATACGTGTCGTTGGGCCGCGTGCGGAAGATCCAGGGATCGCCCATATGGGTCAGCGTCGGGTCCGAGCCGCCGATGAACACGGGCAGTCCGGCCTTCTTGATGTCGTCGGAAATCGCGTTGACCTGGGTGGAACGCTGCGACGACACGATGACGGCCAGATCGCCCCGGTTCACCAACCGGGAGAACGCCAGAACCATGCCCGGGTTGGTCGTCTGGTCGTCTTCCATCACGAGTTCGAACTGCCGGCCCAGCACGCCGCCGGCCGCATTGATCTGTTCGATGGCGAGCTTGGCCCCCTGGGTCTGGAATTGGCCGGTGTTGGCGGCCGGACCGGTCATCGGGACCGTCATGCCGATCTTGATGGTGTCCGCGGCGAACGCCGGGCCAACCAAACCAACGCATGCGCCGGCCGAAAGGATTCCGATGACCGAGCGGCGGGAAGTGTTCATGAAACGTCTCCGAATGATATCCGATTTGATGCCGGATTGACACTCCAGCCCATAGCTGATGCCATTCTATAAGTCAAGAGAACCATTCTCAAATACAATGCAGCGACCGCCCCTGTTGCGCAGCCGATTCCTGAATACCATACTGCCAGGCACGACTGTTACCGGGCACGCCAGTACTCGCCGCCGCGGCTCCTGGCGCAGGAGACCCCCACGGCGTCGACACTGTCGTCGCGGAGGACTATTCTTCTCGCCGTCCGTCGCCTCGGCAGCGCCGGCCGTCGCGGTCGCCCAACAAGAAACCGGAGGAACACAACATGCGCGCCTGGGCCGTGGTCGAGAACGAAGCTCCCTTGCAGGAGATCGAACTGCCCACGCCGGAGCCCCGCGGCACCGAAGTCCTGCTGGAGACCACCTATTGCGGCGTCTGCCATTCGGACATCCACATCTGGCAGGGACGCTACGACCTCGGCGGCGGCCAGGTGTTGCGCATGAAGGACCGCGGCGTGACCCTGCCGCTGGCGATGGGTCACGAGATCGTCGGCCGCGTGGTCCGGCTCGGTCCGGACGCCATCGGCGTGAAGCCGGGCGACATCCGCATCGTGTTTCCCTGGGTGGGCTGCGGCACCTGCGCGGCCTGCCGAGCGCAGGACGACAACATGTGCGCCGCCCCGCGCTTCCTCGGGGTCTATCGCAATGGCGGCTACGCAACCCACGTGCTGGCGCCGCACCCGCGCCACCTGGTCGATCCCGGCGCGCTCGACCCGGCCCTGGCCGCCACCTATGCCTGCGCCGGCGTCACCGTCTATTCCGCCATCCGGAAAATCCTGCCGCGGCCGCCCGACGATCCGGTCGTGCTGGTGGGTGCCGGCGGCCTCGGGTTGCAGGCCATCGCGATCCTGCAGGCGCTGGGCCACCGCGCCATCGTCGCGGTGGACGTCAGCGCCGACAAGCGTGCCGCCGCCGCGCGCGCCGGCGCGACGCGGACGGTGGACGGTTCGGACCCCGAGCTGGCCAAGGCCATCGTCGCGGCCTGCGGCGGCCCCGCGCTCGCCGTCATCGACCTGGTGAACGCCACCGCGACCGCCCGCGCCGCTTTCGCCGCCCTGGGCAAGGGTGGCAAGCTGGTGCAGGTCGGCCTGTTCGGCGGCGAGCTTTGCCTGCCCTTGCCGATGATGCCGATCCGGGCGCTGACGATCCAGGGCAGCTATGTCGGCAACCCGAAGGAACTGCGCGAGTTGGTCGGGCTGGCGCAGTCCGGGCGACTGCCCGCCATCCCGATCACCACCATGCCGCAGAACCAGGCCAACGAGGCGCTGATGCGCCTGCGCGACGGCCGCGTCGTCGGTCGCCTGGTGCTGAAGGCGGAGGCCGCCTGACATGACAACCATCGAGACTGTCCGTCGTTCCCTGGTGTTGCGCCGCCGCCCTGACGGCGAGCCGCGCAGCGAGGATTTTTCCATGGTCGAGGACCCCATCCCGGCGCCCGGCGCGGGCGAGGTGCTGACCCGCACCCTTCTGCTGTCGATCGACCCCTACATGCGCGGGCGGATTTCCGGTCGCGCCTCCTACACCCCGCCGGTGGCGATCGGCGGGGTGATGACCGGCGAGAGCGTGGGCGAGGTGCTGGCCAGCGGGGATAAGGGCTTTGCCGCCGGCGACATCGTGGTGGGCAGCCGCGGCTGGCAGACCCACAGCCTTTCGAAGGCGTCGGCGCTGACCAGGGTGGACCGCAATGCCGTCCCGCTGGGGGCCTGGCTGGGCGTGCTCGGCATGCCGGGCACCACGGCCTATTCGGGCATGACGGACATCGGCCAGCCCACGGCAGGTGAGACGGTGGTGGTTTCCGCCGCCTCCGGCGCCGTGGGCTCGGTCGCCGGGCAGCTTGCCAAGCGGGTGGGCTGCCGCGTGGTCGGCATCGCCGGCGGGCCGGCCAAGTGCATGTGGGTGCAGGAGGCCCTCGGCTTCGACGATTGCGTCGACCATCGCTCGGGCGATCTGCCGCGGGCGCTGCGGGAGGCCTGTCCGAACGGCATCGACGTCTATTTCGAGAATGTCGGCGGCCTCGTGCAGGAGGCGGCCTTTGGCCTGCTGAACGCGCACGCGAGGGTGGTGATGTGCGGCATGATCGCCCAGTACAACGCGGCGGAATTCCCCGCCGGGCCGAATCTGGGTTTCGTGGTGGGCAAGCGGGTACGCATCGAGGGCCTGATCGTCTCCGACAAACCGGAGCGGTTCGCCGAGTGGCGGGCGCTGGCCACCCCCTGGCTGCGCGACGGTTCGCTCAAGCACCGCCAGACCATCGTCGATGGGCTGGAGAACGCGCCGGAGGCGCTGCGCCAGGTCCTGACCGGCGACAATTTCGGCAAGATGCTGGTGCGGGTGGGCTGAGTGAAGGCGAGGATACCGGAGCTATATGCCGAGATATGCCGCCTGCACCTGCTTGTTGTTCGCCAACTCGGCGCTGGTGCCGTGCATGATCACCTTGCCGCTCTCCAGCACGTAGGCGCGCTGCACCAGCGACAGCGCGCGGCTGACGTTCTGTTCGACCAACAGGACGGCGGTGCCCATTGCGTGGATTTCCTGGATTTTCTGAAAGGTGACATCGGCCATGACCGGCGCGAGCCCCAACGACGGCTCGTCGAGCATCAGCAAACGCGGCTTCAGCATCAGGCCGCGGCCCACGGCGAGCATCTGCTGTTCGCCGCCGCTCATCGTCCCCGCAAGCTGCTTCTGCCGCTCGGCCAGCACGGGGAAGATGCCAAAGACGATCTCAAGGGTGCGGCTGCGATCGGCCCTGGCGCTTGGGATATAGGCGCCGATCTCAAGGTTCTCCTTCACCGTCATTTCAGGGAAGACCTGGCGGCCCTCGGGCACATGGGCAATGCCCAGTGCGGTGACCTTGTACGGCGCCATCGCGGCGATGTTCGTCCCCAGGAAGGTGATCGTCCCCGAGGTCAGCCGCAGC
>CAYWOW010000116.1:0-8919 GCA_964459005.1 uncultured Acetobacteraceae bacterium
CAGTACCGGACGAATTGGTGTTCATCTCCATTCTCCTGGCGGGGTCGGCGTCCCCTCTGGTTTGCAACGCCGATACCGCTGTTGGTTCGGGCCGCCGCAGGGCACGGCCCGTCTTCAGCCTTCCGACTGTCCGTCCACCACCGCGGACGTGCCGTTGCCCGCCGTGCGGATCTCGATGGTCTTCACCCGGCTCTCGGGCTGCGGCCGGGCCAGGTCAACGTGGAGCAGGCCGTTATCCAGCCAGGCCCCCCGTACTTCGATCCCCTCCGCGAGAACGAAAGCCCGCTGGAACTGCCGCGCCGCGATGCCGCGATGTAGGAATACGCGGCCCTGCGAGTCATCGGTCTGGCGGCCGCGGATCACCAGCTGGTTGTCTTCTTGGGTGATCTGCAGGTCATCCATGGTGAAACCGGCAACCGCCAGGGTGATGCGCAACCCGGTCGGGTTCACCTGTTCGATGTTGTAGGGCGGATAACCGTCGGACGAGGTCTTCGATGCCCGCTCGAGCATCTGCTCGAGATGGTCGAAGCCCAGGAACAATGGGGACGTGAACATGCGTGTCGTCACGGCGGGCCTCCTCCTGAGAGCGAAGCGATGGCGGACCCCGGCAAGCGGCGGCCCGTCGTTCCCTCATTTTGGCACCGGAGGGTCGCGTTGCAAGGGTGCTCGGACGTTGAACCTCCGCCATGGCGCCGCTACATGGGTGACATGAACTCTGCCTCCCTCGCGCCTCCCCTGGCCGACCCGGACGAAGCCGGACTGCTGCCGATCCTGGTCGCGCCGCATCCGGTGTTGCGGGCGCGCTGCCGCCCGGTCACGCACGCTGACGCCGATCAGGTGCGCGAACTGGTGGCGCGCATGTTCGGCGCCATGTACAGGGCGCCCGGCATCGGCCTGGCCGCACCGCAGGTGGGCGTGACGCTGCGCCTGGCGATCGTCGACCTGATGCCCGACGAGAAAAGGGCGCCGATCGTGCTGATCAACCCCGAGGTGATCGCCGAGAGCGACGAACTGGCCAGCCGCGAGGAGGGCTGCCTGTCGTTGCCCGGGCAATACGCCGAGGTGATCCGCCCGGCGCGGGTGAAGGTGCGGTTCACCGACCTCGCCGGCGCCCGCCGCGACATGGAGGCGGATGGGCTGCTCTCCGCCTGTCTGCAACATGAGATCGAGCACCTTGATGGTGTGCTGTTCATCGATCACCTCTCGGTGCTCAAGCGCAACATCCTCATGCGCCGCCTGGCCAAGGAGCAGCGGCAGAAGGGACGGTGACCGTGCGGCTCGCCTTCATGGGCAGTCCGGACTTCGCCGTGCCGGCGTTGCGTGCGCTGCACGCCGCCGGGCACGATATCGCGGCCGTCTACTGCCAGCCGCCGCGGCCCGCCGGACGCGGCCACGCGGTTCGGCGCTGCCCGGTGCACGAAGCAGCCGATGCGCTTTCCTTACCGGTGCGCACGCCGGCCCGGCTGCGCAAGGAAACCACCGAGCACACCGCCTTCGCGGACCTCGGGCTCGATGTCGCCGTGGTGTGCGCCTATGGGCTCATCCTGCCCGCGGCCATGCTGGCCGCGCCGCGGCGGGGTTGCCTGAACATCCATGCCAGCCTGCTGCCGCGCTGGCGTGGCGCCGCGCCCATCCAGGCCGCCATTCTGGCCGGCGACGCCGCGACCGGGATCACCGTCATGCAGATGGACGAGGGGCTGGACACCGGCGCCATGCTGTTGCGCGAGGCGGTGCCGATCACGCCCACCACCGATGCCGCCGCGCTGCACGATACGCTGGCGGCGATCGGTGCGCGGCTCATACTAGACGCCCTCGAGGCGGCGCCCGTGCCGGTGCCGCAGCCCGAGGAGGGCGCGACGTACGCCCCCAAGCTCGTGCGCGAGGATGGCCGGATCGACTGGGCGCAGGACGCCGCCGTGCTGGACCGGCGGGTACGGGCGCTGAATCCCTGGCCCGGCACGTCCGCGCGGCTGGGCGACGACGTGCTGAAGATCCTGACGGCGCGTCCCGAGGCCGGCGCGGGCGTGCCGGGAACCACGTTGGACGATGGGCTGCTGGTCGCCTGCGGCGCCGGGGCGCTGCGCCTTACCCGGGTGCAGTCGCCGGGCCGGGCGGCTCTGGACACCGACGCCTTCCTGCGGGGTCATCCGGTTCCCGCCGGCGCGAAGCTGGGGTGATGCCGCGCTACGCGCTGCTGCTGGAATATGACGGCACGGGCTTCGTGGGCTGGCAGGTGCAAGGCGCCGGCCTGTCGCTGCAAGGCGTGCTGGAGGCGGCCGCGGCACGGCTTGCCGGCGGCGCGGCGGTAGCCAGCGTGGTGGCCGGGCGCACCGATGCCGGTGTGCACGCCGAGGGCCAGGTGGCGCAGATCGACCTTGCCGCCGTCTTCGCGCCCGACCGTCTCCGCGATGCGTTGAATTTCCACATGAAGCCGCACCGGTTGGTCGTGCTGCGGGCGGCGGTGGCGCCAGTGGGTTGGAACGCGCGTTTTTCGGCTACCGGCCGCGCCTACCGCTACCGCATCCTCAACCGGCGGCCACGGCCGGCGTTGCTGGAGGGGCGGGTCTGGCACGTCGAGCACCCGCTGGACGCGGCGGCGATGGCGGCGGCGGCGGCCGACCTGCTCGGGCGGCACGATTTCACCTCGTTCCGCGCCAGCGCCTGCCAGGCCAACAGCCCGCTGCGCACACTCGACCGGCTGGACGTGACGCGGCGCGGCGACATGGTGGAGATCGTGGCGGAGGCGCGCAGCTTCCTGCACCACCAGGTGCGCAACATGGTCGGCACGCTGAAGCTGGTCGGCGACGGGCACTGGCCGGTCGAACGGGTGGCGGCCGCCCTGGCCGCCCGCGACCGCGCCGCCGCCGGCCCGACCGCGCCGGCCGGGGGACTGACCCTGATCGGGGTGCGCTATCCCGAGGATCCGTTCAGTCCGCCGCCCCGGTGACGGCCAGCAGGAACACCCCGAGGGCGAAATCCAGGGCCACCAGCGCCATCGCCAAGCGCCCGGGAACGGCCAGCGCCAGCCGGGTCGCATACCATTCCAGCCACAACGCCCAGCCCATCGCGACCAGCCAGACGGTCTGCGCCAGCAACTCGGGCACGCCCAGCAGCGTGGGCAACCCGGCCGCGACCAGCATCAGGTATTGCACCACGTTGCACCAGTTCCAGGCGGCGATGAAGCGCGGCCATAGCTGGCTGCGCCCCATGGTGCCGGCCAACTGGTGCGACAGCAGGGCGAACCCGACCCAGCCGATGACATAGCCCAGCAGGTCGAGCGTCAGCACCCGTCCCGGCGCCGGTGGCACACCGTTGGTCGTCCAGTCCAACAAGTGCAGGCACAGGAAGGCCGGCAGGCACAACGCGATCGCCCAGAAACTGCGCACCGCCACCGCCATCTCGGCTTCGGGGGGAGCGACGATCAGCAGCAGCCCGTCCGGGCGCCCGCGGGCCAGGAGGAACGCACCGTGCAGGGCGGTACCCAGGCGGGCGGTCATGACGGCGAGCCTTCCTGTAGCCCGGCCAGCAGGTGCGGCGCGAGGAACAGCAGCGCCGCACCGACTTCGACCACCAGCACCAGCACCGCGGCCCGCCACCAGACCAGCCGCAGCCCCACCCGGGCGACGAACCATTCCAGCACGACGCCATACGTCGCCACCGCGAGCAACCCCAGCGTCACCGCCGCCCGCGACCCCAACCCGGCGGTCGCCAACACACTCATCAGCGCCAGCGACGCGCCGAGCGCCAGCAGCATGGCCCAGCGCGACCAGTTGAAGGCGGTGGCGTAGCGCAGCCATTCCCGCTCTCGCCCCCATAGCCGGGCCAGCATCTCCGACAGCACCGGCGGCGCGAGCAGCGCCACCAACGTGCCGAGCAACGCCTCCACCGCATCCAGCCCGGCACCCGACAACACGCCCAGCACGCCGCCGGCCAGCGGGAAGGCGATCAGTGGCGCCAGGCTGTTCAGAAAGGATTTCGGACTATCGCCAAACTGCGCCAGACCCTCGGTCCGCAGCAGCGCCAGCTGCAGGATGCCCAGCAGCACGCGACCGGCACGCTCGTTCACCGACGTGCTCTCAAGGCAGGAACGCCGCGATCACGTGCCGGTAGGTGCGCGTCAGGGCGCGCAACTCCTCGATCGGCACGCACTCGTCGACCTGATGCATGGTCCGGCCGACCAGGCCGAACTCCGCCACCGGACAGAGCCGCGTGATGAAACGCGCATCCGAGGTGCCGCCGCCGGTGTCCAGCTTGGGCCGCAGTCCGGTCGCCGCCTGCACTGCCGCCACCAGCCGATCGACCGCCGGACCCGGAGCCGTCAGAAAACTTTCACCGCTGACGGATACATCGAGATCGAAGCGTTCGGCGTGCTGCGCCAGGGCGGCGCGCAGCCAGGCGGTCAGCGAGGCGCCGCTGTGGCGGTCGTTGAAGCGGATGTTCAGCATCGCCTGGGCCGACGCCGGGATGACGTTGGTGGCCGGGTTGCCGACGTCGATGCTGGTGACCTGCAGCGTCGAGGGCTCGAACCAGTCGCTGCCGGCGTCGAGCGGTGCCGCGGTCAGCGCCACCAGCGCGCGCGCCAGCCGGTGCACCGGGTTGTCGGCGCGGGCCGGATAGGCCACGTGGCCCTGGATGCCGTGCACGCCGATACGCGCGTTCAGGCTGCCGCGCCGGCCGATCTTGATCATCTCGCCGAGCCGGCCCGGGTTGGTCGGCTCGCCGACGAGGCAGAAATCCGGCACCTGGTCGTGGGCCGCCATCCAGTCCAGCACGCGCACGGTGCCGTCGACCGCCGGACCTTCCTCGTCGCCGGTGATCAGGAGGCTGATCGAGCCGCGTGGCGGACCCGCCAGAAGATGCTCGGCGCAGGCCGCGACGAAGGCGGCGATCGCCCCCTTCATGTCGCAGGCGCCGCGGCCATACAGCACGCCGTCGCGCACCGCGCCGTCGAACGGTCCCGCACACCACACCCCGGCGCCCGCCGGCACCACGTCGGTGTGGCCGGCGAAGCAAAGATGCGGCCGATTCGTACCGATCCGCGCGAACAGGTTCTCGATCGCGCCGAACCGCAGCCGCGTGACCGCGAATCCCAGGCTCTCCAACGCGGCCGCGAGGACGTCCTGCGCGCCAGCATCGACGGGAGCGACCGAGGCGCAGCGGATCAGCGCCTGCGCCAGTGGGAGCGGATCGGTGGTCAATCCCGGAGCAGCTCGTTGATGGAGGTTTTTGCCCGCGTCCGCGCGTCGACACGCTTGACGATGACGGCGCAGTAGAGCGAAGGGCCGGGCGAGCCGTCCGGCAACGGCTTGCCGGGCAGGCTGCCCGGCACCACCACCGAATAGGCCGGCACGCGGCCGATGAACGTCTCGCCCGTGCTGCGATCGACCACCTTGGTGGTGGCGCTGATGAAGACGCCCATCGCCAGCACCGATCCGCGCTCCACGATCACCCCTTCGACCACTTCGGAGCGGGCGCCGATGAAACAGTCGTCCTCGATGATGACCGGCTCGGCCTGCAACGGCTCCAGCACGCCACCGATGCCCACGCCGCCCGAGAGGTGGCAGTTCCTGCCGATCTGCGCGCAGCTTCCCACCGTGGCCCAGGTGTCGACCATGGTGGCGCGGTCCACGTAGGCGCCGACATTGACGAAGCAGGGCATCAGGACGACGCCCGGCGCCACATAGGCGCTGCGGCGCACCACTGCCCCCGGCACGGCACGGAAGCCGGCCTGCTGGAAGCGTTGGGCATCCCACCCGGCGAACTTGACCGGCACCTTGTCCCACACCGGCGCGCCTCCGGCACCCGGCATCAGCGACGAATCCTGCAGCCGGAACGACAGCAACACGGCCATTTTCAGCCACTGGTTGACCCGCCAGCCCGCACTGGTCGGCTCGGCCACCCGTGCTTCGCCCGAGTCGAGCAGCGCCAACGCCTGCTCGACGGCCGCACGCGGCTCGCCCTCGGTCGCGGCACCAAGCTGGTCGCGGCTTTCCCACAGGGCCTCGATGATGGGACGAAGCGGGTGATCGGTCATTTCGGCGGCAACTCCTCGGCGCGATGCCCCACACTCCCGCCCGCAGGTCGGCGGATGGGCGCGGACCATGCGCAGCAGCCCGAGTGGAGTCAATCGTGCCGGCAATGGGATCGTGGGAGGTCTTCGATAACCGGGCGTTTACGCGCGGCGCGTTAAACAGGGCGTTAGCGGTGGTCGCGCTCCGTTCCGCGTTGCCCGGCGGCCAGATTGCCCGTGGGCGAAGCATCGGAGCGCTCTGCCGGTCGCCCGGACGTGGCGTCGTGCCCCGTTTGGCCCGCATCGGGGGTTTCGGTTCACCATGAAGCGAGCGTCCACGATCGACGACTGTTCCCCACTCTCCCGATCCCCGCTTGTCGCCCCTGGGGCGCCGGCGCACGAATCGGCAGGCCCAGGTGGCGAGCTGTTCTCAGACACCCTTCGTAGCGCCTTGCTGGACAGTCGCAACCGCTGGCGCGAACTGGTGTCGCTGACCGCCGACCTCGCGTTCGAGACTGATGCGTGGGGCCGGTTCGTCTTCGTCTCGCCCGACCCGGCCCTGGGCTGGCCGGCCGCGACGTTGCTCGGTCAGCCGGCGGAGCTCTTGCTGGCGGCCGCCGACGGCACCATCGGCTTCAATCCGTTCCGTCCGACCAGCGCGGTGCGCCGCCGCCGCGCCTGGCTGAAGCGTCCGGACGGCAGCGGCATCTGCCTCGCCTTTGCCGCCGCGCCTCTGACCGACGCGGAAGGACGGATCGTCGGCAGCCGCGGCATCGGCCAGGACACCACCGAGCAGGACGGCTACGATTCGGCTGTGGCTGCGGGCCTGCGGCGCGGCGAGGTGCTCGACCACATTTTATGGCGCATGCGCCAGGAAGTGCTCGCCCCGAAGATGATGGAGGCGGCGCTGACCTCGCTTATCACCGCACTCGGGGCCGAGGGCGCGGCGGTGCTTGACGTCCTGGGGGACGGGGCCCGTCCCGGCGTCCTCTACCAGACCGGCCGGTCGCTGCCGGAGGTGCTGCACACGGCACTCAGCCTGCTGCAGACCGACAGCGCCGACCCTTTGGTCTCGACGGCACCCGATGGACGCCGGGTGCTGGCATGCTCAAGCCAGACCCGGTTCGCCGAGCAGACCGGACTCGCGTTGTGGCGCATTCCCGGCGGCCGCGACTGGGACAACGAAGAACGCGTGCTGGCCTCCTCGGCCACCGGCATCATCCGCATGATCCTCGACCACGACAGCATCCAGCGCGAAATGGCGCGGCAGGCGCGTACCGATCCGCTGACCGGTCTGATCAATCGCCGCGCCTTCATGGAGGAATTGGCGCGCCGGCTTGACCGGCTGGACCGCGAGGGACTGCCCGGAACGCTGATGTTCGTGGACCTCGATCATTTCAAGCAGCTCAACGACGTGCGCGGCCATGAGGCGGGCGACACGGCGCTGTGCGTCACCGCCACGCTGTTGCGCGATACGGTGCGGCCGGCCGATCTGGTGGCCCGCCTGGGCGGCGACGAATTCGCCATCTGGCTCGACGGCGCCGACGACCTCGCCGCCGCCGAACGCGCCGAACATTTGCGCATTGCCGGGCCATCCGCACTGGCATCGTTGGCCGAGGGCATCGGCGTGCCACTGACCGTGTCGATCGGCATCGCGACCCGCTGGCCTTCCCGCGGCGAGGACATCGAGACCGTGCTGCATCGCGCCGATCAGGCCATGTACGAGGTCAAGCGCAGCGGCCGTGGTCACTGGCGGGTTGCCCATCCGGAGGGCACATGACGCAACTGGCGCCAAGCCCTGCCATGCCACCGGGTCCGGCGCGCGTACATGGCGGCGTCCCGGCCGACGAAGTGACCCGCGTACGCCTGGGCGCGAGCATCGATTCCGCACCGGATCTGCTGGCCGCGCTGGCCGTCGACCCGGCGGTGACGGTGCGCGCCGCGGTGGCACTGAATACCGCCACACCGGTTGGTGCCGATCGTATCCTGGCCCGCGACGACGACGAGCGGGTACGCACGCTGCTGGCACGCAAGCTGGCCAACCTGGTGCCCGACCTGCAGAACGCCGAGCGCGACCGGTTGCAGCAGCACGCGGTGCTCGTGCTGGCCGAGCTGGTCAGGGATGAAGCGATGCGCGTGCGCGCCGCCATCGCCGACGTCGTCAAGGACATGCCGCAGGCGCCGCGCGACCTCATCCTGCGCCTGGCGCACGACAGCGAGATACCGGTGAGCGAGCCGGTCACCCGGCTGTCGCCGCTACTGACCACCGAGGACCTGCTGGCCCTGCTCGCGGCCGCTCCGAACCCCGCCACCGCTACCGCGATCGCCAGCCGCGCCGGTCTGAACGAGACCGTTTCCGATGCCGTCGCCGCCACCACGGACGCTGTCGCCATTCGCGCCCTGCTGGCCAACCACTCGGCAGCCATCCGCGAGGCCACGCTGGACGCGTTGATCGCCCGCGCCCCCGACCAGATCGACTGGCACGCGCCGTTGGTCCGCCGGCCACGGCTGTCGCCTGCGGCCGCCTGTGCCCTCTCGGAGTACGTGGCCACGCACCTGTTGCACGAAATGGCGAGCCGTGCCGACCTGTCGCCCGAGTGCGCCGGGGAACTGAAACGCCGGCTGGAGGCGCGGTTGCTGCCCAGCGCGCCGCCTCGAGCGGTGCCGTCGCCAAACATGGACGAGGCCATGGGGCACGCGCACGCGCTCGCCTTCCGCGATCAGTTGAACGAGACGACGCTGCTTGGCGCGGTGCAGCGCGGAGAGGCGCGCATGGCCACTGCCATGCTTGCCGTCGCGGCGGGCGTACCGGCCTCGGTGGTGGACCGCGCCGCTACTCTGCGCAGCGCCAAGGCGCTGGTCAGCCTGGTGTGGCGCGCCGGCTTCTCCATGCAGGTGGCCGGCCCGTT
>CAYWOW010000117.1:0-8857 GCA_964459005.1 uncultured Acetobacteraceae bacterium
CTAAACTCTTTGTTTGAGAGCGTGAATCACGCCCTCGGCCGACGCCGCCTCGGGCGATCGCGCTCTACGGGTAGTCGAGCAGGGTCTCCATCACGTGGTCGATCAGCGCCCGCGCCTCGGAGCGGATGGCCACCCGCACATTGGCCTCGCCGACGCCGCGCTCGGCCCTGCCCTCGACGGTGAGGGTGCGCAGGTCGCACACCGTCATGCCGCGGGTCAGCTGCCCGTTCAGTTCCACCCCGACGTGGCAGTGGCGGTACTCGATCAGCCCGTCACGCACATAGGGCACGATGGCGCAGACGTCGGCCATTGGGGCGATGTCGTAGCCGGGGCCGAGCAGGTAGCGCTGTCGGCCGCGGTAGAAGTCGAGCAGCTCGCCGACGTGGCGCGCCACCTTGCCGCCCGCCAGCAGGCGCGCGATGTCGGCCTCGTTGGTGCCGGTGACCGAGCTCACGTTGTAGCCCACCATCCGGATCGGCGCGCCGCAGGCGAACATCTCGCAGGCCGCCTCGGGGTCGCACCAGGTGTTGTATGAGGCCACCGGCGTGATGTTGCCGAGTCCCGTCGAGCCGCCCATCACGGTGATCTCGCGCAGCCAGGAGGCGAAGCGGGGTTCCTTCTTGAGGGCCAGCGCCACGTTGGTGGCGGGTCCGATTACCGCCAGCACCAGCTCATCGCGGTGGGTCCGCGCCATGTCGATCAGGAAGTCCACCGCATGCACCGCCACCGGCGAGCGATCCGGCGTCGGCAGGTCGGTGCCGTCCAGCCCGGTCTTGCCGTGCGCCTTGGCCACCAGGGTCTTGCGCCCGATCAACGGGTCGGCGCAGCCCTGAGCCAGCGGCACATCGATCCCGCCCAGGGTCAGCACGGACAGCGCGTTGCGGGTGACGTTGCTGATCGTGTTGTTGCCGTGGCAGGTGGTCACCCCGACGAGATCCAGGTGCTTTGCCGCATAGAGGATGGCAACCGCATCGTCGTGCCCGGGGTCGCAGTCGATGAGGATTTTCGTTCGCATCATGTTCGCTGCCGATATGATCCGCAATACCTGATGATTGTGCCGCCACAGCGGGTGGCCGCGTCAAGCCGCTCCACGCACAAAGTGCGAGCCGCTTCAGGCGAGCCAGGCAAGGAGAGGATAATGGCGATTACACGAGGAGGATTGGTCGCCGGTGCGGGAACGGCCGCGTTGCTGCACGCCGCCGCCGCGCGGGCATGACCGGAGGGACGGGCCTGTTCGTCGCATACGCGCTGTTGCGCCGCCCGTAGGCCGGGCGAATGGGCTGAAGGTTACCGTGCGACCGGCGCCGTGGCGATCGAGGAGGCGCGCCAGACGTTGACGTCGCCTTCGGTGGCGTGACGGTCGATCTCGGCCAGTTCCTCGGCGGTGAATCCGATGTTGACGAGAGCGCTCAGCGAATCGTCGAGCTGTTCCACGGTGCGCGCGCCGATCAGCGCCGAGTTCGCCCAGCACGTCGAGCAGCCCGCCGTCGATCCAGCGGTTGAGCATCGAGTACGAGGGCTGGTGGATCAGGCAGGGCGTGCCGAGCCCGCGCAGGATGGCGGCGGCCTGCCGTGTCATGTCGGGCGAATAGGAGGAAATGCCGGCGTAGAGCGCCTTGCCCTGGCGCACCACGTGGTCGAGCGCGCCGATGGTCTCCTCCAGCGGCGTCCTGGGGTCCACCCGGTGCGAGTAGAAGATGTCCACGTAGTCGAACTCCATCCGCTTCAGGCTCTGGTCCAGGCTGGCGATGAGGTACTTGCGCGAGCCCTACTCGCCGTACGGCCCCGGCCACATGTCGTAGCCCGCCTTGGTGGAGATGATCATCTCGTCGCGGTAGGACTTGAAGTCCACCGCCATCATGCGGCCGAAATTCTCTTCCGCCGAGCCGTACGGCGGGCCGTAGTTGTTGGCCAGGTCGAAAGGGGTGATGCCGCGGTCGAAGGCGTGGCGGAGGACCGCGCGGCCGTTCTCGAACACATCGGTGCCGCCGAAGTTGTGCTACAGGCCTAGCGAAATGGCGGGCAGGTCGAGCCCGGTCCGCCCGCAGCGCCGGTAGGTCATGTTCTGGTGGCGGTCGGCGGCGTCGTGCCCCGTATGGCGGTCGACCAGGAATCGAGTTCGCACTCTGTTCACTTCCGTAAGGGGGACGCTCGGCCTATATTCTTGGCCAACTGAGGTTTGGCCGCGTCAAGCCGACCGTCAGAGGAGGAGCGGACCATGCGAATCACACGACGTGGGCTAGCGTTGGCCAGCGGCTCGGCGTTGCTGCTGGGCGGGCGCCCTGCCCGGGCGGAGACGACCGTCAAGCAGGTCTGGATCGGCTGGCCCGACGAGCAGATCAAGCCGATGGTGGATGCCTTCGAGAAAAGTGCGGCTGACGTAAAGGTGTCTTACGAGCGTATCCCCTTCTCGGACATCTTCCAGACGCTGGAGATCCGGCTCGGCGCGCGCACGGCGGAGCCCGACCTCTTTTCGTGCGACAGCCCGCTGACCGCCAGCTATGCCGTCCGCAACCAGGCGATGGCGCTGGACGACGTGCTGGACCGCAAGCGGTTCTCGCCCGGGGCGGCGGCCGCGGGGACGTACAAGGGCAAGCTCTATTCGATGCCGGAGGCAACCTCCTCACAGTTGCTGTTCTACAACCGCGCGCTGTTCAAGCAGGCGGGCGTCGAGCCGCCAGCCGCGGACGTGACCAAGCGCTGGACCTGGGAGCAGGTTGTGGAGGCCGGCCGCAAGATGGCCGACCCGGCAAAGAACCAGTGGGGCATCATCCTGGAGCAGGCCGAGCGAGCATACCAGCTGCTGCCATTCGGCCAGTCGCTCGGCGGCGTGGCGCTCAGCGAGGACGGCCTGCAGGCGACTGGCTATCTCGACAGCCCGGCCTTCGTCGAGGGCTTCGGCTTCCTGCAAAAGATGTACACCGAATGGAAGATCGCGCCGGCCGGGATGTTCGACAACAACATCACCCCCGACCTGTTCGGCACCGGCCGCACGGCGATGTTCGTCGGTAACACCTTCGACCTCGATACCTTCGCGCAGAAATACAAAGACCTCGACTGGGGCGTCGCACCGCATCCCTACTTCGCGCACGGCAAGCCGGTAACTCCGACCGGATCGTGGCATATCGCCGTCAACCCGCGCACGCGCAACCGCGATGCCGTGGCGCGCTACCTGCAATTCCTGTCCAGCGACGACATGGGCGTGCTGTTCTTCAAGCTCAGGCCCTATCCGCCGGTGCTGCCGAGCGTGTGGGACAAGCTGCCGGAAGCGTTCGACAACCCGACCTGGCGGATCGTGCGCTACGAGCTCGACAATACCGCATCGCCGCGGCCGTCGACGCCGGGCTTCCGCGAGTTCGAGGAACTGATGCGGCTGATGCTGCGCGACCTGCAGTCGCCGGGCAACGTCAAGCAGATGTTGACCGACACCGCGCAGAAGATTGACCGGGAGATGCAGAAGTACAGGAGCTGACGTGCGCGCGCCGGCCTGGGTGCCGTTTGCCTTCCTGGCGCCGGCCCTCCTGGGGCTGCTGACCTTCCGTCTGGCGCCGATCGGTATCTCGCTGATCGGCGGCCTATTCGGCACCAGCCTGACGGGAGACACCGTCTTCCGCGGGCTGGCGAACTATAGGTCGCTGGCCGCGGACCCGGACTTCTGGAACAGCGTGCGGGTGACGCTGCTGTTCAACCTCGTCATCAATCCGCTGCAAGTGGCGGTGGCGTTCGCCTTCGCGCTTCTGACGGCGAAGCCGGGCCGGCTGGTCGGCCTGTTCCGTACCGCCTACTTCCTGCCGATCACGGTGTCGATCGCACTCACCTCGGTGCTGTGGAACCTGCTGCTCGACCCCGGCATCGGTCCGGTGCAGTCGCTGCTCCGCGCGCTCGGGCTGGGGGCGCAGCCGTTCTTCCGCTCCGAGGGCCAGGCGCTGTGGACGATCATCGGCATGGCCTCCTGGCGAGGCTGCGGTTACTGGATGTTCTTCATGCTGGCGGGTCTCGCCACCATCCCGCGCGAGTCGTACGAGGCGGCGGCGATCGACGGCGCCGGGCCCTGGCAGCGCACCCGCTACATCACCCTGCCGCTGATGCGGCGCACCTTCGCGTTCGTGCTGATCGCCGACACCGCCGCCAACTTCCTCCTGTTCGCGCCAGTCTACATCATCACCAGCGGCGGCCCGAACGGCGCCACCTCGCTGCTGATGTTCGCGGCCTACCGGGCGGCGTTCTCCTATCTCGACCAGGGACGCTCGCTGGCCATTTCCACGCTGATCCTGCTGATCATCGCGCTGGTGGCTGTGGTCGAGTTCCGTCTGGCGAGAAGCGAGGAGGAGGCATGACGCGGCGCGCCCTGCTCGCCGGCGTGCGCTATACCGCCATGGCGGTGCTCGCGGTGCTGATCCTGGCGCCGCTCTACTGGCTGATGATCTCCTCGGTGCGGCCGGCCGGCGACATTTTTCTTCATGCCAGCCACTTCAGCCTCGGCACCCTGGTTCCCGAGCGGCTCACGCTCGAGAACTACGCGGCGCTGATCAACAGCGACTTCCCGCGAGCGATCGGCAACTCGCTGTTCGTCGCCCTGACCACGGTGACGTTCGCGCTGTGCGTGAACTCGATGGCCGGGTTTGCCTTCGCCGTGTTCCGCTTCCCCGGCCAGCGCGTGCTGTTCGTACTGGTGCTGGCCAGCTTCATGATGCCGTTCGAATCGATCGTGATGCCGCTCTACACGCTGATGCGCGGGCTGGGCTGGACCGACACCTATCGGGCGCTGATCCTGCCAGAGGTGGCCTCGGGGCTGGCCATCTTCCTGTTCCGGCAATTCTTCGCCGGGGTGCCGCGCGAGCTTTACGAGGCCGCCCGCATCGACGGCGCTAGCTGGTGGCAGATCTACTGGCAGCTGGTGCTGCCCCTGTCGCTGCCGACCATCGCCACCGCCGGGCTGATGCAGTTCGTCACCCAGTGGGACGCCTTCTTCTGGCCGATCGTCGCCGCCAGCCGCCCGGAACTGACCATGGTGCAGGTGGCGATCGCCCGCCACGCCAACCTGGAGACCACCAACTGGGGCGGGCTGTTCGCGTCGGCCTCGGTCTCGGTGCTGGTGGCGGCTGTGCCGTTCCTGCTTTTGCAGCGCACCTACATCCGCACCATCATGTATTCCGGCTTCAAGTAACGCCCGCCGCATGCATGCAGCCATCCGCGCCGGGATCGGATTGTTCCCGGCGGCAAGATAATCCGGACAGGCCGGATCATCGAGTCCGGGTCCTGGTGTTCCAAAAGGGGGCTTCCGCCATGAGCACCGCATCGACCGCGACCATGCCGCGACCGCCATCGGTAGAGGAGGTCATCAAACACCGGCGTCCCTTGCGCAACGTGCACGATGACGTCATCGAGGCGTTCAGCCCGCTCGACCGGTTGGCAATCTGGATCACCCTCAGGGTCGGCTCGATGGGGTTCTTCCTGACCATTTTCGCCTGGACGGTCATTTGGCTGGGCTGGAATGTGCTGGCCCCTCCGGCGTGGCAATTCGATCCGCCGATGGCCTTCGTGTTCTGGCTCTTCATTTCCAACGTGATTCAGATTCTGCTCATGCCGCTGATCATGGTTGGCCAAAACCTGATGGCCCGTCACGGCGAGGTACGTGCCGAGAACGACCTGGCCGTGAATGTCAGGGCCGAGCGGGAGATCGAAGTGATTCTGCGCCATCTTGAGTACCAGAACACCATGCTGGTCGCCATGGTGCAGAAACTCGGCATCGACGTCGCGGTGGAACTGCACGAAAAGACCCCGTAGCGAGACCCTCCCGCCATGGTGGGTTTTGTGGTTTACCGCTGAACAACAGCAACGGATGAAGCCGGAAAAATGGCAACGACCTATTCGCCGTTCTCGATGTTCGATCTGAACGGGCGCCGCGCGCTCGTCACCGGTGCCCGGCGTGGCATCGGCCGCGCCATCGCCGAAGCCTTGGCCGCGCTCGGAGCGCGGGTTGCCGTCCACCACGCGGGCAGCGCCGAGGAAGCGATCGATGCGCAGGATGTGGTGGCGACGATCGTCACACACGGCGGCAAGGCGACCGCCTTCGCGGCGGACTTCGCCGAGCCGGGCGCCGGTACCGGGCTCGCCAGCCGGCTCGACGATGAATTCGGTCCGATCGACATCCTGGTACTGAACGCCTCAATCGAGTTGCTTGAGCCGCCGGAAAGCGTTTCGACCGAGCACTTCGACCGCCAGATAGCCATCAACCTGCGCGCTCCTCTCGAATTGCTGCAAGGGGTGCTGCCCGGGATGAAGCAGCGGGGCTGGGGCCGCATCGTCGCCATCGGCAGCGTCCAGCAGGTCAAGCCGCATCCGCAAATGCTCATCTACGCGGGCACGAAGGCGGCCCAGTTGAACTGGGTCCGCAACCTCGCCCGTCACATCGGCCCCTGCGGCGTGACGGTGAACAATCTGGCGCCCGGCGCGATCTGGACGGCGCGCAACGACATGTTCCTCTCCGACGCGGGCTTTCGCGAGGAGATGGAGCGGCGCATCCCGCTCGGGCGGGTCGGCCGTCCCGACGATCTCGTGGGCGCGGCGATGCTGCTGTGCTCCGATGCGGGTCGCTACATCAACGGCGCCGACATCCTCGTCGATGGCGGCATGAGCGTGGCGTAGCGGCGTCAGGTCATAGCCGCGCGCCCGATGCACGCCCACGCGCTCATCTCAGTTGGCCCGGTTCGCGGCCCGCCAACCCTGTTCGTCCGCCATGTTCCCCTGCTCCCGGCGTCCGGTCATGCATCGCCCCCGGCGGGAAGAAAACCGCCGTTCACGTCGCGCTGATTGGCTGAACGGGCACCGAACAGCGTAGCGTCGGGCGCGCATGTGAAAGGGGGATACCCATGCTTCGGTTGATGGTTGCCGCCGCCGTGCTCACCGCCGCGCCGGTCCAGGCAGCACCGCCCGAAAACGCCGACCCCACGCTGGCGCCCTGGTTCGAGGGCCTCCGCCAGCCCGGCACCGGCATATCCTGCTGCTCGATCGCCGATTGCCGGACCGCCGACTACCGGATCGCGCACGACCACTACGAGGCCTTCGTCGAGGGCCTCTGGCGCGACGTGCCGCCCGACCGCGTGCTCCACCGCGACGACAACCCCACCGGCCGCGCAGTGGTCTGCTGGACCCCCGCCACCGGGGTGATGTGCTTCATCAAGGGCCCGGATATCTGAACCCGGCGGCTTGCAGACCAGCTACGGCGCGCCCGGCATCACCGGTCGCGGCATCTGCTCCGCCGTCAGCGTCTCCTGGGCCAGCAACCGCTCCGCCCCCTCGTCCAGCGCCGTCCGGTTGGCGCGCAGCACGCCGAGCGCCCGATCCAACGCGGCCTGCAGGGTTGTCTGCACCGCCCGGTCGATCGCCCGCGCGGTCTCTTCCGAGAACCGCCGGGGCCGCCAGAACGCCCCGGGCTGACCGAGGAACTGCCCCTCGTCGGTATCCCAGGCCACCGGCCCCAGGGTGTCGTCCATGCCGAAGCGCAGGATCATGCCGCGCGCGATGTCGGTCGCCCGCGCCAGGTCGTCCGACGCCCCGGTCGAGACATCCGGCCCCGTCAGCATCTCCGCCGCCCGGCCGCCCATCAGCACCGTCAGCTTCGCCTCCAGCTCGCTGCGCCCCATCAGGAAGCGGTCCTCGGTCGGCCGCGACAGCGTGTAGCCGAGCGCGCCGATGCCGCGCGGAATGATGGAGACCTTGGTCACCGGGTCGGCCCCCAGGGTCGCCATCGCCACCAGCGCGTGGCCCATCTCGTGATAGGCGACGATCCGCCGCTCGCGCGGGATCAGGACGCGGGAACGCTTCTCCAGCCCGGCGACGATGCGCTCCACCGCCGCCGTGAAGTCGTCCATCGTGATCGCGTCGGCCTTTCGCCGGGTTGCGTGGACCGCCGCCTCGTTGGCGAGGTTGGCCAGGTCGGCGCCGGTGAAGCCGGGCGTCATCGCAGCGATCTCCGCCAGGTCCACGCCCGGCGCCACGGTCAGCGCGGCGAGGTGGATCTTGAGGATATCGATGCGGCCCTGCTTCTCCGGCCGGTCCACCAGCACCTGGCGGTCGAAGCGGCCGGCCCGCAGCAAGGCCGGGTCCAGAATCTCCGGCCGGTTGGTGGCGGCGAGAATGACCACCGCGACCGACCGGTCGAACCCGTCCATCTCGGCCAGCAACTGGTTGAGCGTCTGCTCCTTCTCGTCCTGCCCGCTCACCGGAGAGGCGTTGCGGGCGCGTCCCAGCGCATCCAGCTCGTCGATGAAAATGATGCAGGGCGCCACCTTGCGCGCCTGCTCGAACAGGTCGCGCACCCGGGCCGCGCCGACGCCGACGAACATCTCGACGAACTCGGCGCCGTTGGTGGCGAAGAACGGGACCCCCGCCTCGCCCGCCACGGCGCGCGCGAGCAGCGTCTTGCCGGTGCCGGGCGGGCCCACCAGCAGCACGCCGCGCGGCACATGCGCGCCGAGCCGGGTGAATTCCCCGGGACGCTTGAGGAAATCGACAATCTCGTGGAGTTCCTCCTTAGCCTCGTCGACCCCCGCCACGTCGTCGAAAGTTGTCTTCACATCGGTCTCGGCGACCAGCTTGGCGCGGCTGCGGCCGACCGACAGCAGCCCGCCCCCGAGCATGCCGCCGCCACGCCCGCCCGACATGAACCGGGTGGCGACGATCCAGATGCCGACGAACAGCAGCGGCGGGAGCACCCAGCCCAGGATCTGGCCGAAGGTGCCCGTGCCGGACGCGCCGGAATAGGTCACCCCGTGGCGGGACAACTCGGCGGCAATGGTCGTGGGCACGCGATCGGTCGAGAAATTGATGGCCCCGTCCGGCAGCTTCTCCTTCA
>CAYWOW010000118.1:0-8762 GCA_964459005.1 uncultured Acetobacteraceae bacterium
GCACGAACACGCGGGCTTTCGGCGCCCGCGGCGGGGCGGCGCGCAGCACCGCGTCCGGATAGAGGGTGAGGCCGGTGGCCGGCTCGGCGTGGTCGCCGCTGCCGCAGATGTAGCGCCCACCGCGTGCCAGTTCCTCGTGGCGGCCGGGGGCGAACACGGTCAGCGTGACGCCGGTGTGGTAGCGCAGGCCGCGGAACTCCACCGGGTCCACGGTCAGGCGCAGGGCCGGGACGCGGGCGCGGATGGCGGCGACGGTGGCGGCCAGGCGCTCGGCGAGCGCGCGGGCGCCCTCGGTGAGCGGGGCTGCCAGCAGGGCCGCGAGTGCCCGGTCGGCGGGGCCGGCGGCCAGCAGCAGGTCGGTCAGCGTGCCGGCGAGCTTGCCGCCGCGTTCGGCGACCGCGGCGGCGTCCTTGCGGTCCAGTGCCCGGCTCAGGCTGGCGCGGACCGGCGGCGGCAGGCCGGCTTCCTCCAGCAGGGTCGGCACCAGCGGCGGCAGGGTGAGATCAAAGGAAACCCGGGTGAGGCCGAGGGCGGCCAGCGCCTCGGCGCCGACCTGGACGATCTCGGCGTCCGCCTCCGGGCTGTCGTGGCCGATCAGCTCGATGCCGGCCTGCGCGACCTGGCGCTCGGCGGCCAGGCCGGCGCTGCGCACGCGCAGCGACTGGCCGGCGTAGGACAGGCGCAGCGGGCGCGGCAGGTGGGCGAGCCGGGTGGTGGCGATGCGCGCGACCTGCGGCGTCATGTCGGCGCGCAGCCCCATCATGCGGTGGCTGTCGGGGTCCATGAGGCGGAAGGTCTGGTCGGTCATGGCGGCGCCGGTGCCGGCCAGCAGCCCGTCCTCGAACTCCAGCAACGGGGGTTTGACCCGCTGGTACCCGTGGGCGGCGAAGGCGTCCATGATCGCCTCGACCGAGGCCGCCTCGGTCTCGGCCTCGGGCGGCAACAGGTCGCGCAGCCCCGCCGGCAAAAGGGCGAGGTTGGGGGGAAGGTCATCGGTCATGCGTGGCCAATGCTAGCACCGGATTCCTGGGGGCGAAAGGAAGCGGTGCCGGCGAGTTCAAGTTGCGTTATCATGGCGCCATGCAACGCGACCAGGTCATTGCCACGTTGAGGGCGCATGAGGCGGAGTTGCGCGCACGCGGCGTGCGGCACGCGGCGCTGTTCGGTTCGGTCGCGCGCGGCGAGGCGTCGCCAGCGAGTGACCTGGATATCCTGATCGAGCTGCATCCGGAAGCGCCGGTCGGGGTGTGGGAATACGTGGGGATCACCCAATTTCTCGGCGACTTGTTCCCGGTGCGCGTGGACGTGGCGAACCGGGCACGGCTCAAAGCGCATGTGCGACCGGCGGCCGAGCGCGACGCGGTCTATGCATTCTGAGCGGGTGCGGCAGGCCTTGCTGGACATCTCGGAGAACGCGCGGCTTGCGCTCGATTTCCTGGGTGATGTTGAACCGGCTGCCTTCGCGGCCGACCTGCGGACCTTCTATGCGGTGACCCGTTGCCTGGAGATCATCTCCGAAGCAAGCCGGCGTCTCGACGAGTCGGTACGTGCCCGTCACCAGCAGCTTCCATGGCGGGCGATCATGGGCGCCGGGAACGTCTATCGCCATGAGTACGACAACGTCGCACAGGATCTCGTGTGACGTACCGTGCATGACGGTATGCCGTTGCTGATCGCAGCGGTGGAGCAGGAATTGCGGAACGGATAGCGCATCGTCACCCGCATGGGAAAAGAGCGGCCGGCGTCCGTTATCCGCGCATCGCCTTGACGAACTGCGTCACGTTGTGGCGGAACATCTTCAGATACGTGTCGGCCGGCCCGCCCGGCGGCGACAGCGCGTCGGAATAGACCGCCGGCCCCAGCACCACCCCGCTCTCGCGCGCCACCGTGCGGATGAGGGCCGGATTGGCCATGTTCTCGACGAACACCGCCTTCACGCGTTCGGCCCGGACCTGGCGCACCAGGGCGGCGATGTCGGCGGCGGAAGGCTCGGACTCGGTGTCGATCCCCTGCACGCCGATGAACTCGATGCCGTAGCGCGCGCCGAAATAGAAAAACGCGTCGTGGCTGGTCAGGATGCGCCGCTGCGCTGGCGGCACCGTCGCGATCTGCTGGCC
Organism: uncultured Acetobacteraceae bacterium; assembly: GCA_964459005.1. Lineage (GTDB taxonomy): Bacteria > Pseudomonadota > Alphaproteobacteria > Acetobacterales > Acetobacteraceae > Rhodovastum. Next base: position 2,118 of record CAYWOW010000118.1, read on the forward strand.
GATCCAGTCGTCCACCTCGGCGATGCGGCGCGCGTAGGCGTCGGCGCGCGCCCGAATCGCCGCCGCCTGGTCCGGCGCCACAGTGGCGAGGCCGTCGGCGATGGCGCGCACATACAGAATGCCGTTGCGCGGGTCCTGCCAGGCGTGCGGATCGAGGCCCTCGTCCATGTGCCGCGGCGTCACCGCTGCGGCGGCGACCACCACCAGCGCCTTGCTGCCGGAGGCCGGCAACAAGCGCGTGAGCCAGCCCTCCAGCCCGAGCCCGTTGGTCACCACCAGCGCCGCTCCCCGGATGGCCAGCAGGTCGGACGGGCGGGGCTCATAGACATGCACATCGCCATCCGGCGGCACCAGCGCGCGCACCGCCGCCGCCGGGCCGGCGACCTCGCGGGTCATGTCGGCGAGAATGGAAAAGGTCGCCACCACCGGCAGCCCTGCGCTGGCGTAAGCCGGCGCGGCGAGCAGGGCGGGCAGCGCGAGCAGCAGGTCGCGTCGGCGCATGACATCCTCCGGGCAGATGAGGAATGTTATAATATAACATTTACCCGCGCAAGCCAGCCATCCCCCCGCTGTGCGCGCCCGCTCCTTTCGCAACCCTCTCCCCGCCACCATACAAGGGGAAGAACCGAAAAAGGTGCCGCCTGTGAAGCCGCGACTGACCGTCAGCCGCAAAACCTCGGCTGTTGCCGCCGAGCCCCCTATCGATCCGATCCGGAGTTGCCGCGATGCATAAACCCGTCCTGCTCATTACCCGCCGCGTGCCCGACGCCATCACGGCGCGCGCCGTCCGCGATTACGATGCCCGCCTGAACCCCCAGGACACGCCGTACAGCGGCGCCGACCTGCTGCGCCTGGCCGACGGCGCCGATGCCGTGCTGTGCACCCCGACCGACCGGCTGGACGCGGCGACGATCCAGGCCTTGCCGGCGAGCGTGCGGGTGATCGGCACGTACAGCGTCGGCCACGACCACGTCGACGATGTCGCCGCCCAGGCGCGCGGCATCGCGGTGTTGAACACCCCCGACGTGCTGTCGGTGGCGACCGCCGAACTGGCCTTCATGCTCATCCTCGCCGCCGCCCGCCGGGCCGGCGAGGGCGAGCGCCTGGCGCGATCCGGCCGCTGGACCGGCTGGGCGCCGACCCAGCTCATGGGCACCCAAATCAGCGGCAAACGGCTCGGCATCTTCGGCATGGGCCGGATCGGCCGCGAACTCGCCCGCATGGCCGCGGCCTTCACCATGCAGGTCCACTACCGCGACGTCGCGCGCCTGCCGCCGGAGATGGAAGGCGGCGCGATCTGGCACGCGGACGACGCCTCGTTCCTGGCGGCCAGCGACGTGCTGTCGCTGCATGCGCCGGGCGGCGGCATCACGCGCAAATGGCTGAACGCGGAACGCATCGCCATGCTGCCACGCGGCGCGGTGGTGGTGAATGCGGCACGCGGCACACTGGTCGACGACGACGCCCTGATCGACGCCCTGCGCACCGGCCAGGTGGGATACGCGGGACTGGACGTCTACGACGGCGAACCGGCGATCCACCCGGGCTACCGTGCCCTGGAACACATCGTCCTGCTGCCGCATATGGGCAGCGCCACCACCGAAACCCGCGACGCCATGGGCCACATCGTGCTGGACGGCATCGACGCCGTCCTGGCCGGCCGCACACCGGGCAACCTGGTGCGGTGAGCGAAGAGAAGGAAGGCGAGGGGCGCCGCCCCTCGACTCCGCCAGGGGCCGTGAGGCCCCTGGACCCCGATACTAGGTAAGGTTGTTGACAGAGGGGGGGTAAGGAGATGCCGAAGCATTCCTTTACCCCCCTCTGTCAACAACCTCGCTTAAGTAATGGGATCCAAGGGCCTCACGGCCCTTGGCGGGTCCAGGGCGGAGCCCTGGTCTTGCCTTCCTCTCCGGCTCGCCGTGCGCAGTTGTCCGCAGGCCGCCAGGATGTCGCGTCCGCGCGGGGTGCGAACCGGCGAGGAGAATCCAGCGTCGTTGACGATTTTCGCGAACCGGTCGATTGCCTTGGCGGTGCTGGTTTCGTAGGGGCTGCCCGGCCAGGGGTTGAACGGGATCAGGTTCACCTTGGCGGGAATGCCGGCGATCAGGCGGATCAGTTCGCGGGCCTCGGCCTCGCTGTCGTTGATTCCTTTCAGCATGACGTATTCGAAGGTGATGCGCCGGGCGTTGCTTGCCGACGGATAGCGCCGGCAGGCCGCGATCAGTTCGCGCAGCGGGTATTTGCGGTTCAGCGGTACGATCTCGTCGCGCAGGTCGTCGCGCACCGCGTGCAGCGACACCGCCAGGTTCACCCCGAGTTCCGCCCCGCAGCGGTCCATCATCGGCACCACGCCGGAGGTGGACAATGTAATGCGCCGCCGCGACAGGCCGATGCCCTCGGGGTCCATCGCGATGGTCATGGCGCCGGCGACGTTCTCGTAGTTGTAGAGCGGCTCGCCCATGCCCATCAGCACGATGGTGGAAAGCAGGCGCGGCGTTTCGCCTTTCGGGCTCGGCCATTCGCCATAGGCGTCGCGCGCCGCCATGAACTGGCCGACGATTTCGCCAACCCCGAGGTTGCGCGCCAGCGGCTGCGTGCCGGTGTGGCAGAACCGGCAGGACAGCGTGCAGCCGACCTGCGAGGAGATGCAGACGGCGCCGCGATCGGCGTATTTGTCCGGGATGTAGACGGTCTCGGCTTCCTGCCCGTCGCGGAAGCGGAACAGCCATTTGCGGGTTTCGTCGCTGCTGGTCTGCATGGTGGCGACGGCGGGGCGGCCGATGACGAAGCGCTCGGCCAACTTGGCCTGGGTCGGTTTGGCGATCGAGGACATGCGGGCGAAGTCGGTCGCGCCCTGGTAGTAGATCCAGTGCCAGACCTGTTTGGCGCGGAACGGTGCCTCGCCGGCCTCGGCGAGCGCCGCGCGCAGTTCGGCGCGCGCGAGCCCCACCAGGTCGCGCCGCCCATCGGCGTCTTGCGCGGGCGGCGGGGCGAAGCGGGCGGTCTTGGCCAGGATGCGGGCCCGTTCGGCCTCATCGAGGTCGAGCGGGTCGCTCATTTCGCCGGACAGGCCTTGTTGATCGCCTCGTAGGCGCGGGTGAAGCCCTTCAGGCTGAAGGTGTCGACCACGGCGGCGCCGTGCGGTGCGGGCAGGTGCGCCGTCACCAGCGTGCCGTGGGTGAAGGCCGCCGCCGCGGCGTGGCCGTCGCGGGCATAGGCGCTGCTGCGGGCGGTCAGGCTGGGAGCGGCGAATTCCAGCGCCGTCGGCCCCACCGTCACCGCGACCACGGCGTTGGCCGCCAGGGTGAAGCCGGCGGTGATCGCCACCGCGTCGCGCCCGCCCGGCCTCTCGGTGACGGTGAGCAACGCCTCGCCGCGCTTCAGGGTGGCGGGGGTGGAGTGGCTGGCTCGGACGAAGGCGTAGCAGATGGTCTGCCCGGCCTCGCTGTTGGTCGCGGCGGTCCAGTCATCGAAGGTGCCGATCGGCTTCGGCCCCGCGGCCTTCGCCGGCGCCGCGGCTGGCGGTTTGTGCGGCTGGGCCCACGCCGGGGTGGCGGCAAGCAGCGGAAGGGCAAGCAAAATCAGGACTGCGCGCATGGCACACACATACGGTCGGCACCGGCGGCGAACAAGCATGGCGATGTCATGTCTCCTTCCCACCCGGTCGCGCCCGCCAGGTTGGCGGGTGCCGGCGGAATATCGGTTCGCCATGGCTGGGCGCCGGCGGCAGGTCGGTTTCCGCCCCGCCGCTGCCCACCGGCCGCTCGGCGAAGCGGCCGTGCTGCAACAGCCGGTCGTAGAGCACCAGGGCGCCGGCCACCGCCAGGTTCAGCGCGAACCGGGTCGGAATGCGCACCACGTGCCGGCAGCGCGCCAGCATGGCCGGCGACAGGCCCGACCGCTCCGGTCCGAGGACGTAGGCGGCATTCAGCGGATGGCGAAAGCTCGGCAGTTCGTCGGCGTCATCGAGCAGTTCGACCCCCACCAGCACGCAGCGCTCGGGCAGGCTGATGGCGTCGGGGGCGGCGAAGCGCCACAGCGGCACATGCGCCGGCGTGTCGGCGGTGTCGGCCGAGCGTCCGGCGCGGGCGTCGAAGCCGGTGCCCACCAGGAAGCAGAACGCCGCGTCGAAGGCGTGCGCGGTGCGCAGCAAGGCGCCGACGTTGGCCGACTTGGAAACGCCCTCGGCGCCGATGCCGAAATAGCCACGGGTTCTGGCGGAGTGCATGGGTCTGCTCTATGCCGCGCCCATGAGCGATGCAACCGATGCCCGCCTGGCCGCCCAGTACGAGTCCTACCCGTACCCCCAGCGCGACCCGAAAGATGAGAGCAAGCGGCTGTTCGTGGGCAGCCCGAGCCATCTGCGCGAGATCGACTGGTGGGTGTTCGGCGCGCGCCGGCCGCGCTCGCGCCCGTTGCGCGCGCTGATCGCCGGCGGCGGCACCGGCGATGCCACCATCATGCTGGCGGTCCACATGGCGCGCTGGGGCCAGCCCGGCACGGTGACGTATCTGGACCGGTCGGAGGCGGCGCTGCGCATCGCCCAGGCCCGCGCCGAGGCCCGCGGCTTGACCAACATCGTCTGGCGCCGCGGCTCGCTGCTCGACCTGCCCCGCGGCGGCGACGAGCCATACGACTACATCGACTGCTGCGGCGTGCTGCACCACCTGCCCGACCCGGCCGAGGGTCTGGCCGCCCTGCTGTCGGTGCTCGCGCCGGGCGGCGGGCTGGGGCTGATGGTCTATGCGCCGCACGGGCGCACCGGCGTCTACATGGTACAGGACGCGCTGCGCCTGCTCGCCCCGCCCGACCAGCCGCCCGCCGTCCGGCTCGATGCGGCCAGGCGGGTCATGCGGCACCTGCCCGAGAGCAACTGGCTGCGCATCAACCGCAATTTCGCCGATCACCTGACCGGCGGCGACGCCGGGCTGTACGACCTCCTGCTGAACCCGCGCGACCGCGCCTTCGACATCCCGGCGCTGCATGCCCTGCTGCACAGCGCCGGGCTGGCGGTGACCGCGCTGATGGAGCCGATGCGCTACGACCCGGTGACCTGGCTGCCCGACCCGAAGCTGCGCGCCCGCGCGGCGGCGCTGGACGCGGTCGGCCGCGCCGCGCTGGCCGAGGCGCTGACGGCCAACATGAGCACGCACGTGGCCTATTGCGTGCGCACCGCCGAGCGGGTCGAACCCGCCGATGCGATGGACGATGCCGCCGTGCCGGTGGCGCGCGAAATGCCGGCCGGGGAGGTGGCCCGCGCCATCCGACCCGATGGCACGCTGTCATTCCTGTTCGACGGACTGCGCGCGCCGGTGGCGCTGCCGCCATTGGCCGCCGCCATCCTGCACCAGATCGACGGCACCCACAGCGTCGCCGAAATCGCCGCCGCGCTCGCCGAGCGCGGAACTCCCCGCGCCGCCTTCGACCGCGCTTGGCGCGACACCTGGGACAAGCTGTCGGCGCTGAACCGAATTCTGCTGGCACCGCCGCAATAACAGAAAGGCAAGGTGTTCTTTTTTGAAAAAAAAGAACCAAAAAACTTTATTCGCGACTTCGTCGGTAATACTTCGTGGGGTGGGTTGCTCTTCGCAACCCACCAACGCAACTTGCCGCGAACCCCGGCCTTAGCGCTCTTCCTCGCCGGCCTCCGGCTCGATCTCGACATCGACCACGGGCTCGTCGCCGCCCTCGAGATCGGAGGTGTCTTCCAACACGTCCTCGCCCGCCTCTTCCTCGGTGGGCTCGACCTCGACGTCGGAGTCCTCCAGGCCGGGCGTGGGCACCACCTTGGGGCGGCGCTTTTCCTCCAGCGCCACATTGCCGCCGGGGCGCCGCAGCCGCGGCTGTTCGGCGGGCTGCTCGGTGCTGCACTTGGGGCAGACCACCGGTTGCTTGTGGAGGTCGTAGAAGCGGGTGCCGCAGGCCACGCAGACGCGCTTGCTACCAAGTTCAGGCTTCGCCATCGGGTCGCCTCGCCAGGGATTCACCGGAGGGCGCGCCGAATGCCATCCTCGCGCGCACCTGTCAAACGGGCATTTCCCGTGCTAAGCGCGCGCATGCATATCGCCGAGACCCGCCCGCTCGCCGCCCGCCGTCCCGCCGCCCCGCTGATCGGGACCATCCGCGTGCCGGGGGACAAGTCGATCAGCCATCGCGCCCTCATGTTCGCGGCGCTGGCGGTCGGCGAGAGCCGGATTGCCGGCCTGCTGGAAGGCGAGGACGTGCTGCGCACCGCCGCCGCCATGGCCGCGCTGGGCGCCGAAGTGGCGCAGGACGGTCCCGGTCTCTGGCGCGTCGCCGGGCGCGGAGTCGGCGGCCTGGTCGAACCGGCGGACGTGCTGGACATGGGCAATTCCGGCACCGCCGCCCGGCTGCTGACCGGCATCCTGGCCAGCCACCCGTTCTTTTCCGTGCTGACCGGCGACGCCAGCCTGCGGCGGCGGCCGATGCGCCGCGTGACCGATCCGCTGGCCGCCTGCGGCGCGCGGTTCTGGTCGCGCGCGGGCGGAAAACTGCCGCTCGCCATCGCGGGCGCGCGCGACCCGCTGCCGATGGACTATCGCCTGCCCGTGCCCTCGGCGCAGGTGAAGTCGGCGCTGCTGCTGTGCGGCCTGAATGCCCCCGGCCTGACCCGCATCGAGGAGC
>CAYWOW010000119.1:0-3609 GCA_964459005.1 uncultured Acetobacteraceae bacterium
GCCGCTGTTCAGGACGGCGGCGGAACGGGCGGTCGCCTGCTACCGCTATCGGACAGCGCCGGAACTGGCGGCGGCGGATCTTGGAACGGTTCTGGTCGGCATGTACGAGGCAGGATCGCACGCGGCAGAGTGATTGCGCCGGTGTTCGGCGTCGTGCGGTGCGTTTCGAAGGTGCCGGTCCCGAAAGGCGGCGCGTGTCCCACCGGGTCCATGCGCCATTGCGTCTCTCAGGTCTTCAGCGATGCCGCCAGTATCGGCTTGAACGCCTCGGTGGCCTTGCGCAACTCGCTCGCCGCATCGGCGCCCGATATCATGTTGGTCAATGCGATGCCGAAGACGTCGCGGAACTCGGCCACCGGCACGATCTCCGGCAGGCCGGACCGCGCGATCTTGACGCTCTCCAGCAGGGTCGCCAGCCATTCCGGACCGAACGCATTGTTCTTCACCGCCGGATCGGTATAGGTGCTCATCCGTGGCGAGCCTCCACCGCCCATGTTCACCATGTTCAGCTCCATCTGCTTGCTGGTCGCCCATTGGCAGTAGAGGTAGGCGGCTTCCTTCACGCGGCTCTTGGCCGGGATGCCGAGGGCGGCTGGGAACACCGAGACGTAGTGCGCCTTGGGCCCGGCCGGAATCACGCCGAAGCCGACGTGATCGACGATCTTGGACACTTTCGGATCGAGCAGCGGGGCGGTGAAGCCGACGCCGTCCATCCACAAGCCGACCCTGCCCTGCATGAAGCTCGTTTGGCATTCGTTCCAGTTGAAGCCGACCACTCCGGGTGGCGTGCACTCGCGCATCAGGCTTTTGTACATCTCGGCGGCCCGGATCGCTTCCGGCGTGTCGGTCAGCAGGGTGGTGCCGTCCGGGGTCACCGTCTCCTGGTCCTCGCCGAGCAGGATGCTGGTCCACACCGGCACGTTGGCATTCTTCATGCCGCGGCCGACGTAGCCGTAGATGCCCTTGGCCGGGTCATTGAGCTTGCGGGCCGTGACCAGCATCTCGTCGAAGGTCTTCGGGAACGTCAGGCCCTTCTCCTGGAAAAGCTGTTTGTTGTAGAAGACCAGCCACACGTCGCTCTCCAGCGGCAGGCTGTCGATGCGCCCGTCCACCTGCGTTGCCGGACGCACCGCGCCCGCGCCCATGTCGGCCCAGTTGTAGTCCGGCGCGGTCAGTTTCGGATTGGCGAGGTAGGGGCGCAGATCCTCCAACCAATGGGCGACGCCGAGCGTGCGCTTGAGGATCAGCAGCGAGTAGTGCATGACGTCGAAGCTCGGATTGCCGGACGCCAGCTCCATCACCATCTTCGGCCGCTGCTGCTGTTCCGGCATCTGCTCGGAGAGCACGCGGATGCCGGTCATCTCCTCGAATTCTTTCTGGTGCTGCTGAAGGTTGTCCGCCAGCGGCGTCTTGGTCAGGTTGACCGTGATGGTCTGACCCTTGCATTGCTTCCAGTCGAACGCGGCTTGCGCGCCGACCTTCGATACCAGTGCCGGGGCGGCCAGCGTGGCGGCCGAGGCAGTCAGAAACGTTCGACGAGCGATCATGGGGTGCGTCTCCTGCCGGGTTGTTACGGTCCGCGTGTCACCGCGTGATATCCGAATGATTGTTGCAACGCTTCGCCTGCCCCGATCATACGCCTTTCGAAGACGTCACGGAATGGCTGGCAGTGCCACAATCGGCATCACCGGCCGCGCATAAGTCTCCGCGCATCAGGATTCGAGATAGCCGCCCTCGACGCGGCGATGGCGGTCGATCACGGCGATCCGCGCCAGCGTTGCGTCCTCGCCGCGGGCGACGACCAACGCGATCAGGGTCTCGACAATCGCGACGATGCCCACCATCGACGGATAGAATTGCGGACTGGCGGTTCCCGCGACCAGCAGCACGTCGCTCAGCGCCGCCAGCGGAGAACCCCGGCTGTCACTCACCGCGATCACGCTGGCGCCGCTGGCGCGGGCGAATTGCGCCACCTTCAGCATCTGCACCGCATAGGGAACGACCGACAGGATCAGCACCACGTCGCCCTTGCCGAGCCCGACCATTTCCTCCACCGCCGAACTGCGGTTGGCCGGTGGGACGCGGAGCTCGGGCAGCACGGTTCGGCCGAGATATTGCAGGTAGCAGCTCATCCAGTGCAGGGCGCCGACGCCGAGCGCATAGGTGCGGCGGGCGTGGCGCAGCAGCTTGGCGGCGCGAACCATGTCGGCGCCGCCGGCCTCGCTGAAGGACATGCCGATGTTGTCGCGCCCCGCCAGCCCCATCCGGCCGACGATGCCCTTATCGCCGCCTGATTCGCCGAGTCGCTGCAACGACTCCGCCTTGCCGCGGAACCCGCCGCCGGTCACCGCGGCCCTGAAAACCGCGCGGAAGCTCTCGTAACTGGCGAAGCCGGCGCGGCGGGCGAGGCGCAGCATCGTCGGCGGCGTCACCCCGGCGCTCGCCGCCAGCGCCCGCATCGAGGTCACCGCCACGTCCTGCGGCCGGTCGAGGACGCGCCCGGCCGCCCGGCGCAGGTGGGGCGGCAGTTCCGCCAGCAGTTCCTTGAGCCTGCTCAGCACTTCTTCCATGCGAACCCCTCACGGGCGCGGGCCGCTGGCCGCGAATTGGGCTTGACGATGTTCCAAATGTTATATTGAATTGCCCTGGAACTCAAATGGTATCTACCGGGCGAACCGCCATGGCGCGCTATTCGGTCTTCTCCCTCGCCGCGAAGGCTCTCGGCGGCCACCGTTCCTGGCCGCGGGCCTGGCGCGATCCGGTGCCCAAGCCGGCCTACGACGTCATCATCGTCGGTGGCGGCGGTCATGGCCTGGCGAGCGCCTACTACCTCGCCAAGGAACACGGCATCCGCAACGTCGCCGTGATCGAGAAGGGCTATCTCGGCGGCGGCAGCACCGGGCGCAACACCACCATCGTCCGCTCCAACTACATGATTCCCGGCAACACCGGCTTCTACGAGCGGTCGCTCAAGCTGTGGGAACAACTGAGCCAGGATCTCAACTTCAACGTCATGTTCTCGCAGCGCGGCCAGTTCAACCTGTGCCATTCGCCGGCGAGTCTCGACGCGGCGCGGCTGCGCGGCAACATCATGCGGGCGAACGGCATCGATGCCGAACTGCTCGACCGCGCCGAGGTGATGCGGCGGCTGCCGTATCTCGACTATTCGGACCAGGCCCGCTTCCCGATCGTCGGCTCGCTGTTCCAGGGCCGCGCCGGCACCGCGCGGCACGACGCGGTCGCCTGGGGCTATGCCCGCGCCGCCGACTCGCTCGGCGTCGACATCATCCAGAAATGCGAAGTCACCGGCTTCATCTTCGCGGACGGTGCCGTCGTCGGCGTGGACACGACGCACGGGCCGATCCGCGCCGCCAAGGTCGGCCTCGCGGTCGCCGGCCACACCGGCCAACTCGCCGCCCGCGCCGGGCTACGCCTGCCGATCGAGACCCACGTGCTGCAGGCTTTCGTCACCGAGCCGCTGGCGCCGATGATCGACAACGTCATCTCCTACGCCGCGGCGCATTTCTACATCAGCCAGTCCGACAAGGGCGGGCTGGTGCTGGGCGGCGATCTCGACGGCTACAACTCGTATGCCCAGCGCGGCGGCCT
>CAYWOW010000119.1:3709-8701 GCA_964459005.1 uncultured Acetobacteraceae bacterium
TGGTGCTGGGCGGCGATCTCGACGGCTACAACTCGTATGCCCAGCGCGGCGGCCTGCCGCTGGTCGAGCACACGCTCGGTTCCGCCAAGGCGCTGATCCCGACGATCTCGCGCCTGCGCATCCTGCGGCAATGGGCGGGCGTAATGGACATGTCGATGGACGGCTCGCCGTTCATCTGCAAGGCGCCGATCGACGGCCTCTACATCAACGGCGGCTGGTGTTACGGCGGCTTCAAGGCAACGCCGGGTTCCGGCTGGTGTTTCGCCTGGACCCTGGCCCGCGACGAGCCGCACGCCGACAACGCCCGCTTCACGCTCGATCGCTTCCACGCGGGCTGCCACATCGACGAAAAGGGCGTGGGTCCGACGCCGAACGCGCACTGAGGGATCGCAACGATGCTGAGGATCAGATGCCCGGTCTGCGGTCTGCGTGACGAGACCGAATTCGTCTACGGTGGCGACGCCACCGTCCGGCGGCCGGCGCACGGCGAGACCGATCCGGAAAAATGGGTCGACTACGTCTTCCTGCGCGACAATCCGCGCGGTCCCCACCGCGAATACTGGCACCACGCCGTGGGTTGCCGGCAATGGCTGGTGGTGGAACGCGACACGCTGACCCACGCCATCGGCGCCGTCGCGCTGGCGCGTGACGCGGCCCCGGAGGTGCGGTCATGACCCGCCAGCCCTGCCGCCTCGCCACCGGCGGGCGCATCGATCGCGCCACCGCCTTCACGCTGCGTTTCGATGGCCGTGAGATCGCCGCTCATGCCGGCGACACGCTGGCCTCCGCGCTGCTCGCCAACGGCGTCCGCGTGGTCGGCCGCAGCTTCAAATACCACCGGCCCCGCGGCGTGTTCTCGGCCGGCGTCGAGGAGCCGAACGCGCTGGTGCAGTTGCGCCAGGGCGGGCGCAGCGAGCCGAACAGCCGCGCCACCACCGTCGAGGCTTTCCCGGGGCTGGAGGCAACCAGCCAGGGCGGCTGGCCGTCGGTGACCTTCGACCTCGGCGCGGCGCTCGGCGCTTTCTCCCGCTTCATGCCGGCGGGTTTCTACTACAAGACCTTCATCGGTCCCGGTCGCGGCACCGCGTGGTGGATGTTCTGCGAGCGTTTCATCCGCCGCGCCGCCGCCAGCGGCCATGTCGCGGGCGAGCGTGATCCCGACAGTTACGAGAAGGTCAACGCCTTCTGCGACGTGCTGGTGATCGGCGCCGGCCCGGCCGGGCTGGCGGCGGCGCTGGCCGCGGGCCGGGCGGGCGCACGGGTGATGCTGGTCGAGCAGGACTGCGAACCCGGCGGCGGGTTGCTCGATCAACCGGCCGGCGGGCCGGGCGATGCCTGGGTTGCCGCGGTGCTCGCCGAACTGCGGGCGATGCCGAAACTGCGCATCCTGACTCGCACCACCGCCTTCGGCGCCTATGACGGCGAGGTCTACGGCCTGATCGAACGCGTCTGGGACCACGTCGCCGCCCCGCCCGCGCACCAGCCCCGGCAGCGTTACTGGGTGGTGCGCGCGGGCGCCGCGGTGCTGGCGAGCGGGGCGATCGAACGGCCGCTGGTGTTCGGCAACAACGACCTGCCCGGGGTGATGCTGGCCGCTTCGGTGCGCCGCTATCTCAACCGCTACGCCGTGCTGTGTGGCCGGCGCGTGGTGTTGTGCACCGGCAACGACAGCGTCTATCCGGCGGCGCGGGAACTGGCGGCGGCCGGCGCGGCGGTGGCGGTGGTGGATTTGCGCCGGGACCTGCCGGCGGCGCTCACCGCCGGGCTCAACGTGCTCGCCGGCCACGCGGTGGTCAGCGCGCGGGGCGGCAAGGCGGTGTCGGGCGTCACCGTTGCCGCGGTCGATGCCGCCAGCGGGCAGACCAGCGGCGCGGCGCGCACGCTGCCCTGCGACCTGCTGGGAACCTCCGGTGGCTTCACCCCGAGCCTGCATCTGTGGAGCCAGCGCGCCGGCCGGCCGGCCTACGATCCCGCCCGGTTCGCCTTCCTGCCGGTGGCGGGGAAGGTGCCGCTGCTGCTGTGTGCCGGTGCCGTCGCCGGCGAGGACGGGCTGGCCGCGTGTGTCGCCGCCGGCTTCGCCCAGGGCGCCGAGGCCGCGCGGCTGACCGGCCGGACCAACACCGTCGGCGATCTGGCCGCGCCCGCGACGGACGATTGGGGCTGGGCGCGGGGTGCCGCGGTGGTGGCGGCGATCCGCGCCGTCGGCGGTGAGCCCGCCGCACCGGCCTTCGTCGACCTGCAACACGACGTCAAGCGCAGCGACCTCGCGCTGGCCCATCGCGAGGGCTACGTCTCGGTCGAGCACCTGAAGCGCTACACCACCAGCGGCATGGCGACCGACCAGGGCAAGACCGCGGACGTCAACGTGCTGGCGGGCCTGGCCGAACTCAGCGGCGTGCCGATGGCCCAGGCCGGCACCACCACCTTCCGCCCACCGTTCACCCCGATCGCCTTCGGCGCCATCGTCGGGCGCGAGCACGGCCGCCATTTCCGGCCGACGCGGCTGACAGCGATGCACGAGTGGCACGTCGCCCACGGCGCCACCTTCGTCGATGCCGGGTCTTGGCTGCGCCCGTCCTGCTATCCGCGGCCCGGCGAGGGGCTGGCCGAGGCCGCTGCCCGCGAGGCGGCGCATGTGCGCGAGGCCGTCGGGCTGGTCGACGTCTCGACCCTCGGCAAGATCGCGGTGCAGGGGCCGGACGCGGCGGAACTGCTCGACCGGGTCTATGTCAACGCCTTCCGCGCGCTCAAGGTGGGCCGCCTGCGCTACGGCGTGATGCTGCGCGACGACGGCTTCGTGCGCGACGACGGCACCACCGCGCGGCTCGCCGAGACCGAGTTCGTGATGTCCACCACCACCACCAACGCCGCCCGGATCCTGGGCCAGCTCGAGCACCTGCTGCAAACCGCCTGGACCGACCTCAAGGTGCAGGTGACCACGGTGACCGACCAGTGGGCGGCGATCGCCGTCGCCGGGCCGCAGGCGCGGCGCCTGTTGCAGGCGGCGTGCGAGGGCGCCGACCTGTCGGCCGCCGCGCTGCCCCACATGGCGCTGACCTATGCCACCGTTGCCGGCGTACCCGTGCGCATCCATCGCATGAGCTACTCCGGCGAACTGGCCTACGAGGTCTATGTGCCTGCCGGCTTCGGCCAACTGGTGTGGGAGGCGCTGCTGGAGGCCGGCGCGCCGTTCGGCGTCGCGCCCTACGGCACCGAGGCGATGGGCACGCTGCGGATCGAGAAGGGCCACGTCGCCGGCGGCGAACTGGACGGCCGCACCACGCTGAAGGACCTGGCGCTCGAGCGGTTCGCCAGCACCCGCAAGCCGTTCGTCGGCGCGGTGCTGCGCCGGCGTCCCGTGCTGGAGGACCCGGCGCGGCCGAGCCTGGTCGGCCTGGAAGCGATCGACCGGACCAGCCCGATCCGGGCTGGCGCGCTGCTGTTCGCCGAAACCGGCGAAATCGCCGGCCACGGCGAGGGCCATGTCACCTCGGCGACGTTTTCGCCGGTCGTGGGCGGGCATATCGCGCTGGCGCTGCTGGCGCGCGGGCAGACCCGGATCGGCGAGGTGGTGCGCTGCGTCGATCTGCTGGCCGGCCAGACCGTGGCGTGCCGGGTGACGGCGCCCTGCTTCGTCGACCCCGAGGGAGTGCGGCAGAATGCCTGAACTGCGTTCCGCCCTGGCGAGCGAGCTGCGTCCGGGCCGTTTCGGTGCCGGCACCGGCGCGCCGTCCCTGGTCTTCGCCGAGCGGCCGCTCGGCACCCTGATCCAGCTCAGCGGCTGGCCCGACAGTTTTCAGGACGCCGCGGGCGCGGTGCTGGCCCGCCTGGGCTTCGCCGGTCCCGGCGGCTTCGCGGCCGCGCAGGAGACGGCGGCCGGCATCGCCTTCCGCATCGCGCCGGAACGGATGCTGTTGCGCCTGGCCTCGCCGGTTGCCTGGACGGCGGCGGCGGTCGACATCGACCCGGCGCTGACGCCCGTGCTCGACCTCAGCCATTCGCGGGGCCTGCTCGCCATCGTCGGCGCCGACGCACCGAGCCTGTTGGCGCGCCTGCTGCCGATCGATTTCGACACGGCGAGCTTCCCCCCCGGTCATTTTGTCCAGTCCGCGATCCATTCGGTCGCGGTGCTGGTGCACCGGCCGGTCGCTCCCGTCGCCGCGTTCGCGGTCTATCTGCCCCGTTCCTATGCGGCCACGGTCTGGAGCGTGCTCGCCGAGAGCGCGGCCCCGTTCGGCTACCGGGTCGATGCACCGCCATGACACGGCCGAAACGGCGCCGGTGTTCTGGACAAGCGGGACCGAAGATGATCCGATGCCGGTCGGCCCGGCTGGCACCAAAATTGCTACACTAGGATAACGGCTGATCGGGGACGGGAAGGGGGAAGCGCGCCGCGCCGCGGCGCGACGGGAGACCTGACAGGCGCATCGATCCGGGCGGGAGGCCGCAACAGAAGTTGCGGCAGGGGTTTGGGCGACACTGGAAAGGGGAACGAACATGTTGCGACGATTGGCGGCGGCCGCGGCGGTGGCCGGACTTCTCATCGGCATGGCGACAGTGTCGCGGGCCGACGTGCTCAGCGACATCAAGGCGCGCGGAACCCTCGTCGTCGGCGTCAAGGCCGACTACAAGCCGTTCGGCTTCCGCGATCCCTCCGGCGCGATCATCGGCATCGAGCCCGATCTCGCCGCCGACGTGGCGAAGCAGCTTGGCGTCAAGCTGGAGCTGGTACCGGTGGTTGCGGCCAACCGGATGGAGTTCCTTCAGCAGGGCAAGATCGACCTGATGATCGCCACCATGTCGGACAACCCGGACCGCCGCCGCCAGGTGCAGATGATCGAGCCGGATTACTACGCCGACTTCGTCAACGTCATGCTGCCGAAAGGCTCGCCGGTGAAGTCCTGGGAGGACCTCAAGGGCAAGAAGATCTGCGGCACCACCGGCGCCTTCTACAACAAGACGGTGGCGGAGAAGTACGGCGCCGAGATCGTC
>CAYWOW010000120.1:0-8658 GCA_964459005.1 uncultured Acetobacteraceae bacterium
CTTTGTGTCCGGGTGTTATGCCCGATTCTCTCCATCTAGGTCAAGGCTCCTTTCACCAACGTGCCCCTCGGGCGCGAACGGAAGGGCTTGGTCAAATGATTACCAAAACCGTAACTGTTCTCTTTGCTGGGTTGATTGCTACAGGTGCCGCCCTGCCGGCCGCAAGAGCGCAAACGCCGCCGGCCGATCCGCCCGTAATAGCGCTCGAACCAACCCCGCATCCGGCCGGCTGCGCGGATTTCGTTCCTGTCGGAAACGGCATGTGGAGACCCGTGGGGGCGATAAGAATCCGGAACATGGTCACTATGGGTCCTGGCGTCTCATTTAGGGAAGGCGTGGCCTTTGCCGGCATCGACATCGCCCAACAGCTAAATCAGAGCTGCAAAGTGCCTAATTGACCCCTGCTTGGTCTGGCTGTTTGCAGTCAATGTTAACTCCGCCGCCCGCCCGGCTAGCGATAACTAGCCGGGCGTCGCTTTGTACGCACGTAATGTAGGAAGATGGTTGGGATTGTGATTGCGCCGAGCATGCCGCCAAACCCAGCAACACGAAACCCGACCACATCAACTCAGTGATTTTCATAGCAAACACCTCTGTTCTGCGCTACACGTTGTGACGCAGACAGCGCCGTTTGCAATCTCCGACGCGCTGGGGTGGGAGCCCCGCCGTCCCCATTACAGTAGCACGGCAAGCGCTGCGGCGCTACGCCGCCTTCTGTTGTGCGCGCTGCCAGTACCCGCACCAGTCCACGGATGGGCGGCAGGCCATCGCCAGCCCCATGACGCCCTGGACCTGCGCGCCATTCGCTGTGCGGCGATGATCTTCCCGCCAAGCCGACTCCTGGGCATAGCGGACCAAATAGGCGCCCGCGATATGGTGGTGGTGCCCAATCTCAGCCCGGCGCATGCGGCTGAAAAACTCCTCGGCGCCATTGGTATAAACGCCGGCCCCGGTGCTGTAGAGCGACTGGTGGTCGATCCGCTGCATGGCGTAGCGGGCAGTCAACTCGTTCCATGAGGCAGCTTCGTCGGCCTGGATTTCGGTCCCACGGTCCACCCGCGAGGCGATCCAGCCCAGCGCGGAGCCCTCGGACCGGAACACGGCCGGGAGGGTCCGTCCATCGCGCTCCCGCACCACGACAACCACCCGGCGCTTGCCGTTCTGGTTCTTGGCAAGGCGACGGTCCCGGCGGTTTTCCTTGTGATTGGCCGGCTTCACATATCCGCCGAAATACGCGCCGTCCGTCTCGACGACCCGCCCGGCCCCGCCGACGTGCATCCCCTTCAACTCGAACGCCATCGCCTCCCGCAGCTTGTGCGCCAGCACGAAGGCGGTCTTGTACTGGCAGTCTAGGTCACGGCTCAGGGCAAGGGCGGACTTGCCCTTCACCTCGTTGACGAAGATCGCGATGGCCGTGAGGTAGGAGCGCAAGGGCATCTTATGGAAGGCAAACAGGGTGCCGCTGGTGACGCTGAAATCCTGCCGGCATGCCTTGCAGCGCCAGCGCAGGGCACCGGAAGGCCGGCGGCACTCGTAGACGGTCGGGCATTCGCAGCGCGGGCAGACCGGCTTGCCAGCCGTTGCGGCCCAGCGGATGCCGACGAAGGCGCGTTCAGCTTCCTCGACCGTCATACGCAAGACGGCGCTCAGGGAGAGGCTACGGGCACGAGCGGAAAGAAGGAAGTGCTGGGACATCTGCGGCCTGCGTTAGCTTTCTGACGCATACCGTAGATACCTTCGCTTGCACTGTCAACAGAAATCTTGCATATTCCGCAGATATCGAACACGGAGCGCAGATATGAGTCTGACAGATCGGGAGAAGGAATGGGGCACGAAGGCCAGCCGCTTCCTCAAGGCCGAACTTAAGCGGGCCGGGATCGGATACAAGGAGCTGGCGGAAAGGCTCAACAAGCACGGGCTAGAGGAAACCGAGACATCCATCACGGGGAAACTCGCGCGGGGGACGTTCGCGGTCAGCTTTTTCCTAGCATGCCTAGCGGTGCTGGAGATGGAAGGGGTACGGCTAGAGAATCTCTAGGTCTGCTATTTTGGTTTGAATGTGTGCCAAGTAAGGGTGTGAACCAGCACGGGGCGCATTTCCTTGTCGCTCCAAAGGGGCGCTTCTTCTCTCCAGTAGTAAAAATAGGATGTAATGCCGTCATCGGATGTTTTCTGGCTTCTGTCCCCACTTTTCGTATATAAAACTATGAAGTCCTTGGACTTTACTTCTTTATTCTCGAACCAGTATACATTCGGCACAGAGGCGGCCACAATCTTGCCAGTATTAAGTTGTTTGCACCTAAAAACAGCAAGAAACCCAATATCTGTATCGGCAGTAGCCCTTAAAACGATACGTTCGTTTTGAAGGTCGCCGACCCCCTCTATGTCAACAATCTCAACGTCCACCACTATCTCCACTTACGACAAAAAATTCCACCGAGCAACAAAACCACCGAGACAGTACCAGCAACATATGCCAACTCAGCGACTGCCGGAACAGAGAGGTAGGGCGGCACGACAGCCAGCCCAGCCGATCCGGCGGCCAAGCAAATGTTGGCAAGAATTTCGTTGCGGATGGATGCGATTCTAGACCCCCTTAGGGTCTCCACAACTACGCGTTGGTCGTGGAATTGCACAGATAGCGTCTCATGGGCTCTTCGGATATCACGAAGCTCTGAACGAAAAGCGCCGCATTCTTGTTCGAGCCGATCTGCCTCGTACTGAAGCCAGCGCACACCCGCAACCGAAGCCGCTTCTTCTGGGGTGAGGTCTGTCCGAGCCGCTTTTAGAAACGCCCGCGCTCCCTCTTTTGCGGCGAAAGAATCGCTCGCGGCCGGCACAACCGGCGTCGCTCCAGCTTCATCCGTAGCCGTAGGGTTAATTGCCACCGGGAAACAGTAAATGTTGGACCCACGAGGGTCAATCCGAGTCCCTCCGGCGCGTCTGTTATTCACAGCACACCTCTCGAAGAGATGTGGTGATCCGTCCCGTTATGCGGGACGGCCGGCCGGTGGCGGCTGCTACATAATACCGAAAGAGTCGCGATCAGCCCGACTTGGTATCAGTCCCTGGGCAATCCCTTGCGAATGGAATCGTCGCCCAGCCGCATCGCATCGGCGAGATCGGTGAACGCCGCGTTGATGTGTTCGGAGATCAGGCGGCTTGCGCGCAATCCCTCACCCTGGGCAATCGCATCGATGATCGCGCCGTGGTCGCGTGGAATGCGCTGGCGCTGCTCCGGACTGCGGCCGAAACGCAACCGCAACGGCCGGGTCAGGTCGTAGATCCGGTTGAGGTTGGCGACCGCCTCCTCGTTCCCGGTGGCGCCGACGATGGTGCCATGAAAGTCCCGGTCCAGCGCCTGCAGGGCTTCCTCGTCGGCCACCGCGATGGCCAGCGCCTGCTGGGCCAGGATGGCCCGCAACCCGTCGATATCCGCCCCCGTCGCGCGGCTTGCCAGTTCGGCCGCGAAATACGCCTCCAGCGCCTTGCGGACCTCGTAGACCTGCCACAGGAAGCGCTCGTCGATGCGGCGCACGCTGGCCCCTTTATTGGCCGAAAGAACGATCAGCCCCTCGCCCTGGAGCTGCTGGAGCGCCTCGCGGATCGGCATGGCGCTGAGACCGTAGCGTTCGACCAGCTCGGAAATCTTGAGCCGCGCACCGGCCTGGAACTGGCCGGTGATGATGTCGTTGCGGATGATGTCGCGGACCCGCTGGTAGTTGGTCCGGCCCAGATTGAAGTCGCCGGTCATGACGACCTGCCGGCAGCGCCGCGAAGCCGCCGTCCCGCGCCGTCCGATCCGCGACCGCTGGCCGTCATACGAAAGAAGGCCCCTCCGTTCCGGCGAAATGGCGGACCATGTCCTCATCCACATCGACGCCGATGCCAGGCTTCTCGCTCGGCGATATCGTGCCGTCCGCGGCGACGCGGACCGGCGGGTCGACGATCTTGTCGCGCAGCGGATTGTCGAGCGAGCAGTCCGCCTCGAAATAGCCGCTGTTCTCGATCGCGCTCAGGACCTGGACCGCCGCCGTCATGTTGATCCCCTGGCTGCTATGGAAGTGGATCGGCAGCTTGTAGGCTGAGGCCATGGCGGCGATTTTCAGCGCCTCGGTGATGCCGCCGCATTTCGACAGGTCGGGCTGCAGGATGCCGACCGCGCCTTCCTCGATCAGGTGGCTGAATTCGAAACGGGTGAAATGGTTCTCCCCGGCTGCCAGCGGCACCGGGGCGAAGCCCTTGGCCTCGCGATAGAGGCGGTAATCGTGGGCGGGGAACGGCTCCTCCAGCCAGCCCACGTTGCAGGCGGCGAAGGCGGGCATGGCACGGCGCGCGTCGGCCAGGCTGTAGCCGGTGTTGGCGTCGGTCAGGATGTCGATGTCCGGGCCCAGCGCGGCCCGCACCGCCTCGACGCGCGCGATATCGGCCGCCACGCTATCGCCGCCGATGCGCAGCTTCACCGCCTTGTAGCCGGCGGCGACAAACCCTTTCGCTTCCTCCACCAGCGTCCCGGGCGGCTGAATGCCGAGCGAGATGCCCCCTGCGTAAGCCGGGATCTTGCGGCTGCGCCCCCCCAGCAGCCGGTACAGCGGCCAGCCCACCGCCTTGCCGCGGATGTCCCACAACGCCATGTCGATGCCGCTCATGGCCATGGCGCAGGCGGCGCCCATGCCGTGGCTGCCGAGCTGGAACTTGTAGATCCTGGACCAGACGCCGTTCACGTCGGTCGCATCCATGCCCGACACCAGTTGCCTGAGTGTCGTGTTGACCAGGGTGGCGATCGCCAGGTGGGCGCGTCCGTGATGCGATTCGCCCCAGCCGACCAGTCCGCTTTCGGTCGTCACTTTGACGAACACGGTGTCGCGCTTGACCATCGTGCCGATGCCCAGGCGCACGCGATACGTCGCGGGAACCGGCGCGGTGACTGGGAATGCCTTGATTTCCGCTATTTTCATGGAGACCTCGGAAAAACTGAACCGTGTTGGGGGATCGCGGGAAACGCACACTTGATAAAAGATTTTATATCAAATATCGTCTGGCCAGGGCAAGCCCCTTCAGGGCGGGCAGGCTTACGCGCAGGGATTGGGGCATTGCCACGTCGCTCAAGGCCGTCAAGGAAGGACCGATCATGAAGCTGAAGGGACGATCCATCTGCATGCCGGTGGCGCATGAGTTCGAGGATGTCGAGCTTCTGTACCCGCTGCTGCGCCTCTCCGAGGAAGGTGCGCACATCGTTCTGGCCACCTATCAGGCGAGCTTCAGTGCCCGTCCCTATGTCGGCAAGACGAAGCCCATTACCGGCCGCCTGGGCTACCCCATACCACCGGTGCCGATGGTGGAGGGCCGTCGTTTCGATCTGGCCGATATGTTGACCCTGAAACCCGAGAATTTCGACGCCGTGGTCATTCCGGGCGGCTTCTCCCCCGACATCCTGCGCCGCGAACCCTACATCGTCGATTTCGTTCATCAGGCCAACGCCGCCGGCAAGCCGATCGCGGCCATCTGCCACGCGCCGTGGCTGGCGATCTCGGCGGGCATCGTCAGGGGGCGCCGGGTCACCAGCTGGATCAGTCTGAAGGACGACCTGGTGAATGCCGGCGGACTCTGGGAGGACAGCGCCGTGGTCGTGGACGGCAATCTGATCACCAGCCGTTGCCCAGACGACCTGCCGGAGTTCTGCCTCGCCGTCATCGCCGCCCTGGCCCCGCAGGGAGATCTGTGATGCCCCCCGCGTTCTCCGAGAGTCCCGGCCAAACCCGCTGGCTGCACCTGATTCCCGTCATTTTCCTGCTCTACACGATCGCCTTCTTCGATCGGGTCAACATCGGCATGGCCATGCCCAGCATGTCCGCCGATCTCCATTTGTCGCCGTCCCAGCAGGGATTTATCGGCGGCATCTTCTTCTGGGGCTACCTGCCCACCTTCCTGGCGTGCGGCTGGCTCTCGCTGCACTTCGGCGCCAAGCGCGTCGTCATGGCCTCGCTGCTGCTCTGGGGCCTGTTCTCGATGGCCACCGGATTGGCGTCCTCGTTTTACCAGGTCGTCGCCTTGCGCTTTCTGCTCGGCATGGCCGAGGGTCCGCTCTGGACGGCGCTGCTCTTCCTGCTGTCGCAATGGTTCCTGCGAAGTGAGCGCGGGCGGGCCATCGGCTGGTGGAATGTGAGCATGCCGGTCGGCGCGATCCTGTCGGGTCCGCTCTCCGGCATCGTGCTGCAATACGCCGACTGGCACTGGATGTTCATCACCGGCGGGCTGCCGGCCTGGATCTGGGCCGTCGTCTGGTGGCGCAGCATCCCGCGGGATCTCGATCACGCGACCTGGCTGCCGGCGGAGGAACGCCGCCGCCTCGAGGCCGGGCTGGCGGCTGAAGGGGTGGCATCCGCGGCCAGCGGCGTGAAGCCCGACTGGCGCGGAATGCTGCGTCAGCCCGCGGTCTATTTATTGTTGGGAGCCACGTGTTTCAACAACATGCTGTTCTATGGCTTCAGCCTTTGGTTGCCGACCGTGCTCAAGGCAGCGACCAGCATGAACATCGCCAGCATCGGCATGGTGAACGCGCTGCCCTATATCGCGGCCGCCATCGGCCTCGTGCTGTGCACACGAAGCTCCGATCGCCACAAGGAACGCCGTTTCCACGGTGCCATACCGATGATCGCGGCCGGGATTCTGCTGGTCCTGGGGGCGCATACGGACTTTGGCTTGCTCAAGATGTTCATCTTCATCCTGGTCGGCTTCGCCATGTACATGACGCTGCCGCTGATCTCCGCCATGGTGACCGACTTTTTCCCGTCGCGAATGGCGATGCCGGCAAGTGCGACGATCGGCAGCTTCGGCAATCTGTTCGGCGGATTTGTCGGACCCCAACTGATCGGCTCACTCAACCAGATCACCGGAAACTTCACCCTGGCCTTCACCATTATCGGTGCGCTCAGCGTGTTCGGCGGACTGGTGATCCTGGCCATCCGCCCGGTTCGCTCCGAGGCCATAGCAGCCATCGCCTGACAGGACCGGACATCGCGCTCGCCCAAATCGGCCGGCTTCCTGTAGCTTCCGACTGAATCAATCCGCCGGCGCGGCGCGCCCATCGCGCCGCGCCGGTGGCATCGGGGGAGGCTGTGCCTTGAGGCCTGCGGAAGCGACAGCGCCGGTCGCGGTGGCGCTTGGCGGCATGCTGGCACTGGCCTCGGCGATGGGCATCGGCCGGTTCGTCTACACCCCCATCCTCCCGTCAATGCTGCAAGCCCTGGACTTCAGCAAATCGGAAGCCGGGCTGATCGCGGCGGCCAATTTCGCCGGCTACCTGGCGGGCGCCTTGTCGCTGACCGCGTTCCGGCGGCTGCCCGGCGGATCGTGGCGCTGGCTCGTCGCCGCACTCGCGGCCGGAGCGGCCCTGATCGCGGCGATGGCGGCGGTCGACGGCCCCGCCGCATTCGCGCTGCTGCGCTTCGCCAGTGGGCTTGCCAGCGCCCTGGTGCTGGTGCTCGGCTCGGCGCTGGTCCTGGAACTACTGGCCAGGACGGACCGCGGCGGGTGGTTCGCCGCGCTGCATTTCGCCGGCGTCGGCGTCGGCATCGTCCTCTCGGCCCTGGTGGTGCCCGCCTGCGAGGCGGCCGGCGCGGACTGGCGGACGCTGTGGCTGGCCAGCGGAGCGGTCGCCGCGGCTCTGGCCGCGGGGGCTGCTTTCCTGTTGCGGGGCGCGCGGCCGCGGCCGCACCCGGTCGTGCCACCCGCCGGCTCGCCGCCGCCCGCCCGATCCGCGCTCGCCGCGCTCACGCTCTGCCACGGCCTGTTCGGTTTCGGCTACGTCGTCACCGCGACGTTCCTCGTCGCGGTGGTGCGCGCCACGCCGCAGACCCGGCCGGTCGAGCCGCTGGTCTGGCTGATGGTCGGCCTGGCCGCCATTCCCTCGACCGCCTTGTGGTCCCGCATGGCCGTCGCCCTTGGCGCCACCCGCGCCTATGGCCTGGCCTGCGCCGTCGAGGCGGTCGGCGTCGCCGCCGGCGGGCTCTGGCCCGGCCCCGCCGGCGTGCTGCTGTCCGCGATCCTGCTGGGCGCCACGATCATGGGCATTACGACCTTGGGCTTCACCGTGGCGCGGGGGCTGGTGGCGCCGGCCCACGAGCGCCGCGCCTTCGCCCTCATAACGGCGGGCTTCGGGGTGGGGCAGATGGTCGGCCCGGTCATGGCGGGCGCCCTGCTGGACCGGACCGGGGGCTTCGCCATCCCGTCGCTGCTGGCCGCCGGCGCGCTCGGCGTGGCGGCGCTGATCGCGGCATCCGGCGCGACCCACCGGCCCCGCTCATGAGTCAGCCGCGCAGCGCCGCCAGCACGCGGGCGAGCCAGCCGTCCAGCGCGGCCGGATCGATCCAGCGCAGCACCGCCACGATGTCGTGGTCCGGATCGACCCAGGTGACGTTGCCGCCGGCCCCGATGGCGAAATAGCTGCTCGCCGGCGCGCTCGGCTGGTATCCGCGACCCGTGTTGAGCCACCACATCAGCCCGTACGCCGGATTGATCGCGCACGGCACCAGCGTCTCCGCGACCCAGGCGGCCGGCAGCACGCGCCGCCCGCCCCAGACGCCGCGGCGCGCCATCAGCAGCCCGATGCGCGCCTGGTCCTCGGCGTGAATGAAAACGCCGCCGCCCCAGTGCCCG
>CAYWOW010000121.1:0-8607 GCA_964459005.1 uncultured Acetobacteraceae bacterium
GCAGCATGCCCTGGGTCACCAGCGGTTCGGCAAGAAGTTGCTCAACGGTCATCCGCGGGTTGAGCGATGCCAGCGGATCCTGAAAGATGATCTGCGCGTGGCGTCTGAAGCGGCGCAGGTTGCCGCCGCGAAGCGCCATGATGTCCTGTCCGCCGAAGCGGATCGCCCCCGACGTCGGCTCGGTCAGGCGCAGGATCGACCGGCCGACCGTGCTTTTCCCCGAGCCTGATTCGCCGACCAGCCCGAGCACCTCGCCGCGGGCAATCTCGAAGGAAACGTCATCAACGGCGCGCAAAACCGGCTTCGCTCCCGCGACCGGGCCACCGCCAACGCGAAAATGCTTGGACAGGCCGGCGACCTCCAGCAGCGGCAGCATCGGCACTGTCATCCCGGAGCCTGGATGTCGCGCCAGCGCAGGCACAGAACGCGGTGCCCCGGGCCACAGGTTTCGCTCGACGGCGCAACCCGGTCGCACAGGCCATCCCGGCGGTCGTCACAGCGCGGGTTGAACGCGCAGCCCGTCGGCAGGTGGCCCGGCATCGGCACGTTGCCCGGGATCGTCTGAAGCTCTCCATCGTCGCTGCCGGTGCCGCGCAATCGTGGAATGGAACGCAACAGCCCGCGTGTGTAAGGGTGCCGCGGCGCGGCGAAGATGTCGCGCACGTCGCCCTCCTCGACGACGCGCCCCGCGTACATCACCACGATGCGGTCGGCGATCTCCGCCGCGACACCGAGGTTGTGGGTGATGAACAGCAACGCCGTGCCCATCTCCTTCTGAAGCGCCTTGATCAGCTCGAGAATCTGCGCCTGCACCGTGACGTCCAGCGCAGTGGTCGGCTCGTCGGCGATCAACAGCGCGGGGCGGCAGGCCAGCGCCATCGCGATCATGATGCGCTGGCGCATCCCGCCGGAAAGCTGGTGGGGATAGTTGCGCAGCCGGCGCGCCGGGTCGGAGATGCCGAGCGCGCCGAGCAGTTCCCCGGCCCGGATCATGGCGTCGTGGCGGCTCGTGCCCTGGTGCGCGGTGATGGTTTCGGCAATTTGCCGTCCGACCGAAAATACCGGATTGAGGCAGGTCATCGGCTCCTGGAAGATCATCGCGATCTCGTTGCCGCGAATGTCGCGCATCGCCGGCTCGGACAGTCGGGAGAGATCGGCTGGCGTGCCATCGCGCCGGCGGAAATTGATCGCGCCAGCCTCCATCATCGCCGGCGGCGATCGCAACAGGCGCATGATGGCCAGGCCCGTCACCGACTTTCCCGAGCCGGATTCCCCCACGACGGCCACGGTCTGGTTGCGGTCCACCGACAGCGAGATGCCATCCAACGCGGTAATCGTCGCGTCGTCAGCCACGAAGCGGACGCTCAGCCCGTCAACTTCGAGCAGCCGCTCCCGCGCGGCGCAACCCGTCGCTGAAGATTCGCCCGGCACTCAGCCCGGTCCGGCGAGGACGATGTCGATCTCCTGGACCTCGGACGGTGTCAGGTTCCAGTCGCCGACGCCAACGTTCTCGGCGAGCTGGTCGTGCCGCGAAGCCCCCGGTATGACCGCGGCGACGCCGGGTCGCGCGAGCAGCCAGGCCAGCGCCAGTTGGGCCAGCGGTCGTCCCAGGCGCTCGGCAATGGGGCGCAGCCCAGCGACCACCGCCGCCTTCGCCCGCAGAGCGGGCGCCGCGCCTTCCGGCGGGTGGCGGCCGGCGAGCACGCCCTGCTCCAGCGGCCAATACGGGATGATGCCAATGCCATGATGGACGCAGTAGGGAAAGGTCTCCGTCTCCAGCTCGCGACGCAGCATGTTGTACGGCGATTGCAGCGTGGCGAGGGCGGGCAGGGCGGCATGGGCCCGGCGCACCTGTTCGCCCGCATAGTTGCAGATGCCGACGTGGCGCACCTTTCCCGCCGTCACAAGCTCCTGCATCACCGCCATGGTGTCTTCGAACGCTACGTCGGGATCCGGCCAGTGGACCTGAAACAGGTCGATGTAATCCGTGCCCAGCCGCCGCAGGCTGGCGTCGATCCCGGCACGGATCTCGGTCGGCGAGGAGTCGCGCACGAGCTTGCGCTGCGCGCCCATGCGCACCCGCCCGACCTTGGTCGCCAGCACGATTTCCTTGCGCCGGTGGCCGAGCGCGCGGCCGAGGAATTCCTCGCCGACGCCGTCACTGTAGACGTTCGCGGTGTCGAAGAAGGTGATGCCGAGTTCGAGCGCGCGGCCAACGATCCGCTCCGTTTCGGGCAGGTCGGCCTTGTCGCCGAACTGGATGCACCCCATTCCGAGGGCGCTGACCGTCAGATCCGATTTGCCGAGCCGCCGATATTGCATTGCAGGTCACTCCCCATGTGCCCGAGCCGCGATCAGCTTCGCGGCCGCTCGTAGGACAGGATTTGCCGCAGGCCCTTGCTGAGGCATTCGCAGCCGCTCTCGGTAACGAAATAGACGTCGCCGTGATGGAACATCGCTTCGCCCGCCTTCCTGATCCCGGGCATGATGGCGAGCACCATGCCGGCCGCGATCTTCGTGGCATCGGTGCCGCCGATGCGCGGCGGCTCGTGCACGGTCACCCCGAGGCTGTATCCCATGTCGCCGCCCCACAGGTCGCGCACGCCGGACGTCGTGTACGATTCGCCCACGGTGTGCAGAATGTCCTGGACCGTGGCGCCGGGTCGCAGCATCGCCTCGATGTCCGACATCGCGACGAAAAAGGCGTCGGCCAGGCGCTGCATGGCGGGCGGCGGCTCGCCGGGGCAGAACGTCCGGATGATCGACGTGGTGTAGCCGTTGAAGGTCGGCGCGAACGCGATGCGCACGAACGCGACGTCGGCCGCGATCTTCTCCGGCGACGGCGCGGCGTGCGGCGCCACGATGCGCCCGTCGCCCGCCGAGATGAGGCTGGGATAGCCGAACCCGTCGGCCCCGGCGCGCCGGGCGTAAAATTCAAGCTCGGCGCTCAGTTCCAGTTCGCTGATGTCGGGTTGCGCCAACACGGCCTGGGCGTGTGCCATGCCATCCAGGGCAATGTCGCAGGCCCGCCTGATGTCCGCGATCTCGCCTGGGTCCTTGACCCCGCGCATGCCGTTCAGCGGTCCCGAGACGTCGCGAATGTCGAGATGCGGATAAGCCGATTTCAGTTCGGCATAAAGCGCCAACGAAATGCCGTCGACGCCGACGGTACGGGCGACGGAAAGCTCGGTCCGCATCGTATCGAGGTGGTTCTTGAACACGTCGGGGCGGGCGAGGGGACCATGAATGCGGATATCGCGTACCCAGACCGGGCCGCCGATCTGCTTCACCGCGATCTGCTCATCGACGTAGGACGTCACCAGCACCTGGCCACCGCCGGCGGCGATCAGGAGTCCATTGAAACGCGTGTAGATCGTCGTGCGGAATCCCGAAAAATAGTACAGGTTCGCCGGGGTGGTCAGCAGGATGGCGTCGAGATCGAGCGACCGACGCAGAACGTCCAACCGGGCAATACGATCCTGTTTCGACATAGCGGACTCCTGGGTCAGTCGGATCGGGGGTCGAGCGCCTCGCGCAGTCCGTCACCGAACAGGTTCAGGCTGAGCACGGCGACGGTGATGACGAGGCCGGGAATGGTCGCGATATGCGGGGCCACCAGAAGTTCATTGCGTCCCTCGGCGATCATGCTGCCCCATGAGGCCGTGGGCGGCTGGACGCCGTAGCCGAGGAAGCTCAGGCCGGCTTCCATCAGGATCGCCCGAGCAAAATCGAGCGTGATCTGCACGAAGATCGGCGTGAAGCAACTCGGCAGAAGGTGGCGCCACATGATCGCCGGCGAGCGCGCGCCGAACGAACGGGCGGCCTCGACGAACGTCGATTGCCTGGCCGTGAGCACGACCCCGCGGCAAAGCCGGGCGTAGGTGGGAATCAGCCACACCGAGATCGCGATGATCGTATTGACGAGCCCCGGCCCGATCATGGCGACGATGGCGATCGCGAGAAGAAGGTACGGGAAGGCGAGCAGCACGTCCATCGTGCGCATCAGCACTTCATCGACCCAGCCGCCGAGGTATCCCGCGGTGATCCCGATCGCGAGGCCGATGACGACAGCGATGCCGATCGACGCCGTTCCGATCTCGAATGCGACCCGCGCGCCGTAAATGACGCGGCTCAGGATATCGCGGCCCAACTGGTCGGCGCCGAACGGCAGGTCCCAGTCCGGCAGCATGTCCTGACGCATGAGATCCTGGGCCGAGGGATCGGATGGCGCGACGAGTGGGGCGAAGATCGCGGCCAGGACAAGCACGCCGACCACGAGCAGCCCCGCCATCGCCGCCCTGTTGCGGCAAAAGCGCCGCCACGAACGGTACAGCCGGCCGCGGCTGACCGCGACCTGGGCAACGCCGGCGAGCGCGTCGGTTTGGTTGCGGCCCATCATCGCTCGATCCGCGGATCCAGAAACACGTATGAGATGTCGACAATGAGGTTGGCGCCGACGAACAACAGGGCGGTGACCAGGACGAGCCCCTGGATGAGGACGAGGTCGCGGCCATTGATCGCCTGGATCATCTGCAGCCCGATGCCCGGCCAGGCGAACACCGTCTCGGTCAGGATCGAGCCGCCAAGCAGCAGTCCCACCTGCAACCCAAGCGTCGTCACCAGAGGGATCGTCGCGTTGCGCAACACGTGATGCAGCACGCCGCCTGGCCGCAATCCCTTGGCCCGGGCGGTGCGGACGAAGTCCTCCCGCATTACCTCGATCACCGTTGCGCGGACCATGCGGACGAAATTCGCAGCGGTGTACGACCCAACCGCAAGGGCCGGCATGACGAGGTGCCGCCAGGATCCGATGCCCGCGGTCGGCAGCCAGCCCAACTCGAAGCTGAACAGCCACTGCATGATGATGCCGGTCCAGAATACCGGCATCGAAAGCCCGAGCAGCGAGATCCCGGTCAGCGAATGGTCGAGCCCGGTGTTGCGCCAGATCGCCGAGGCAATGCCCATCGGCAGCCCGATGGTGAGCGATATGCCCAGACCCGCACCGGTCAGCAGGAGCGTGTTCGGGAGCGCCGTCGCGATGATGTCCGTCACCCGCTCGTTGCTGCGATATGACCGCCCGAGGTCCAATTCCACCGCGTTCCCGAGATAGTGGAGAAACTGGACGATGACTGACTGATTCAGGCCGAGTTCGCGATGCAGTGCGGCCACCGCATCCGGTGTCGCGCCCTGTCCGAGCAGCACGATCGCCGGATCGCCGGGGGTCAACCTCACGATCAGCGCGACCGCGAAGACGACGCCCAGGACGACCGGAACCGACAGCAGGACGCGGCGAACAACGTAACGGCGCATCTTTAGTTCTCGAGCCCCACGTCAGCCATCCTGAGCATGTAGTACTCGACGGGATGCGGCGTGTACCCGGTAACCCTCTTCTTCAATACGACGACCTGGTTGATAACCACCAGCGGCACCCAGATGGCCTGATCGTACAGCTTTGTCAGTGCGTCCCTGTAGGCGGCAACGCGAACGGTCGCCTCCGTGCTGGTGCGCCCCCTCTCGATATCGGCCATGTAGTCAGGCGCCGCCCAATAGGTTGCGTTCAGGCCCTTCGGCGGGATCGAGATGTCGCTGATCTGGCCGTAGAGCGTGAAGTCCGCGTCGCCGGTGATCGTGGTCCAGCCCAGCATGAAGATGTCGTAGGGCGCAGTTTCCGGGCCGCCCTTTGGCACTTCCTGCCAAAGCGCCGTCGAAAGCTCGGAATAGTCCCAGACCCGCAGGTTCACCGTTGCGCCGAGGCGTTGCAATTCGCCCTGCACGGCCTCGCTGATCAGGCGCGAGTTCGGATCCCGCCCCGTATAGCCCCAGAGGTTGATGGTGAAGGGCTGCCCGTCTTTCTGCGGCTTGCCGTCGGGGCCGGGCTTCCATCCGGCCTCTGCCAGCAGGGACTTGGCGGCGCCGAGGTCGTATTTGTAGGTTCCCACGTCGGCGTACCCGAACACCTGCTTCGGCAGGTAGCCTTGCGCCGGTGTCGCGTGCCCCTTCAGCAGGGCGCTCGCGATCGCCCCGGTGTCGATCGCGTGGTTGAGGGCGCGGCGCACACGGACGTCGGAGAACACCGGCCGCTTGGTGTTGATGCCGAGGAACAGCATGCGAAGGCCGGGAACCTCGTACACGTTGGCGGTCGGGTCCGCCTTCAACCGCGCGATGAGGTTCGCGTCGGGCGCCATGATGCCGTCGATCTCGCCGGCGCCGAAGGCAATTGCCTGCGAACTGGCCTCGGGGATGATCTTGAAGACGAGCCGGTCGATTTTCGCCTTCTGGCCCCAGTAATCCGGGTTGCGCCTGAGGACGATCTGGTCGTTTTTCTGCCAGCTGTCGAACGCGAACGGGCCGGTGCCCACCGGGTGGTGGCCGAAGTCGGCGCCGTATTTCTCGACCGCGGCCGGGCTCACGATGCCGAACACGAAAACTTCGGACAACGCCGCGAGCACCGGGCCGAACGGCTTGGTTGTCGCGATGTCGATCGTGCTGTCGTCAACGACCGTCGCTTGCGCGATCGGGCCGGCCATGCTCAGCCCGCGTGCCGGAGAAGTCTTGCTCAGTGCCCGGTCGAAGGTGAACTTGACGGCCTGCGCATCGAAGGCGGTTCCGTCCTGAAACTTCACATCCTTTCGCAGGTGGAAGCGCCAGGTGACGGGGTCGGTCTGTTCCCATGACGTCGCGAGGGCAGGCTTCATTATGAGGTCTCGCCCCTGCTCGACCAGCGTATCGAAGATGTTGCTGTAGACCAGAACCGACGGGGCCGCAGTCGCGAGTTTCGGATCCAGCGAGTCCGCATCGGAGCTTTCGGCGATCGTCAGCGTCCCGGGCTGCGCCGCACGCGTTTGAGCCACGGCCGCAAGCGCCATCAGGCAGACGACGCCGGTCAGCGTGGAGAACCAGCGAATTGAGGCGGTCCTCATTTTGTCCCCCTTTCCCGTTATGCTTGGCCGATCAGGCGGTCCACGCCTGACAAACAGACAACGAATCCTGGTAGTGCCGTCAGAGTCTAGAAGTCGTTGGCCTGGACGCGATGGTCGACGCGCGGCTGTTGCGGCAGGTCGCGGAACTCGCGCGCAATCGTGACCAGCCCCGCGATTGTCGCCTCGATCATTCTTGCCCCTTTCGCGGCAGTGGCAAGCGATGGCGTTCCGTTCACACCGGACTCGCTCATGCGGCTCCAGAAGTTCATGAAGCGCATTGGTGAATCGCCCGCGAGCGAAGGATAAAGCCAGCGCGGCCCGCCGCGGTCAGCCGCGATCTCGTCGCGGATCTCGCCGGTCTTGACCAGCTCCGGGCAGAAATGGAGATATTCCGACGTCTCCCATTCGCAGGCATGGTCGGCGGCATACGGTCCGCCTTCGAGCAGGGCCACGATCTCGCGCCACGCGATCTGCCAGTGGTTGATGCTGCCGCACAGCGCCTCGGTCTCGTTGGTGACCCGGCGGGCGACGAGCTCGCAGAGCGGCCCGTTGCTGCCGTGGGCGTTGACCAGGATGATACGCCGGAATCCCTGGTGCGCGAGCGACGCTGCGAGGTCGAAGCAATAGTTGATGAAATTGTTCATCCTGATCGAGATGGTGCCGGGAAAATCCATGTTGTGGTCGTTGAACCCGTAATGAACGGGTGGCATGGAGACCAGGGCGTCCGGCGCACGTTCGGCCGCCCTGTCACAAATGTTGGTGGCGAGGACATTGTCCACATCGACCGGCAGATGGTGGCCGTGCTGCTCGATGGCACCGACCGGAATGAGCACGACCCGGCGTTGCCGCACCGCCTCGTTCACTTCGGGCCAGGTCATCGTGGCGAACAGATGCTTGCCGGTCATGGCGCACCCCATTCGTGGGCGGAGAAGTCCGGCAACTCGATGCCGGCGGTGTCGTAGGTCTGCGCCGCGTCGATGATGTGCGCCCGCATCACCGCCGCGGCCGCCTCGACGTCCTGGTCGCGCACGAGTTGCAGTATGGCATGGTGCTCTTTGACCTCGGTGCGGGCGTACCCGGTGATCCGTTCGACTTTGCGCCCGCGCGCCATCAGCAGGCCGATGATCGATTCCATGAACCCCGCGACGATCTGGTTGTGGGCGGCTTTCGCGAGCAGCACATGAAACTCCGCCGCGAAGACATTGACGGGTTTGTTGGCCCGCAAGGCACGTTCGTGCTGGTGCAGCAGGGCCTCCATCTCGTTGAGGTCCTCGGTGGTGGCGCGCACGCAGGCCAGACGAACGGCGGTGGGCTCCACCATCAGCCGCGCCTCCATGAGTTCCAGGGCAGCCGAATTGGCGATCAGCAGGCCAAACAGCTCGGGTCGGAACACCTCGGCGGCCTGTGGCTGGCGGACGAACGTGCCGCTGCCCGGGCGCACGTCGATCAGGTTCAGTGTGGCCAGAATCTGCAACGCCTCGCGGACCGAGGAACGGCCGACATTCAATTGCTGCATCAGGTCGCGCTCGGTCGGCAGCTGCTGCCCCGGGCGCAACACGCCCCGGCGGATTTCCCGGAGGATCTGGTTGGCCACGGCCTGCGCGGCCGTCGTGCGCTGGATAGGGCTGAATTTTGTATCGGCCGACACCGTCGCTCTCCATTGGTCAGACCAGCATAGCACCTGCTA
>CAYWOW010000122.1:0-8579 GCA_964459005.1 uncultured Acetobacteraceae bacterium
TGAAGGCGCGTTTTCACACAGCCTCGGTCGTCAGCAGCGGTTCCTAATTGGGTTTTGACCCTAAGGCGCTGCCGGCGCGGCGAAGCGGACGGCGGGGTTGCCTTGGAACTCGAAGCTGCCGACATGGGTCAGGCGGCTTTGCGTGTCGAGCCAGATGCGGCCGCCGATTGCTCGCCAACGGTGGCAGAAGGCATAATCCTCGCTGAGATATTCGCCGGTCTGCGGATCGATCATGGTGTCGAACAAAGCATACCGCTCGCGTTCGGGCCCGTCCGGCAGCGGCCAGGCGTGGATGGTCCGGTAGCGGGTCTGCGGGTAGGCATCGATCATGCGTGCGATGGCGGCGCGGGTGACCATCATGAAGCCGGTGCCGGCATAGATGGCGGTGACCAGCCCGGCCTCGACCTCCCGTTCGGCCGGCTCGCAGGGTTTGCCGACATACATCAGGCAAGCCGTCTGATCATCCTCGCCGCGCAACCGGTGTTGCAGCGCAACGCGGCCCCAGTTCAACGACTTGATCGGGTACATGCCGGCGATGCAGTCCTTGCCGGCGCGCAGCATCCGCACCACCTCGGCCGGCGCGAATTCGATGTCGCTGTCCACGAACAGCAGGTGGCTGGCCGGGCTTTCCATGAAGGCGCCGAGCAAGGTGTTGCGGCAGCGCGTGATCAGTGCGTCGTGGCCGAGCAGGGCGTGCGACAGATCGAACCCCTCCGGTCCGGCGACCTGCATGAGCGCCATCACTGACCGCATGTAGGCAGCAGTGACCAGCCCGCCGAAGCAGGGGGTCGCCAGGAGGATGTATGGGCGGTTCAACATGACGGCCACTCTGCGCCCCCAGCCGAAAAGGCGAGGTTAACGGCGCCGCGGGTTTCGCGCCCGCGTCGCGCGGTGCGATCAGGCCCCGAACACCTCGGACCAGGTTGCCATCAGTGCCGCGTCCGCGGCCGCCATCGTGGCCGGAATACCCAGCGCGTGCAGGCTCGTCACGTCATGTCCGTGAATCCCGCAGGGCACGATGCCGGTGAAATGCGACAAATCCGGCGCGACGTTCAACGCTACGCCGTGCCAGCTCACCCAGTGCGACACCCGTACGCCGATCGCGCCGATCTTGGCTTCGGCGCCGGTGACACGGTCGGCCACCCAGATGCCGATCCGTCCGCTGCGCCGCTCGCCGCGCACATCGAAGCGGTCGAGGGCGCGGATCAGCCACTCTTCCAGTCCGTGCACAAAGCTGCGCACGTCGCGTGACCGCACCGTCCCGTGCGGCCGCGCGAGATCGAGCATCACATAAGCCGTACGCTGCCCGGGGCCGTGATAGGTCCACTGCCCGCCGCGCCCGGCGTCATAGGTGGGAAAGCGGTCCGCCGCCAGCAGGTCGGCGCGATCGGCCGAGGTGCCGGCGGTGTACAGGGGCGGGTGTTCGACCAGCCACACCAGGTCTCTCGCGTTGCCCTCGCGGATGGCGTTCACCCGCGCCCGCATGGTCGCCAGCGCATCGGGGTAGGGGGTCAGCCCCTCGGCTCCCCGCCATTCCACAGTCGTATCGTCATTCTCCAGGTCGGTCATTGATGCCGGCAGTTTCATCCGCTATATCCCCGCGCCTCTACCACGGGCGGTCGTGGCGGAATGGTAGACGCGCAAGCTTGAGGTGCTTGTGGGGGAAACCCCGTGGAAGTTCGAGTCTTCTCGACCGCACCATCCCTGACCGGCCGTCGGCGTCACGCCGCCCGGTGGTAGCGTCTTCCTCGCGGCCTGTCATGCCTTTCCCGATCGGTTGCATCGCCCCGTCAACGGGGCGATCCTGTGGGCGGGAACGCGCGCGGGGGCTACTGTCATGGACGACGATTTCCGGAAAGCGGCGCTCGACTATCACCGGCTTCCACGACCGGGAAAGCTGCAGGTCGAGCCCACCAAGCGCATGGTCAGCCAGCGCGACCTGGCGCTTGCCTATTCGCCCGGCGTCGCCGCCGCCTGCCTGGAGATCGCCGCCAACCCCGAGACCGCCTTCGACTACACCACGCGGGGTAATCTCGTCGGGGTGATCTCCAACGGCACCGCCGTGCTGGGCCTGGGCAATATCGGCGCCCTCGCCGGCAAGCCGGTGATGGAGGGCAAGGCCGTCTTGTTCAAGAAATTCGCCGGCATCGATGTGTTCGACATCGAGGTCGCCGAGCAGGACGCCGATCGGTTCGTCGAGGTCGTCGCTGCCCTCGAGCCGACGTTCGGGGCGATCAACCTGGAAGACATCAAGGCGCCCGAGTGCTTCGAGATCGAGGAAAAGCTGCGCGCCCGCATGGCCATTCCGGTTTTCCATGACGACCAGCACGGCACCGCGATCACGGTCGCCGCCGCCGTGCGCAACGGCCTGCTGCTGCAGGGCAAGCGTCTGGAGGACGTGCGTCTGGTGACCTCCGGCGCCGGTGCCGCCGCCATGGCCTGCGTCGATCTGCTGGTGGCCATGGGGCTGCGGGCGGAGAACGTCACGCTCACCGACATCAATGGCGTCGTTCATGCCGGGCGCAGTGATCTGACCGGCCGCATGCGCCGCTACGCCCACGCCACCGAGGCGCGCGGCCTGGCCGAGGTGCTCGACGGTGCCGACGTGTTCATGGGCCTGTCCGCCCCGCGCGTGCTCAAGCCGGAATGGCTCGGCCGCTTCGCCGACAAGCCGCTCATTCTCGCCCTTGCCAACCCGGAGCCCGAAATTCTGCCGGAAGCCGTGCGTGCCGCCCGGCCGGACGCCATCGTCGCCACCGGGCGCAGCGACTATCCGAACCAGGTCAACAACGTCCTCTGCTTTCCGTTCATTTTCCGCGGCGCGCTGGATGTGGGTGCCACCACCATCAACGAGGCGATGACGCTGGCCGCGGTCGAGGCGATTGCCGAGCTGGCGCGCGTCGAGGCCAGCGAAGTGGTCGCGGCGGCCTACGGCGGCGCCGCACCGGTGTTCGGCCCGAACTACATTATCCCGAAGCCGTTCGACCCGCGGCTGATCCTGCAGGTCGCGCCCGCGGTGGCGCGTGCCGCCATGGAGTCGGGTGTCGCCCGCCGGCCGATCGCCGATTTCGAGGCCTACCGGCGCGAGCTGGAGCGCTTTGCCTTCCGTTCCGGCCAGCTCATGCGCCCCGTGTTCGAGCGCGCCAAGGCCGCCCCGGCGCGGGTGGTCTATGCCGAGGGCGAGGACGAACGTGTCCTGCGGGCGGTGCAGAACCTGGTCGACGACGACATGGCCCGCCCCATCCTGATCGGCCGCCGCGGCGTCATCGAACGGCGGGTGCGCGAGCTGGGCCTGCGCATGGACCTGCGGGAGAGCGTGCAACTGATCGACCCGGGCCAGGACGAGGCGGTGTTCGCCCCGCTGGTGGCGGAATACCAACGCCTGGTGGCGCGCCACGGCGTGCCGCCGGAGGCCGCCGCCCGCCGCGTGCGCACCCGCCCCACGGTGGCCGCCATCCTGCTGCTGCACGCCGGCCTTGCCGATGCCGCGATCTGCGGCGGCAGCGGCGACTGGTGGCGGCACATGCAGTACATCATGCAGGTCATTCCGAAGCGCCCCGAGGTCACCCGCATCTACGCGTTGTCCTGCCTGATCCTGCAGGCCGGCGTGCTGTTCATCTGCGACACCCACATGAACGTCGATCCCACCGCCGAGCAGATCGCCGAGATGACGCTGCTGGCGGCCGACGCGGTGAGCGACTTCGGTTTGCAACCCAAGGCGGCGCTGCTGTCGTATTCCAGCTTCGGTTCCAGCAACGCGCCGAGCGCGCGCCGGATGCGCCAGGCGCTGGCCCTGATCCGCGAGCGTGCGCCGCTGCTGGAAATCGACGGCGAGATGCACGCCGATGCCGCGCTGGTCGAGGCAATCCGCCATCGCATGGTGCCCGAGTCGTCGCTGACCGGGGCGGCCAACCTGCTGATCATGCCAAGCCTCGATGCCGCCAACATCGCCTTCAACCTGCTGAAGGCGGCGGCCGACGGGCTGCCGGTGGGGCCGTTGCTGCTGGGTATGGCGAAGCCGGTGCATGTGGTGGCGCCCAGCGTCACCGCGCGCGGCATCCTCAACGTCAGTGCGCTCGCGGCGCTGGAGGCCCAGGCGTTGCGGGCCGTGGCGGTCTGAGGCCATGCCGTTCTTTCTGCTCGGCCTGGTCGCGCTGCTGGTGCTGATGGGGGCTCTGGGTGCCTTCTCGCGGGCGAAGGTGGCCGATCTCAAGCAGCTTGGCTTCTGGGTGGCGGCGATCGGCGGGTTGTCGCTTTCGGCGCTGCTGCTGTTCACCCGCCCTGCGGCCGGGCTGGCGGCGCTGGTGATGGTCGGGCCGCTGTTGTGGAGTTGGGTGGGCCAGGCCCGCCACGGGGCCGCGCCGCGCGGTCCCGGGCCCCGGCGGCGCGCCGAGCCGGGTGGGCGCATGACGCGCGAGGAGGCCTACCAGGTGCTGGGATTGAAACCGGGTGCGACCGAGGAAGAGATCCGCGCCGCCTATCACCGCCTGATGCGCGCCGCCCATCCGGATGCCGGCGGTTCCGATTGGCTCGCCGCGCGCATCAACCAGGCGCGCGATGTGCTATTGGCCTGATCGATTCAGGGTGACACCCGCGCCGCCACATTCTGGCCCCGACGGCGTGATGATCTGGGCCGGATGAAGCTGTCCGAGGAACAAACTCCGTGATCAAGCCTCTGCGCAAGGCCGTCCTGCCCGTCGCCGGCCTGGGCACCCGTTTTCTGCCGGCCACCAAGGCCATGGCCAAGGAAATGTTGCCGGTCGTCGACAAGCCGCTGATCCAGTACGCCATCGAGGAGGCCCGGGCCGCCGGCATCGAGCAGTTCTGCATGGTCACCGGCCGTGGCAAGACCGTCCTGGTCGAGCATTTCGACATCGCCTACGAACTGGAATCGATCCTGCGCCAGCGCGGCAAGACGGCGGAACTCAAGGCCCTGCACGACCAGCAGATGTCTCCCGGCTCGCTCGTCACCGTCCGCCAGCAAGTGCCGCTCGGCCTCGGCCACGCCATCTGGTGCGCCCGCGCCTTCATCGGCGACGACCCCTTCGCCATCCTGCTGCCCGACGACCTGGTGCTGTCCGAAACGCCCTGCATGCGGCAGTTGGCCGACGCCTACGCGCAAACCGGCGGCTGCGTGGTGGCGGTCACCGAAGTGCCGCACGACCAGACCAGCCGCTACGGCATCCTCGACATCGAGTCCGATGACGGCCGGCTGGTCGCTGTGCGTGGCCTGGTCGAGAAGCCGAAGCCCGAGGACGCGCCGTCCGACCTGTCCATCATCGGCCGCTACGTGATGTTGCCGCAGGTCATCGAGCACCTCTCGCGGATGGAACGTGGCGCCGGCAACGAGGTACAGCTCACCGACGCCATGGCCCGGCTGATCGGCCAGGTGCCGTTCCACGGCCTGCGCTACGAGGGACATCGTTTCGACTGCGGCGACAAGATCGGTTTCCTGGAGGCGCAGATCGCTTTTGCCCTCAAGCGTCCCGATCTCGCCCCCGCCGTGCGCGCCTTCCTCAAGCACTACATCGACGCCTGATCCGCGCTGTCCGTCCCCAGTCCAGCGAGACCGCCATGGCCTTCAGCCACCGTTTCGATGCCACCGTGCTGCGCGAGTACGACATCCGTGGCATTGTCGGCCGCACCCTGCACGAGGCGGATGCTTTCGCCATCGGCCGCTGCTTCGGCAGCGTCGTGGTGCGCGACGGCGGGACCACGGTGGCGGTGGGCTATGACGGGCGGATCTCCTCGCCGGCGCTGGAGCGGCAGCTGGTCGCCGGGTTAAGGGCAAGCGGGGTGGAGGTGGTGCGGGTCGGCCGTGGTCCGACACCGATGCTCTACTACGCCACCACCACCATGCAGACCGGCGGCGCGGTCATGCTGACCGGCAGCCACAACCCGCCCGACTACAACGGGTTCAAGATGACGCTGCGGGGCAAGCCGTTTTTTGGCGCCCGGATCACCGAAATCGGCCGGATGGCCGCCGCCGGCGACGTGGTGGCGGAGGCCGCGGGCCACGAACGCACGGTTGACCTCTCCGCCGAGTACCTGGCCCGGCTGTTGTCGGACTGGGACGGCGGCGACCGCCGGCTGAAGGTGGTCTGGGACAACGGCAACGGTGCCGCCGGCGAGCTGCTGCAACGCCTGGTGCGGTCGCTGCCAGGCGAGCACACCGTGCTGTTCCCCGAAATCGACGGCAAATTTCCCAACCACCACCCCGATCCCACGGTGCCGAAGAACCTCCAGCACCTGATCGCCGAGGTGCGCCGCCGCGGCGCCGATCTCGGCATCGCTTTCGATGGCGACGCCGATCGCATCGGCGTGGTG
Source organism: uncultured Acetobacteraceae bacterium (assembly GCA_964459005.1). Classification (GTDB taxonomy): domain Bacteria; phylum Pseudomonadota; class Alphaproteobacteria; order Acetobacterales; family Acetobacteraceae; genus Rhodovastum. The sequence continues at coordinate 6,328 of CAYWOW010000122.1, forward strand.
GACGACAGCGGCACGATGTTGTTCGGCGACCAGCTTCTCGTGGTGCTGGCGCGCGACGTGCTGCGGACCCATCCCGGCGCCACCATCATCGCCGACGTCAAGGCCAGCCAGGTGCTATTCGACGAGATCGCCCGCGCCGGCGGCACGCCGCTGATGTGGAAGACCGGCCACAGCCTGATCAAAGCCAAGATGGCGGAGGTCGCCTGTCCGCTCGCCGGCGAGATGTCGGGCCACGTCTTCTTCGCCGATCATTGGTACGGCTTCGACGATGCGCTTTACGCCGCCGTCCGGTTGCTTGGCATCGTGGCGCGCATGACCGGCCCGCTGTCGGCGCTACGGGCCGGCCTGCCACACGTGCTCAACACGCCAGAGCTGCGTTTCGACTGCGCGGACACCCGCAAGTTCCAGGTCATCGAAGAGGTCGCCGCCCGCCTGAAGGCCGCGGGAGCAACACTGTCCGACATCGACGGCGTGCGTGTGCAGACCGATGACGGCTGGTGGTTGCTGCGCGCCTCCAACACCCAGGCCGTGCTGGTGGCGCGCGCCGAGGCGTCCAGTGAAGCGGGCCTGGAACGGCTGAAGGCGGCGCTGGTCTGCCAACTGCAGGCGTCCGGTCTTGCGGCCCCCGATTTCTCCGCGGCCAACGCCGGCCACTGACCAATCGCCTGGCGATCGCGTCAGGGCGGCGCCAGCACGTTGGCGCGAGCCCTGACCCCGGCGGCCAGCGCCTCGGTGACGGCGTGAATGCGCGGCATGTGGCGGATGTCGGTGTGCACGGCCAGCCACAGCTCTCGCTGTGGCGGCGGGGTGGGGGGGTCCAGCCGAACCAGCCCGCCGGCATCGCCCAGGTAGCGGGCGAGGCAGGCCAGCCCCAGCCCCGCCCGCGCCGCTTCGCGCTGCACGTAGCGCGTATTGGCGCGTAACCCTGGCGTCGCACGCGGCAGGCTGGCGGCCAGCCAGACCATCTCGGGCAGCCGCATCATCTCGTCCTGCGTCAGGATGACGTCGTGCCCCTTTCCCCCGGTGGTGAAGTCGGGCTCGCCGCGCGCCGCCAGATAGGCCGGCGCGGCATAGAGGCCGTAGCCGATGGCACCGATGCGCCGCACCACCAGGTCGTTCTGCTCCGGCCGTGCCACCCGCACCGCCACGTCCGCCTCGCGCCGGCTGAGGTTCAGGCTGCGCGCGTCGACCACCAGTTCCACCACGATGCCGGGATGGCGCTGCCGCAGTTCGGTCAACGCGGGCATCAGGATATCGGCGGCAATCGACTCGACCGACGTCACCCGCACCACCCCTTCAAGCCGCACATCGCGACCGGAAATGCGTCGCTCCGCCGCCAGCGCCTCGGCTTCGATGCGCTCGGCATTGCCCAGGATGGCCTCGCCCGCGGCCGTCGGCGTGTAGCCGTGTGGCGTCTTCTGCAGCAGGCGCGCCCCGGCCCGCTGTTCCAGCGCCGCCAGACGGCGCCCCATGGTGGGCTGGTGCACCCCCGAGGCGCGGGCCGCCGCCGAGAGGGTCCCGTGCCGCGCAACCAACAGAAAAGTCCGCAGATCGTCCCAATCCAACATATTCGTGACCGCATAGTGACTCTGCCACTTTAGCTAACTGCAATGCGTCGGCGAAGAACACATGTTGGTGGGGTGCCGGACGGTCCGGCGCATACCGGAAAGGGTTTATCGGATGGCTGATTCTCGTGAGTGGGGGGCGGCGCTGTTGCGCGTGGTGCTCGGCGCGCTGTTTCTGGCGCATGCCGGGCTGAAGCTTCTGGTGTTCACCCCCGCTGGCACCGCTGGCTACTTCGCCTCGCTCGGCCTGCCGCCGGCGCTGGCGTATCTTACCATGCTGGTCGAGATTGCCGGCGGTCTGGCGCTGATCGTGGGGGTGTGGACCCGCGTGGTGGCGCTGGTGTTGCTGCCCGTGCTGTTGGGCGCCATCGTGACGGTGCACGGTGCCAACGGGTTCTGGTTCACCGACAACGGCGGCGGCTGGGAATATCCGGCGTTCTGGGCGGTGGCGCTGGTGGTGCAGTCCCTGCTTGGCGGTGGCGCCCTGGCGTTGCGCCTGCCGCGCCGCGTCGCCGCGCGGGCCTGATCGGGAGGATACCATGCTGCCGAGTTTGTTCCTCAGCCACGGATCGCCCATGCTGGCGATCACGCCAGGCCCCGCGCACGACTTCCTGACCGGCCTCGGCGCCACCCTCGCCCGGCCGCGGGCCATCCTGGTTGCCTCGGCGCACTGGGAGACGGCGCATC
>CAYWOW010000123.1:0-8536 GCA_964459005.1 uncultured Acetobacteraceae bacterium
CCTTCCAGCACGTCGCGAAACAGCGCGGCGGTGGCCACCATGTCGCCGGTGTGCGGCGACAGGCGGAAACGGTGCACGCCGGCCGCGCGCATCGGCGCCAGCTCACCCATCAGGTTGGCGCAGCCCCACGACAGCGTCTGCAACCCGTTCATCGCCAGGAACGGCATGCCCTCGATGGTGCGGACCGGCCGGCCCTGCGGGTCGGCCTGGCAGGCGAACTGGCAGCCGTCCTTGCTGCGGTCCTCGGCGCGGGCGTGGAAACAGCGCGCCGAGATCGCCAGCGGCAGCCGGCCGAATACCATGACCTCGAGCGGAATCGGCGACAGGCGGGCGAGGTCGGCGATCAGCGCGCCGGGCAATTCGGGATTGAGGCAGGCCCGCACGGCGCCCTGGGCGACCAGGAAGTTCAGCGCGTCCTCGTTGTAGATGTTGACATACGGCCCGATGGCGTGCGGCCGGCCGCGCAACTCGCGCAGCACGGCGACGTCGTTGGCCTCCACCAATCCCGGCGCGGTCGCCGCCAGCGCGCGCATCACCGCCAGTTCGCGCTCGTCGCTGACCAGCGCCAGGGTGGAGAACAGCACCTCCTTGCCGGAGCGAGTGAGTCGGGCGATCACCTCGGGCAGCTCGTCGGCGAACAACGGCGCGCGTTTGGAACACACGACTTCACCGATGCAGACCGTGTCGTAGTCGGCCTCGTCGGCGATACGGAAGTAGAAATCGCGCAGCACCTCCGCGGGCCAGTGGAACAGCACCGGCCCCAGGGTCAGGGTGTCGGTATTCATCGCCAGCCCTTCCGATAGGCGCCGCGGGTTTCCTCGCCGCCCTCGGCCAGACGGCGCAGCCGTTCGAGTGCCGCCGCGTGGTGGGCGAGCGCCTCGCCGCGCGCCTCGGCGTCGATCAGTTCGCGGAAGGCCGACACCACCTCGGCGACGTAGAACCGGCCGCGCTGGCGGCCCTCGATCTTGAAGGCGCAGATGCCGGCCCGGCGCAGCGCGCCGATGTACTCGGCGGCGTTCAGGCACTCCGGTTCCTCGAAGATATAGGCGGGATCGGCGTCGCCGGCGATGTAGCGGCCCTTGCAGACCGTCGGGTAGCCCGCCGGCTCGCCGGGCTCGAAGGCGTTGATGGCGAAATCGCCAAGCCGGCACAGCAATTCGCCGTCCACCGTGTCGTAGCGCACGAACTCGGCGGGCGAGCAGACCCCGCACAGGTTGGGCGAGCGCCCCGTGGCATAGGCCGACAGCGAGCAGCGCCCCTCGGTCATCGGGCTCAGGCTGCCGAAGATGAAGCACTCGATCTCGACCGGCGCGCGCGCCTTGAGCTCGGCGATTTCGTCGAGCGTGAACATGCGCGGCAGGATCATCCGGCTGATGCCGAAGAACTCGTAGTAGTACTCCATCGAGGCCACGGTGGCCGCGCCCGCCTGCACCGAAAGGTGCCGGCGCAGGTTGGGGTGGTGGCGCGCGGTGTAGTCCAGCAGCGCGATGTCGGCCATGATGACGGCGTCCGCGCCGAGCCCGGCCGCGGTGTCGATGGCGTCGTACCAGGTCCGCGTGTTGCCGGCCGAGGCATAGGTGTTGATCGCCACGTTGACTTTTCGCCCGCGCGCATGGGCATAGGCGATGCCTTCCTGGAGGTCCGCGGCGGTGAAGTTCAGGCCGGGGTAGTTGCGCGCGTTGGTGGCGTCGCGGAAGCCGCAATAGACCGTGTCGGCGCCGGCATCGATGGCCGCCACCAGCGCCGCCGGCGTGCCGCCGGGGGCGACGATCTCGGGAATCATGGTTTTGTCCCCAGCGCGGCGGCGAGGGCGGCGGCCTGCTTCGGCCGCGGTTTCGGCGCGGTTTCCTTGAGCCGCCGCACCTCGGCGCGCAGCGCCGCGAGGTCCGCCTCCAGCCGCGCGGTGCGCCCGGCCAGCGGGGCCAGCAGGACGCCGGCGCAGCGGTCGGCCAGCGCGCCCGCGCCGCGCACCACCGGGCCGAGCGGACCGGGCAGGTCGAGGAACTCGGCGAACAGGTCCACCCCGGCGCCGTCCATGGCATTGCGCAGCATCACCGCCGCCGCCATGTCGCCGGTCACCGCCAGCTCGCGGCTGAAGAACAGCGCGTCGCCGTCCCGCCCGCCGCGCACCAGGTCGTAGAACAGCCTGAGCGGCCCGCGCATCTGCGCGTCGGTCGCGGGCGCCTGGTCGGGGTCGAGCAGCCCGATCGCGAGCCGGCCTGCCCCGAAGTCGAGCAGGAAGGCGTACGACAGCTCCTCCGGGGCGATCAGCAGCCGCTTGCCCTCCAATTCGGCCAGGCGGGTGGCCAGCTTGGGATAGCGGCGCGGCAGGGCGCGCGTCATCCGGCGCAGCAGCCCGGCGATCAGCGGACGCGGCAGGGTCGCCAGCGCGAGCGACACGGCGAGGTCGTGGGAACCCGGCGGCAGGGCCGCGGGCGTGCGTTGGAACAGCATGGGGGGACAGTCGGCCCGTTGGGCGCGCAACGGCTTTGATCTGGGTCAATGGCTGACAGGGTTGTGACGAGACCCTGCCAGAATGGTGGGCGCGGCAGGGATTGAACCTGCGACCCCTCGCGTGTGAAGCGAATGCTCTTCCGCTGAGCTACGCGCCCGGACCGGGGAGCGGTCTGATAGGTCGCACCGCTTCGGCGTGTCAAGCGGCGGGCCGTGTTGCAATTGCACGGCGGGGCCTCAGATTGGGGACATGCACAAGACGCTGCGCCTGGCGACGCTGCTGCTGATCCTGTTGCCGTGGCCCGGCCTGGCGGCCGACCCGCCGGCTTTCGCGCCGGCCACCATGCACATGAGCTACACCGGCAGCGCGCTCGGCCTTCACGTGATGCAACTGCAAGCCGCCGTCTCGATGGATCAGGCGGGCTACCGCATCGATGTCGCCTTCCACACGGTGGGCCTGCTGGCCATTTTCGTGCACAGCGAGCAGCACCTCGTGGTGTGGGGCGCCTGGCAGGGCGATCAGGCCGAGCCGCTGCGCTTCTGGTCGTGGGGGCACCTGCGCGGCGCGGTGCGCGAGACGCTGATCGACTACGAGGCTGGGGAGCCGATGATCCGCCGGCTGACGCCGCCCGACGAGGCCGACCGCGAGCCGGTGCCCGAGGCGCTGCGCGGCGACACCATCGATACGCTCAGCGCCATCGCCCTGCTGGTGCGCCATGTCGCGGACACCGGCACCTGCGACGGCCAGACCCGGGTGTTCGACGGCCGCCGGGTGTCCGAGATCGCCGCCCGCACGGTGGGGCTGGCGATGGTGGGGCACGGCGAGGGGGGGCCGTTTCAGGGCCAGACGCTGCGCTGCGACTTCACCGGCCAGCAGTTGGCCGGGTTCCTGCATGATACGGGACTCGACTGGCAGCACCGCCCGCACCACGGCGCGGCCTGGATCGCCAAGGTAGTGCCGAGTGGACCGCCGATCCCGGTGCGCCTGACGTTCGAGACGCGCTGGGTGGGCGACATCGCCATGGAACTGACCGAAGCCGGCCCGGGACCGCTGCCGGACGAGCCACGCTGAAGGGCAGGCCGGCTGCGCGGCCCGCTGTTGTTGCGCATGGAAATCAAGATTGACCCCGCCCGCCCGGCGGATCGGCCATCCATCCTTTGACACGCCGCGGTGCCCGCCGCACCTTCGCGGCCATGATGTCCGCGACCGCCATCCTGCTTGCCGCCGGCCACGCCACCCGGATGAAGTCGGCGTTGCCGAAAGCCCTGCACCCGATCGCCGGCCGGCCGATGCTGGCCCACCTGATCGACAGTTGCGCCGCCGCGTTCGAGCACGTCGTCGTGGTGGTCGGCCCCGATATGCCGGCCGTCGAGAAGGCCGCGGCGCCGCACACGGTGGTGGTGCAGCAGCAGCGCCTGGGCACCGCCCACGCGGCGCTGCAGGCGGCCGCCCATTTCGGTGACGGCGACGTGGCGGTGCTCTATGCCGACAACCCGCTGATCACGCCCGCCACCTTGCGCCGCCTGCGCCAGCGCCGGGCCGACGGCGACGTCGGGCTGGCGCTGCTGGCCATGCGCCCGGCCGACCCCGGCCAGTACGGCCGCGTCATCGCGCGGCACGGTTTTGTCGATCGCATCGTCGAGTGGGCCGACGCCTCCCCGGAAGAGCGCGCCGAAACCCTGTGCAATGCCGGCGTGCTGTGCGCCGGGGCCGGCCGCATGCGGGACTGGCTGGAAGCGGTGGGCTGCGACAACGCCAAGGGCGAGTACTACCTGACCGACGTGGTGGCGCTGGCCCGCGCCGAGGGCGTGCTGGTCGCCGCCGTCGAGGCGCCGGAGGCGGAGCTGCGCGGCATCAACTCCCGGATCGAGCTGGCCGAGGCCGAGGCGGCGGTGCAGGCCGCACTCCGGCTGGCCGCGATGGCGGGGGGGGTGACCATGACCGACCCCGCCAGCGTGTTCCTGTGCGCCGACACGCGCTTCGGCACCGACGTGACGCTCGGTCCCAACGTGGTGTTCGGCCCCGGCGTCACGGTGGAGAGCGGGGTGGAAATCCGCGCCTTTTGCCATCTCGAGGGCTGCCGGATCGGCCGCGGCGCCATCGTCGGGCCGTTCGCCCGGCTCAGGCCCGGCACCGTGCTGGGGGCGCGCGCGCACGTCGGCAATTTCGTCGAGCTGAAGGCGGCGCAACTCGGCGAGGGCGCCAAGGCCAACCACCTTTCCTACCTTGGCGACGCCGAGATCGGGGCGGGCAGCAACATCGGCGCCGGCACCATCACCTGCAACTACGACGGCTTCGCCAAGCACCGGACCACCATCGGCGCCAACGTCTTCATCGGCTCCGACGCCGTGCTGGTGGCGCCGGTCACGGTGGGCGACGGCGCGTTCGTCACCGCGGGCAGCGTGGTCACCGAGGACGTGGCGCCCGACGCGATGGCGTTCGGCCGCGCCCGGATGGCGCACAAGCCGGGCCGCGCCGCCGCTTTCCGTGCCGCCCACAAGAAGCCGGGCTGACCAGGAGAAAAATCATGTGCGGCATCGTGGGTGTCATCGGCCCGGATCTGGCGGCGCCGCTGCTGCTGGAGGCGCTGCGGCGGCTGGAATACCGGGGCTACGACAGCGCCGGCATCGCCACCCTGGTGAACGGCCACATCGACCGGCGGCGCGCTTCGGGCAAGCTGGTCAACCTGGCCGCCGCGCTGAAGAGCCTTCCGCTGGCCGGCACCACCGGCATCGGCCACACGCGCTGGGCCACCCACGGCGCCCCCACCGAGGGCAACGCCCATCCGCATGCCACCGACCGGGTCGCCCTCGTCCACAACGGCATCATCGAGAACCACATCGAACTGCGCGCCATGCTGGAAGCCGAGGGGCAGGAATTCGCCACCGAGACCGACACCGAGACGGTCGCCCAACTGCTCGACCTGCTGCTGGCACGCGGCGCGACCCCGGTGGAGGCCGCCGGCGAGGCGCTGCGCCTGCTGGAAGGCGCCTACGCCCTCGCCATGGTGTTCGCCGGCCATTCCGAGCTGATGATCGGCGCCAGCCACGGCGCCCCGCTGGCGGTCGGCTACGGCGAGGGCGCCATGTACCTGGGCAGCGACGCGCTGGCGCTGGCGCCGCTGACCCAGCGCATCGCCTATCTCGAGGATGGCGACTGGACGGTGGTGTCGCGCGACAACGCCACCTTCTTCGACCCAAGGGGGCAGGAGGTGCAGCGCGAAATCCGCCGCACCGCGATCTCCGGCGCGGCGGTGGGCAAGGGCAACTACCGCCACTTCATGGAAAAGGAGCTGCACGAGCACCCGGCCGTGCTGGGCGACACGCTGCGCCAGATGATCAATCCGGGCAGCCGGTCCGTGGTGCTGCCCGAGCTGCCGTTCGACTTCGCCGCCATTCCCTCGGTCACCCTGAGCGCCTGCGGCTCGGCCTTTTACGCCGCGCAGGTCGGCCGCTACTGGTTCGAGCAGTTCGCGGGGCTGCCCACCGATGGCGACGTGGCCAGCGAGTTCCGCTATCGCGCGCCGCCGATGCCGGCGGGGGGGCTGGGCATCCTGGTCAGCCAGTCCGGCGAAACCGCCGACACGCTGGCGGCGCTGCGCTACATGCGCGCGCAGGGCCAGCACGTGCTGACCATCGTCAACGTGGCGGAGAGCAGCATGGCGCGCGAGAGCGACGCGGTGTTGCAGACCGTGGCCGGGCCGGAGATCGGGGTCGCCAGCACGAAAGCCTTCACCGCCCAGCTTGCCGTGCTGGCCTGCCTGGCGCTGGCCGCCGGACGGGCGCGCGGCAGGCTCACCGCCGCGCAGGAGGCGGCGATGACGCACGCGCTGCTGGAGGTGCCCAGCCGCGCCGCCGAGATCCTCGAACACGACGGCGCCATCCGCCGCCTCGCCGTCCGGGTGGCGGCGGCGCGCGACGTGCTCTACCTGGGCCGCGGCAGTTGCTTCCCGATCGCCATGGAAGGGGCGCTGAAGCTCAAGGAAATCAGCTACATCCACGCCGAGGGCTATGCCGCCGGCGAGATGAAGCACGGGCCGATCGCGCTGATCGACCCGAGCGTGCCGGTGATCGCCATCGTCCCCTCCGGCCCGCTGTTCGAGAAGACGGCGAGCAATCTGCAGGAAGCGGCGGCGCGCGGCGGTCCGGTGATCGTGTTCAGCGACGCGGCGGGGGCGGAGAAGCTCAGCGGCATCGCCGCCGAGACGGTGGTGCTGCCCAGCGTCGATCCCTTCGTGGCGCCGATCCTCTACGCCATACCGGTGCAGTTGCTGGCCTACCACGTGGCGGTGCTGAAGGGCACCGACGTCGATCAGCCCCGCAACCTGGCGAAGAGCGTCACGGTCGAATAGCGCGCCACCCATCCGAAAGGCCCCCCATGATCGACAACCCGCCCCCGCTCACCATCCATCGCGGCTGGAAGCGGCCCGACCCCGCCCTGGTCGCGCGCTTTCGCGGCGCGCAGACATCGCACCTGGCGGACGCCATGGAAGGGCGCGGCATGCTGGACGCGCGCATCAAGCCGCTCGATGCGGCCCGCGCCAGTTTTGCCGCCCCGGCGGTCACCGCCTATGCCTATCCCGCCGACACGCTGGCCGTGTTCGGCGCGCTGCACGAGGCCCAGGCCGGCGACGCCATCATCGTGGCCTGCGACGGCTTCCTCGCCGCGGCGCTGGTCGGCGACATCATGTCCGGCATGATGCACAACAAGGGCGTCGTTGGCTTCGTCACCGACGGCGTGGTGCGCGACAGCGCCGGCATCCTCGCCATCGGCATGCCGGTGTTCTCCGCCGGCGTCAATTCCAACTCCGGCGCGATGGCCGGGCCGGGCACGGTGGGCGTGCCGATCACGCTGGGCGGCATGCACGTCCGCCCCGGCGACATCCTGGTGGGCGATGCCGACGGCGTGGTGGTGGTGCCGGCCGAGCGCGCCGAGCAGGTGCTGGCCACGCTGGAACGGGTGCGCGCGGCGGAGGCGGTGACGGAGGCGCGCGTGCGCGAGGGCCTGACCATGTCGGACGGCGCGCTGGCGCTGATCCAGTCCGCGCGGATCATCGAAGAATAGCCCCATGGGCTGACATCGGCGGCGGATGCGCCTATCTCTGAGGCAATTCGTCCAGAGGAGGACCGCGATGCTGAACCCCGCTTCGTCCCTGCCGCTCAGGGACCCGACGCTGTTCCGTCAGGCCAACTACATCGACGGCAAATGGGTCGAAGCCGATAACGGCAAGACCATCGTGGTGACCAACCCCGCCACCGGCGAGGCGGTCGGCGAGGTGCCGGCGATGGGCGCCGCCGAAACCCGGCGCGCCATCGAGGCCGCCCACCGCGCCCAGCCGGCCTGGCGCGCCCAGACCGCCAAGGAACGCGCCGTCATCCTGCGCAAGCTCTACGAACTGATGATGGCCAACAGCGAGGACCTCGCGGTCATCATGACCGCCGAGCAGGGCAAGCCGCTGGCCGAGGCGCGCGGCGAAATTTCCTTCGGGGCCGCCTTCTTCGAGTGGTTCGCCGAAGAGGGCAAGCGCGTCTACGGCGATACCATTCCGCAGAACGTGAAGGGCCGCCGCATCCTGGTGATGAAGGAGCCGATCGGCGTCTTCGCCGGCATCACGCCGTGGAACTTCCCGTCGGCCATGATCACCCGCAAGGGCGCGCCGGGCTGGGCGGCGGGCTGCACCGGGGTGTTCCGCCCGGCCAGCGCGACGCCGTTCTCCGCCCTCGCCATCGCCGTGCTGGCCGAACGGGCCGGCATGCCGGCCGGCGTCTGCAACATCGTCACCGGACCCTCCGGACCGATCGGCGCGGAACTCACTTCCAACCCGCTGGTGCGCAAGCTCACCTTCACCGGCAGCACGGAAATCGGCGCGAAGCTGCTGGCGCAGTGCGCGCCGACCATCAAGAAGACCAGCATGGAACTGGGCGGCAACGCGCCGTTCATCGTGTTCGACGACGCCGACCTCGACGCCGCGGTGCAGGGCGCGCTGGCCAGCAAGTATCGCAACACCGGGCAGACCTGCGTCTGCACCAACCGCATCCTGGTGCAGGACGGCGTCTACGACGCCTTCGCCGCCAAGCTGAA
>CAYWOW010000124.1:0-8458 GCA_964459005.1 uncultured Acetobacteraceae bacterium
CATTTCCCGCAGCGCCTGCTTCATCGCCAGGTCGAGATCGGCGTTCATCCCCATGCTGATGAAATGCGTCGCGGTTTCGGCGCGCGGCCAGGCGAGCAGCGGCGCGGTTCCGGTCCGCTTATGCAGCGTCAGCGTGAAAGTGCCGGTGAGGCAGGTTTCCAGTGCGTTGATGCAGACCTCGCCGTCGCCCTGCACGCTGTGGCCGTCGCCCGCGGAGAACAGTGCGCCCGGGGCGAACACCGGCAGGTACAGCGTGGCGCCCTCGCCGATTTCCTTGTTGTCCAGGTTGCCGCCGTGCTCGCGCGGTTCGACGGTCGAGATGGTGCCGTAGGCCGGCGGCGGCGCCACCCCCATGACACCGAAAAACGGCGCCAGCGGCAGCTCGAGCCCGTACGGCAGCCGGCAGGTGCGGCGCGCCCGGTCGATCGGAATGTGGCTGAGGAACCGCTCGGGGAAATCCTCCGGCAAGGTGCCGACAAGCGGGCGGAAACCGCAGTAGCCCCAGTCCGCGCCGAACTCGATCTTGTCCACCGTCACGGCCAGCATGTCCCCGGGCGCGGCACCGGCGACCGCCACCGGGCCGGTGACGATGTGGCCGGGAGCACGCGGCACGGCGGCCTGGATCGCCGCCAGCGCGGGCGGCACCTGCATGCCGGAGCCCGGCGGCGGCATCACGTCCGGGCCGCCGGAGACGCATTCCAGCACCACCGTATCGCCCGAGGCGACGGTCAGCACCGGCGGGATGTCGGCGCCGACCACTCCCCAACGGACCGTGTCGGGTGTGGCGGGGATGCGGTGGATGGCCATGGGGCATGCTCCGGCAAAAAAGGACAGGGAATGGTTGCCCAGACCGGCGTGGCGGGCAACCCGGGACGGGGTGCGCCGGTATTGGCGCTGCGTCCCACGGTCTATAGGTTGCGATAGGGAAAAGGGAGAGCCGCTTGTCCGATCTCGCGATTGCCGCAACGACCGCCCTGCGCCTCGTCGCGCATGGCGATGCCGCGCTGCTGCAGATCGTCGGCTTGTCGTTGCGGGTCAGCTTCGCGGCGGTGCTGGTGGCTGCCCTGGTCGGGCTGCCGTTCGGGGCGTTGCTGGCGGTGGCGCGCTTCCCCGGGCGCGGTGCCCTGGTCATCATGACCAACGCCCTGATGGGCCTGCCGCCGGTGGTGGCGGGGTTGCTCATCTACCTGCTGCTGTCGCGGTCCGGCCCGCTCGGCGCGTTCGGCCTGCTGTTCACCCCCACGGCGATGGTGATCGCGCAGGCCGTGCTGGTCGCGCCCATCCTGGCGGCGCTGTCGCGCCAGATGCTGGAGGCGATGTGGGACGAATATGCCGAACAACTCCGTTCCTTCCGGGTTTCCGCGGGGCAGGCCGTGCCGACGCTGTTGTGGGACGGCCGGCTGGCGCTGCTCACGGTGCTGCTGGCCGGGTTCGGGCGGGCCAGCGCCGAGGTCGGCGCGGTGATGATCGTCGGCGGCAACATCGACGGTTTTACCCGCATGATGACCACCACCATCGCGCTGGAAACCAGCAAGGGCGACCTGCCGCTGGCGCTGGCCCTGGGGGCGGTGCTGATGGTGATCGTGCTGGGCGTGAACGCGGTGGCACAGCTCGCCCGCGGCGCCTCGGCGCGCTGGGCGGGCTGATGCGCATCACGCCGAGCATCCTGCCGCTCACGGCCGAGGGGCTGTGCTTCGAGGCGCGTGGCGTGACGATCCTGCGCGGCGTCGATCTGGTGGTGGCGGCGGGTCCGCCGACCGTGGTGCTCGGGCCGAACGGCGCCGGCAAAAGCGTGCTGCTGCGGCTGCTGCACGGGCTGCTGGCGCCCAGCGCCGGGCGGATCGTCTGGGCGGGCCCGGAGGCCGAGGCGCGGCGGCGGCAGACCATGGTGTTTCAACGGCCGGTGATGCTGCGCCGGTCGGTGCTGGCGAACGCCGTCTACCCGATGCGGGTGGCCGGATTGCCGCGGGTGGAGTGCCGCTCGCGCGCGCTGGAGGCGCTGCGCTGGGTCGGGCTCGCCGACCTGGCGGGTCGGTCGGCACGGCGGCTGTCCGGCGGCGAGCAGCAGCGGTTGGCGCTGGCGCGCGCCGCGGCATTGGCGCCCGAGTTGCTGTTCCTTGACGAACCGACGGCCAGCCTCGATCCCTCGGCAACCCGCGCGGTGGAGGCGATCGTCACCGATTTCGCCGCGCGTGGCTGCAAGGTGGTGATGACCACGCACGATCTCGGCCAGGCCCGCCGCCTCGCCGGCGACGTCGCCTTCCTGCATGGCGGCAGGCTGCTGGAACACCGGCCGGCCGGCGATTTTTTCAACACGCCCGCGAGCCCGGAAGCCGCCGCGTTCCTGCGCGGCGAGTTGCTGTGGTGAGGCGGGGCTTGGAGCAAAGCATGAGCCCGATCCCACGTTCCATCGTCTTCGCGGCGCTGTTGTCGCTGGCCGCCCTGCCGCTCAGGGCGCAGCAGCGGTTCATCACCGTGGCCTCCACCACCTCGACCGAGGATTCAGGCCTGTTCCCGCATCTGCTGCCGGCGTTCACCCAGGCCACCGGCATCGCCGTGCGGGTGGTGGCGCTGGGCACCGGGCAGGCCCTGGACGTGGGGCGGCGGGGCGACTGCGACGTGGTGTTCGTGCACGACCGTCCCGCCGAGGAGAAATGGGTGGCGGAAGGCGCGGGCGGCCCGCGCCACCCGGTGATGTTCAACGATTTCATTCTCATCGGTCCGGCCGCCGATCCGGCGCACGTGGCCGGGCTGCACGATCCGCTGGAGGCGCTGCGGCGGATCGCCGGCGCGCACGCTTCCTTCATCAGCCGCGGCGATCGCAGCGGCACCAATGCCGCCGAACTGCGGCTGTGGCAGATGGCCGGCGTCGATCCGGCATCGGGGCGCGGCCAGTGGTATCGCGAGATCGGCCAGGGCATGGGACCCGCCCTGAACATGGCGGCGGCGCAGAACGCCTATCTGATCGCCGACCGTGGCTCCTGGCTGGCGTTCAGCAACCGCCAGGACCTGAAAATCCTGGTCGAGAAGGACGCGCGGCTGTTCAACCAGTACGGCGTCATGCTGGTGAACCCGCAGCGCCATCCGCAGGTCAAGGTTGCCGAGGGGCAGGCTTTCATCGACTGGCTGATCTCGCCGGCCGGGCAGGCGACGATTGCCGGCTACCAGATCAATGGCGAGCAGCTGTTCTTCCCGAACGCCAACGTTCCTGGGATGTAGCGTCGCCTAGAGCGTGATGACCGGAGGCGGCCTCGCCGGAGGTCTGAATCACGCGATCAAACAAAGAGTTAGAGCGGGATCAGCGCGCCCTTCAGCGCTCATCCCGCTCTAGGAGAGGAACCCCATCCGCAGGGCCACGCCGGCGAAATCCGGCGCATTGGGGTGCCGCTCGCTCGGCCGCGTGCCGGCGTCATGCCGCACCAGCTGGCAGGTGCGCATGCCGGCGGTCGCCGCGGCATCGAGCTCGGCCTCGATATCCGAGAGGTAGACGATCTTCGCCGGGGGTTGGCTCATGCTGATGGCCAGCCGGGAAAAACTCTCGGGCTCGCGCTTGTTGCCGACCCTGGTGTCGAAGAAGCCGCTGAACAGGCCGGTCAGGTCCCCCGCCCCGGAATGGCCGAAGATCAGCCGCTGCGCCTCGGCCGAACCGTGCGAGAAGCCGTACAGCCGCAGCCCCGAGGCGGACCAGCGGCTGAGTGCCGGCGGCACGTCGGGATAGACGGCGCCGACCAGCGCACCCTGGGCGTAGCCCTCCCGCCAGATCATGCCTTGCAGCGCCTTCAGCGGGGTGATCTTGGCGTCCTGGTCCATCCAGTGCAGCAGCGTCTGAAGCTCCGGGCGCCCGGGAGCCAGGCGGCGCACTTCCGCCAGCTGCGCGGCGACCTCGGCATCCCCGGCGTGGCGTTGCAGGAAGGCCGCCAACCGCTCGCGCGCAAAGGCGAACAGCACCGCGCGGATGAAACTGAGCGGGGTGGTCGTCCCCTCGACGCTGGTCACGACGGCGACGAGCGGAAGCATCTCAGCGCCGCGGCGCCGCGGATGGGCCACGATCGTGTCGGTCGGTCAGGCTGACCGTCCGGTGGGCCTGCCGCGCCACCCCCGATCGGCCGGGTCAGGCCTTCTGGGTGGTATGGGTCTGCGTGCTGCTGGCGGTGCTGTCGGGGGGCGCGATCGAACCGGTCGGCTTTTCGGCCGATGCCTCCATCGAAGCATCGCTGTCGTCGGCCATGTTCTTTTTGAACGACTTGATGCCCTTGGCAAAGTCACCCATCAGGTTGCTGACCTTGCCGCTGCCGAACAGCAGCAGAACGACCAGCAGCACGACCATCCAATGCCAGATGCTGAAGCTACCCATGAGCGTCCTCCACGTGGGGCGCTGCCCCGTCCGCACGACATGGCCTGCCGCGGCCGCGGATGCAAGCGATGTTTCCCATTGTGCTAGCCCGGATGCACGGGAAAGGCCAGCGTGCTTCCCGTTACCATGCTGTCATCCGCCGAGGCGGCGGGCCGCTGGCGGCGGCCGCCCGCTGGCGGCTTCCTGCGCCAGTTGGGCGGCGGGGCGCGCGGCCCGGCGCAACGTGTCATGCGTGGTCGGCGTGGGTGGCAGGATGAAGCCGTAGGCGACATAGGTATGGCCGCCCAGCCGGTCGGTCGGCGGCCACCACATCCGCACCTCGGTCCAGTCGTTGTGCGGCGAGACGTCGATGGCCAGTTGGTCCTCGGTGACCTCCTCGGGCACCCAGTTGGCCTGAATCACCAGCACCTGCCGCGGCGCCAGCACGCGCGACACCACGGCGACATGGCCGGACGGCAGCCGGCTGCTCCGGTGCATCACCAGCACGGCGCCGATCTGCGGTTGTGCCGAGCGCCCATAGCGGCCGGCCGCTGCTGCCCACCAAGTGTCGGCGTCGCCGTATAGGGCGATGCCGGAAAGTTCGCGGGCGAACGGGGCACAGGTGATGCCAGGGTGGCGGCTGGAGGCGGCGACGTTGGGGCCGATGACCGGACGGCTGGAGGCACAAGCGGAAAGGCCGCCGGCGAGCAGCAAGGCGGTGAGCCGGAACACACCGAAAGCCACGGCGATACGAGGCATCCTGAAACTGGAATATGAAAGACGGCGGACAAGTATCGCAACTGGCGTCGGTACACACAAGCGTCGTGTGGGGAACGCCGGGTCGGATCAGGGGCGGCGCAGGCGGGAGATCAGCCCCTCGGCGGTGTCCGGGTCGGTGCGCAGGGCGCGCTCGGCGACGTCCTGGGGGAAGCCGGCACGGGCCAGCACGCCGAGCTCGTGCTTGGGGTCGGCGGCGGCGCCGCGGTCGCGGAACGGACCGAGCCGGCGCCGGCGGGCCAGCAGGAGGGCGGCCGCCAGCTCGGCCTCGGGGTCGTCGGGCAGGGCGGCGCGCGCGTCCTCCCCGGTGACGCCGCGGGCGGCGAGATGGGCCGCGATGGCGCGGCGGGAGCGGCCGGAACGCCCCAGGCTGCGAGCACGGCTGGCCGCGAACGCGGCGTCGTCGACCGCACCGACAGCGGCCAGCCGGCTCACCACGTCGCGCACGGCCTGGCGCAGTCCGGGCCGCGCGGCGGCGGCCTCCTCGGGCCCGGCCGCGCGCGCCCAGCGCTCGCATTTGCGGTCGAGCACGCGAATCAGCGCGGCGCGGGTGGCGGCGTAGCGGGACATGTGCGCCAGCGCGGCCTCGTGCAACATGGCCTCGGTGGGGGGAGGGCCCGACTCCACAGGCTTTCTCATGCGTCCACAATGCCATGCGCGGGGGCGGCCGGAAATCGGGGGCGGTGGATAGGCGCGGATTGCATTCCTGGTGTGCGGTGCGGGCCGGGGTTTGACTTCGCCATCAGGCCCGGCTCATTCTTCCGCCTTTCCGAAACCGGGCGCGCATGGGCGCGACGCTGGTGCAATCTGCGGAAAAATGCCGAGGACGGCAGAGCAACAATGATCCCCGCCCTGATGCCGACGTATAACCGCGCTGACCTCGCTTTCGAGCGGGGCGAAGGTGCCTGGCTGTATACGACGGACGGGCGACGATTCCTCGATTTCGGCAGTGGCATCGCCACCGCCAGCCTCGGGCACGGCAACCAGCACCTGGCCGACGCGATCGCCGCGCAGGTCTACAAGGTGATGCACGTGTCCAACCTCTACCGCATCCCTGAGGCCGAGCGCCTGGCGCAGCGGCTGGTGGACGCGAGCTTCGCGGACAGCGTGTTCTTCTGCAACTCGGGCGCGGAAGCGTGCGAGGGCATGGTCAAGCTGATCCGCAAGGCCACCTACGAAGGCGGCCAGCACGAGCGCTATCGGGTGATCACCTTCGAGGGCGCTTTCCACGGCCGCACCCTGGGCATGCTGGCGGCCACCGGGAACGAGAAATACCTGAAAGGCTTCGGTCCCAAGGTGGATGGCTTCGACCAGGTGCCTTTCAACAACCTCAATGCCGTGCGCGACGCGATCGGGCCGCAGACCGCGGGCATCATGGTCGAGCCGTTGCAGGGCGAAGGCGGCATCCGCCGCGGCAGCGTCGAGTTCCTGCGTGGCCTGCGCGAGGCCTGCGACGAGTTCGGTCTAATTCTGGGGTTTGACGAGGTCCAGTGCGGCATGGGGCGGACGGGAAAACTGTTCGCCTTCGAGTGGGCGGGCATCGAGCCGGACGTGGCGGCCACGGCCAAGGGGCTCGGCGGCGGTTTTCCGATCGGCGCCGTCCTGGCGAAGGAATATGTGGCCAAGTACCTGGTGCCGGGCAGCCATGGCACCACTTTCGGCGGCAACCCGCTGGCCTGCACCGCCGCCAACGCGGTGCTGGACGTCATGCTCGCGCCCGGCTTCTTCGATGAGGTGGCGCGCAAGGGCAAGGCACTCGGTGCGGCGCTGACGCAGATAGTGGCGGACTTCCCCGACGTGTTCGAGGCGACGCGTGGCACCGGCCTGATCCAGGGGCTGAAATGCGCGATCCCGGCCGGTCAGGTGCAGGCCGCCTTCACCGCGGAAGGGCTGCTGAGCGTGACCGCCGGCGAAAACGTGGTGCGCCTGGTGCCGCCGCTGGTGGTCACCGACGCCGACCTCGCCGAGGCGGTGACGATGATGCGCCACGGCGCGGCCCGCTGCCTGCCTGTGAGCAAGGAGGCGGCAACATGAGTGGGACGAGCGTGCGCCGCGTTTGGTCGCCGGACGACCGGGGCGAGGCGTCCGGCGCGGTGCCCCGTCATTTCATCGACTTGCGCGACCATGCCACCGCGACACTGCGGCAAATGCTCGACGCCGCTGCCGGGTTCAAGGCGGCGGGTCGCGTGACCTCCCGCCCGCTGGCTGGCAAGACGCTGGCGATGATCTTCGAGAAGCCCAGCACCCGCACGCGGGTCAGCTTCGAGGTGGCGATGCGCCAGCTCGGCGGCGAGGTCGTGATGCTGAGTGGCGCGGAGATGCAGCTTGGCCGCGGCGAGACCATCGCCGACACGGCGCGTGTGCTGTCGCGCTACGTCGATGCGATCATGATGCGCACCGACAGGCACGAGAAACTGCATGAGATGGCGGCGTACGCCACCGTTCCGGTGATCAACGGGCTGACCGCGGAGTCGCACCCGTGCCAGCTCATGGCCGACGTGCTGACCTTCGAGGAACACCGCGGCCCGATTGCGGGTCAGGTGGTGGCCTGGTGCGGCGACGGCAACAACGTGGCGCGCAGTTGGATCGAGGCGGCGGCGCGGTTCGGCTTCACGCTGCGGCTGGCGACCCCGGACAGCCTGAGCCCGCCGGCGGAGTTGATCGCCTGGGCGCGTGCGCACGGGGCGACGGTCGAGCTTACCGACGACCCCGCGGTGGCGGTGGCGGGGGCGCGTTGCGTGGTTACCGACACCTGGGTGAGCATGTCGGACGATCCGAAGTCCAGCCGGCACAACCTGCTGGCGCCGTACCGCGTGACCGCGGCGCTGATGGCCCGGGCGGCGGCGGACGCGGTGTTCATGCACTGCCTGCCCGCCCATCGCGGTGAGGAGGTGACCGACGAGGTCATCGACGGGCCGCAGAGCGTGGTCTTCGACGAGGCGGAGAACCGGCTGCACGCGCAGAAGGGCGTGCTGGCCTGGGCTCTCGGCGCGGCGCGGTAGAAGGTCGGGGGGCGTTGCCGCCCCTTCGACTTCCCGAAGTAACGAATGGTTAACGGGAATTTAACGCACCCTTCCTCCCAGACAAAACCAGACCTGACTCCGGGAAACGCAAACACAGTTTCCTGTCATTCGATATGGAGTAGTATGCTTCGATATGGTATCGATGCGACATGTCGATACCTGTCCCAATCGTTCTCGAGGCTGGTCAATCGATAGACAGCCCCGTCGGGTCGTCTGCGGGACCGGCTGAACCATCGGCGTCAGGGGCGAGCGCCGGGCCGCCGGCCGATTCCCCCCGCCCTGCCTACCCGCCGCCGGCCGAGCGGCCGACGCAGCAGGGCCCCAA
>CAYWOW010000125.1:0-8129 GCA_964459005.1 uncultured Acetobacteraceae bacterium
CCGGCCATTGCCGAACCCGGTGGCGCCATCGACCACCAGGAAAGAAAAATCCTTGACCAGGCCGGGGTTCTGCAACCCGTCGTCCATCACCAGCACGCCCGCGCCACCCGCCACCGCCGCCCGCGCTCCGGCGGCGCGGTCGGCGGCCACCCAGGTCGGCGCGCATTGCGCCAGCAGCAGCGCCTCGTCGCCCACCGTGGCGGCGTCGTCGCGGGCGGGATCGACCCGATGGACGCCGCGCACCCGCCCGCCATGGCCGCGGCTGAGGAACGCCACGCCCCTTCCTGCCAGTCGCGCGGAAAGATCGAGCGCCAGCGTGGTTTTTCCCGCCCCGCCGGCGGTGGCGTTGCCGCAGCAGATCACCGGCACCGGCGCGCGCCAGCCCGGCCGCGCCATCCGCCGCGCGGTGGCCGCCGCGTACACCGCCGCGGCGGGCGCCAACAGGCGCGGCAGCCAACCGTCCTGCCGCCAGAACTCAGGCGCGCGCATGGACGAGCTCCAGCAGGGCGGCGGCGACCTCGCCGGGCAGCGAGGCGGCGCGGGCCGCAGCCGTGATGCCGGCCGCCCCCATCGCATCGGCGCGAGCGGGATCGTCCAGCAGGGCCGCCACCCAGGCAGCCAGCGCGGCGCCATCCGCCACCTCTGCCAGCGCCCCGGCAACCAGCAGCGTCATCACCGGCTCGCGGAAATTCTCCATGTGCGGCCCGACCGCGACCGCGCGCCCCAGACGGGCCGGTTCCAGCGGGTTCTGCCCGCCCTGCGCCGTAAAACTCTTGCCGACGAACACGGGTCCGGCGAGCCGGCAGAAAAGGCCCAGCTCGCCCATGGTGTCGCCGAGCCAGATCCCGTCACCGGCCGGCGGGTCCTGCCGGAGCGACCGCCGGGTCAGCGCCACCCCGGCAAGCTCCGCCGCAATGGCGGCGCCGCGCTCGGGGTGGCGGGGCACCACGATGGTGAGCAGCCCGGGATGCGCGGCCACCAGCGCCGCGTGCACGGCGGCGGCGATCGCCTCCTCGCCGGGATGCGTGCTGGCGGCCAGCCACACCGGCCGCCCCCGCAGCATCGTCTCCAGGCGGGCCAGCTCGGCGGCGTCGGCGGGCAACTCGGCGGCGGCGAATTTGAGGTTGCCGGGCGCGCTCACCTGGCGGCAGCCCAGCGCGAGCAGGCGCCGCGCGTCGTCCCCGGACTGCGCCTGGGCGCGCTCGAAGGTGGCGAACAGCGCGCGCGCCAGCCCCGGCGCCAGCCGCCAGCGCGCAAAACTGCCAGGCGACAGGCGGGCATTGACCAGCATCATCGGAATGCCGCGGCGGCGGCAGGCGGCGATCGTGTTGGGCCAAACCTCGCTCTCGACGAACCCGGCCACATCGGGCCGCCAGTGGTCGAGGAAGCGCCCCACCCAGGCCGGCACGTCGAGCGGCACGAACCGGTGCCGCACCCGCCCCTCCAGCCCCAGCGCCGGCAGGCGCTGCGCCAGCAGGTTCGCCGAGGTGACGGTGCCGGTCGTCATCACCACCTGTGCCCCCGCGCCGGCCAGCGCCTCCAGCACCGACAACACCGACATGGTCTCCCCCACGCTGGCCGCGTGCAGCCAGACCAGTTGGCCGGGCGGACGGGGCGTGGCGTCCTCGCCCCAGCGCTCGGGCAGGCGGTCGGCGAGCTCGCGGCCCTGGCGCAGGCGGCGCGCCAGCATCAGCCGCAGCGCCGGGACGCCGAGCGTGGTCGCGGCGCCGTAGAGCGGCAGGATCACGGACACAGAAGGTCGGCTTCCTCGGTTGCCGCGGTGATGGCGGCGGCGATGCGCGCCAGGCAGGCCCCGGCTTCGTCGCGCGGCACCTCGATGGGTTCGCCGCAGACGATCACCCCGCGGCCGAACGGCAGCGGCAGCACCATGCGGTCCCAGGTCGGCAGCGTCCAGCGCCCGGAAGTCTGGGCCGCGCAGGGCAGCACCTGGGCGCCGGACAGCGCGGCCAGTTCGGCCACGCCGAGGGCGGCGACCCGGCGCGGGCCGCGCGGCCCGTCCGGCGTGATGACCACGTGGCTGCCCGCCTCCAGCACGCCGAGCAGGGCACGCACGCCCGCCGCGCCGCCCCGGTCCTGGCCCTTATGGGTCGTCGACCCGTGCACCACGTCCGCCCCGAAGCGGCGCATCACCGCGCCGATGAAGCGGCCGTCGCTGTGGCGGCTGGCCAGCACGCAGACCCGGCCGCGCCCGCCGCTGCGCCGGCGCACCAGCGTCCACAACGCCGGCATCAGCGGCAGGCGCTCGTGCCAGAACGCCGCCACCGCCGGGCGCTGCGCCACATACGGGGCCAGGTTCGCCTCGCCATGCAGCGTCCAGCGCGTGGTGCGCAGCGCGACATCCAGGTAGAGCCCGATCAGCGCGGCGAACATCGCCTGCACCCAGGGCCGGCGCAGCAGATCTTTCAGCATGGTTACAAAGTCAGGCCCAAGCGCATGGCTGGCGCGGGTAGCACGCGCCCGCGCGCGGGGCAAATTGACCCCCCGGCCGCCCGCTTGTAATCACCGCGCATAGCTCAAGAGCGGAGGCCGGCATGAACGGGCGGCGCGACATCGCCGTGTTCGACCTGGGTGGCGTGCTGATCGAGTGGGACCCGCGCCACCTCTACCGGCGCCTGTTCGCCGGCGACGAGGCGGCGATGGAGCAATTCCTCGCCACGGTCTGCACGCCGGAGTGGAACCGCTGCCAGGACGCCGGCCGCAGCTTCGCCGAAGCCGAGGCCGAAGCGATCGCGCGCCACCCCGACAAGCGCGCGCTGATCGCCGCCTGGCGGGAGCATTTCGACGAAATGGTCCCCGGCGCCATCGCCGGCACCGTCGCGGTGCTGGCGCGCCTGCACGCGCGCGCGGTGCCGCTCTATGCGCTGAGCAACTGGTCGGCCGAGACGTTTGCCCTCTCGCGCGCCCGCTTCCCGTTCCTGGAGTGGTTCCGCGGCATCGTGATTTCCGGTCAGGAGGGCATCATCAAGCCCGACCCGCGCATTTTCGCGCTGTTGCTGGAGCGCTACGGCATCGATCCGGCGCGCGCGGTCTTCATCGACGACGTGCCGGCGAACACCGCGGCGGCGGAGGCGTGCGGCATGCACGCCATCCGCTTCGTCTCGCCCGAGCAACTGACGGGAGAACTGGAGGCGCTGGGACTGCTCTGATCCCAGGCCCGCTACCGACCCACCCGGGCGCCGACCTGTTGGTTCCAGCGGTCGTACGCATAGAGCAGCTTGTCGGCGTCCAGCGTCACCTCCACCGGCACCTCGGCGATCAGCTTCGCGTAGTCGGCACGGCCGTACTCGCCCACCAGCCGCTGGCTTTCCTCGGGCGCCATCGAGAGCGGCACGTCCTTCACCGCCGGACCGGGATAGAAGTAGCCCTTGTCATAGGTCATGGCCTGCGCGGGCCTGCTCAGCATGTACGTGATCATGTCCAGCAGCACCGCGAGCTTGTCGTTCGACACCCCCTTCGGGATCGCCCAGTAGTGCGCGTCGGTGACCCAGTGGAAGCCCTCCAGCACGATGACCTCGGCTTCCTTCGGCACCACGCCGAGGATGCGCGGATTGAGGTCCCAGCCCAGCTGGGTGGCGATGATGTCGCGCGAACCCTGGCCCAGTTCCTTCATCGTCGCTGCCGTGCCGGTCGGGTAGTACTCGATGTTCTTGCCGAGCTCGACCAGGTACGACCAGGTATTGTCCCACCCGTTCGCCGGGTCCATCGGCGCCTTGTCCTTCAGCAGATAGGGCAGGCCCATGAGGAAGGTCGCGCCGGGGCCGGAATTCGCGGGGTTGGCGTAAAAGAATCGTTTCGGATGCGCGCGGGTCCACTCGAGCAGCTCCCGCGTGTTCCTCGGCGGCTGCTTCACCGCGTCGGGCATGTATTCCAGCAGCGGCCCGGCCGGAGAGAACGTGTCGCAGACCCCCTGGTTCTGCGTCAGCCCCTGCATCTTCCAGGCGCCGGGCAGATAAATCTCCTCCAGGTTCGGCAGCCCGGCGCCATAGTCCGAGACGATCGGAATCCAGAGGTTCTGGGCGACCCCCGCCGACATGCCGCCGACGCCGGTCAGCACCAGGTCGATGTCGACCCGCCCGGCATCCTGCTGCGCCTTGAGCTTGCCCGCGAGTTCCGGCGCCGGCGCCTGCGAGAACGTGACCCCCGATACCAGACGGGGATTGGCCTTCGCGTAGGTGTTGATGATGGCCTGCGTCAGTTGCAGATCGCCGCCGACGTCCATGACGCTCAGTGCCACCGGCGAGGCCGGCATCGCGGGAAGCGCGGCGGCCCGCGCGCTGCCTCCCCCGAGTGCGGCAAGTCCTGCTGCGCCCCCCATCAGCGCCCGCCGGGTCGTCTGCATGCCGCGCATAAAATTCCTCCTCGATTTGTTGCGGCATTCCGGACGACGAACTTTTGGCTCCCGGACGCCGGGCACGACCCTAGCAACGATCGCAAGCGCCATCCAGCCGCCATCCGTCGTTCCGCCCGCGCCATGGGAAAGTGCCGTCAAGTCGCGCGGCCGGCAGGTCCGGCGGCGGACGCGTTCGGCCTGCACGCCGAGGACGAGAACGCCGATCAGTTTGATCCAGATCAATGCGTGCCCGGTAGCCGGGATATCTGCTACAAGTTTCTATGCGGAGAAACGGCCTTCGTCGCTCCCATACCGGCAGCACAATTGCGAGCGCGTCATTGGGTTCGACGTGGCATGTTTCCCGGATGCGATGAAATGAACAAGGGAGGATCAACATTATGTCGTTGACACGCCGCGGCGCGCTATGCGGTTCGCTCGGGGTGACCGCAGCCGGCCTGCTGGGTCGCCCAGCGATCGCGGCCAAGGAGCCGATCCGCTTCGGCTGGCTGGCCGATCTCACCGGTCCGAATTCGGCCACGGGAATCGGGCACAACCTCGGCGTCGTCTACGCAGCGAACAAGATCAATGCCGCCGGCGGGGTGGACGGCCGCATGATCGATCTCATCACCCGCGACACCGCGAGTGATCCCTCAAAGGCGGTGAACGCCGCCGTCGAAATGGCCGCCAACCTGAAGGTGCACGTCGCCTACGGCCCCGAAAATTCCGGCGAGACGCTGGCCTGCGGGCCGGTTTTGACCCGCTTCAACATCCCCAGCCTGGTCGACGGCGTGCTCGATCAGCTGATGGATTCGCAGAAATATCCGAACGCGTTCCGGCTCAACGCCACCAATACGCAGTGGTTGGCGGCCGACCGTCACTATGTGCTCGATGTCCTGAAGGCGAAGAAGGTCGCGGTGATCGGCGACAACACGGGCTACGGCACCACGGCGACCGCAACTGCGGTTGCCGCCTACAAGAAGGACGGCGCCGAGGTCGTCTATAGCGAAGTGATCGAAACCACCGCTCAGGACGTCTCACCCGAATTGCTGCGTGCACGCAGTGCGGGGGCGGAGGCGATCGCGATTTGGAGCGACAGCGTCGAACTTGACGCCCGGCTGATGAATGCGCGCGGCCGCCTTGGCTGGGATGTTGCCTTCTCTGGCCACCCGGCGTTGGGATCGGGCGATGTCGCCCATTTGCTGGAGAAGCCGTCGTACTGGGAGAAGTGCTACATCGTGGGCTTCCGGAACTGCAGCTACGACGCCAACGGCAAGCTGCCGCCGCGCACGCAGGCCTTCGTGGATGAGGTGAAAGGCAAGATCGACTTGTCGAGCACCTTGCTCTGGTGGGTCCTGGTTGGGTACGACGCCGTACATATCGTTGCCGACGCTGTGAAGGAGACGGGATCCACCGACGCCAAGGCGATCATCGGCTACTGGAACCACCTGACGAAGTGGCCGGGATTGTTCGGCACCTTCACCTACACGCCGACCGAGCACAACGGCTACCCGACCAATGAGGTGGTGATGTCGGCTGCCAATTCGGTGCGCGACGGCGCTCTCAGCATGGCGCCCGGCTACACCTCATAGGTACGGCTTGGACGGTAGCAGACCTTCGACTGTGGTCGCGCGTTGCATTCCGTGTTGGTATCGGAATGAAACCTCTGGCTTATGGCGAGCAGGTGGCATGCGGCGTGTGTCGGACCGACGATCCGCATACCGCGTGACACCGCGCCATAAGCCAAACGTGCGTGCGGCGCAGCCTTGGTTCCGACAGGGCGCCCGGTATGCGAGACCAGTGTTGATTGCCAGAAAGAAGTGACCCGGTTCGGGGCACGATTGCCACGAAAAACTGACCGACGACAAGGATGGACAAGATGAGCCAGCTGGAAGAGATTACCCGCGAATCGTGGATCCTCGAAACCTTCCCACCGTGGGGAACCTGGTTGAATGAGGAGATCGAGGCCGAGGTCGTAAAGCCCGGCACGTTTGCCATGTGGTGGCTCGCCTGCACCGGCATCTGGATCAAGACGGAAGGTGACACCAACATCTGCATCGACTTGTGGTGCGGCACCGGCAACCGGACCCACGGCAACGGGCTGATGCCGAAGGGCGCACAACTCGGACGCATGAGTGGCTGTCGGAAGCTTTACCCCATCCTGCGTTTGTCGCCGGCTGTGATCGACCCCTTCGCCATCCGCAAGGTTGACGCCATCATGGCGACCCATTCCCACCGCGATCACATCGACAGGAATGTCGCGGCGGCAGTGGTAAAGAATTGCGACCCGTCGGTGCCGTTCATCGGCCCGAAGAGTGCCACCGACCTGTGGAAAAGCTGGGGAGTGCCGGCCGAGCGCTGCATTACCATGCGCCCGGGAGACACCCTGAAGATCAAGGACATCGAGATCGTGGCGCTCGAATCCTTCGACCGCACGATGACCCTCACCATACCCGCCGGGGAGACCGTCGCCGGCAAGATGCCGCGTGACATGGACGATCTGGCGCTCAATTATCTGTTCAAGACGCCGGCTGGGAACCTCTACCACAGCGGCGATTCCCACTACTCGAACTACTACGTCAAGCACGGCAACGAGAACCACATCGACGTCGCGCTTGGTTCGTTCTCCGAGAATTCGCGCGGCATCACCGACAAGATGACCGCGAAGGACATCCTGCGCATGGCGGAGGCGCTCAACACTCAGGTGATGATCCCGATTCACTGGGACCTCTGGTCGATCTTCCACGGCGATATCAGGGAAGTTACCGTCCTGTGGGAGATGAGCCGGCGGCGGCTGCGTTACGCATTCAAACCGTACATCTGGCAGGTCGGCGGCAAGTACGTCTGGCCGGACGACAAGGATGCGATGGAATACGAATATCCGCGCGGCTTCGAGGATGCGTTCACCGATCTACCCGATGTACCATTCCCGTCATTCCTGTAGCCAGAGCGTGATCGACCCTGTCGGAATCGACCGAGGGCGTGAATCACGCGATCAAACAAAGAGCTGAGGCGGGATGAGCGCGCCCTTCAGCGCTCATCCCGCTCTGGCGTCATCCGCCAGCGCGACCCAGTGTCTGCACACGTATTTCCGGACCAGGCACGATGCCGCGGCGCGTCACCGCCGCGCTGCCGCTTCCTGCAGTTCGTTGCCGACGCCGGGGGAAGCACCCGTGGATAAAACCTGACGGAAGAATTCCAAAAATGATTCCCCTGGCTCGCGTTGAGTGCGAGTCTGGGGAATGGGCAAGGATCACAAAGCACCCGCCGTATTTGACCGTCGCGACGTCCCCCGTTGGGCCATCGCGATCTTCGCGGCTGCTTCGGCCTTCGCAACCAGCGTCTGGGCGCGCGCCTTCCTCTACAAAGGCGGCGAGCCGCCCGAATTGGCGGTGTGGGCAATGTCCACGGTGATCGGAGTTATCGTCGGAACGGTGTGCGCTCCGCCGCAACGCTACCGGGCGGCGCGCGCGCTCTTCATCGGCCTGGCGGTGTCCGTGTCGCTGGCGGTGCTGCTGGTCAATGTCGCCTCACGTCAGGGGCCGAATGCGACGGACGTTGAACGGGTAGCGGGCGCGGTGATCGGCGGCATTGCGGCCCGGCTCATCTTGCGTCGGGCCTGACACCCATGCGCGGCGAAACGCCAGATGTTCCGCTGCTGTCCGCATCAATTCGAGGCTCTGGCACCGCAAGCACGAGCAGACCCCGCCCACACCCCACAAACTCCTTGCACGCCCCGGCCTTTCCGTGCTAGGAATATAATCCATGACCGCCGCCGCCA
>CAYWOW010000126.1:0-1711 GCA_964459005.1 uncultured Acetobacteraceae bacterium
CCGCGCCGGCAACGAGGGGCGCGGCTGGTTCTCGCTGGGGCCGAGGGGCGGCGTCCCCGGCCTTGCTTTCTTCGCCGGCCCGCCTAGGCTTGAACAGCTTGGGTATATCCGGAGGAACGGCCATGAACGTCGGCGAAGCGATCGCCGAGATCCTCAAACGCGAGGGGATCGAGATCCTGACTGGCTATCCCGTGAACCGCCTGATCGAGTTCGCCGCCGCCGCGAATATCCGGCCGGTGATGGTCCGCCAGGAGCGCACCGGCATCCACATGGCCGACGCCATCTCCCGCCTGTCCTCGGGCCGCAGGATCGGCGCCTTTTGCATGCAGCACGGGCCGGGCAGCGAGAACGCCTTCGGCGGGGTGGCGCAATGCTTCGGCGAGAGCGTGCCGGTGCTGATTCTTCCCGGCGGCTACCCGCGCCGGCTCGCCCACGTCAGCCCGAACTTCAACTCCACCGAGGTCATGCGACCGGTGACCAAGTCCAGCGAGGCGATCACGCTGGCCGGCGAGGTCGCCAACATCATGCGGCGCGCCTTCACGCGGCTGCGCAACGGCCGCGGCGGGCCGGTGGTCGTCGAGATGCCGATCGACATGTTCGACGAGGAGTTGCCGGGGCCGCTGGACTACGAGCCGGTGCTGAGCACGCGCTACGGCCCCGACCCGGTGGACGTGAAGCGCGCGGCCGCCCTGATCGCCGCGGCGCGGCGTCCGCTGCTCTATGTCGGCCAGGGCGTGCACTACGCCCGGGCCTGGCCGCAACTGAAGCGGCTGGCCGAGAAGATGGCCATCCCGGTGAT
Organism: uncultured Acetobacteraceae bacterium; assembly: GCA_964459005.1. Classification (GTDB taxonomy): domain Bacteria; phylum Pseudomonadota; class Alphaproteobacteria; order Acetobacterales; family Acetobacteraceae; genus Rhodovastum. The sequence continues at coordinate 800 of CAYWOW010000126.1, forward strand.
GACCACGCTCGACGGCAAGAGCGCGTTTCCGGAAACCCATCCGCTCTCGCTCGGCGCCGGCGGGCTCGCCATGCCGCGCGGCGTGGCGCGCTTCCTGGGCGCCGCCGACGTCATCCTGGGGATCGGCTGCAGCTTCACGGAAAGCCCGTTCGCGGTGAAGATCCCGGCGGGCAAGCGGATCATCCATGCCACCCTGGACCCCGACCACCTGAACAAGGACGTGCGCGCCGAGATCGGCCTGGTCGGCGATGCCGGGCTGGTGCTGGACGCGCTGCTGGCCGAACTGGACGCGATCAGCCCGGGCCAGCGCGATGCCGGCGCGGTGATCGCGGAAGCGAGCGAGCTGCGCGAGGCGTGGCTGGCCGAATGGATGCCCAAGCTCACCTCCGGCGAGGCGCCGCTGAACCCCTATCGCGTGATCTGGGACCTGGCGCACACGGTGGACGTGGCGAACACCATCATCACCCACGACGCCGGCAGCCCGCGCGACCAGCTGTCGCCGTTCTGGCGGTCCACCGAGCCGCTGACCTACCTGGGCTGGGGCAAGACCACCCAGCTCGGCTACGGGCTGGGGCTGGCGATGGGGGCGAAGCTCGCGCATCCCGACAAGCTGTGCATCAATGTCTGGGGCGACGCGGCGATCGGCTTCACCGGCATGGACTTCGAGACGGCGGTGCGCGAGCGCATCCCCGTCATGTCCGTCCTGCTGAACAACTTCTCCATGGCGATCGAGCTGAAGGTGATGCCGGTCTCCACCGAGAAATACCGCAGCACCGACATCTCCGGCGACTACGCGGCGATGGCGCGCGCCTTCGGCGGCTACGGTGAGCGAGTGAGCGTGCCCGAGCAGATCATCCCCGCCATCCGGCGCGGCATCGCCCAGACCCAGGCCGGCGTGCCGGTGCTGCTGGA
>CAYWOW010000126.1:1811-8109 GCA_964459005.1 uncultured Acetobacteraceae bacterium
CCGCCATCCGGCGCGGCATCGCCCAGACCCAGGCCGGCGTGCCGGTGCTGCTGGAATTCCTCACCTGCAAGGAAACCGCCGTCTCGCGGCCCTGAACCTGGGACGCGCCGCATAAGAAGATTACACAAGGAGACGGAGAGACGGTGAGAAGATAGGAATTGGGCGCTTCGCGCCAAGAACCCTTCTCTCCGTCTCAGCGTCTCCTTGTGTGGTTTTCTTATGCGACGCGTCCCGCCTTCGCCGGAATGGCCGCCGTTACAGCTTCGTTTTCAGCGCCGCGACGTAGCCGCGGTTCCAGGTCGGGCACATCATGACCTCGTTGATCACCACCCGCTTCGGCAGGCAGGCGATGTAGCGGATCAGGTCGCCCAGGTCCTCGGACTGCGCCATGCGGGCGCGTTCCTCGGCGCTCACGGGCACCGGGCGCCGGTCCAGCAGCGGGGTGGCGACCTCGCCGGGCAGCACCACCGAGCTGCGGATGCCGTTGACGCATTCCTCCATGTTCAGCGAGTGGCTCATCGCCACCACGCCGTGCTTGGCGGCAACGTAGCCGGGTCCGCTGAGCGCGCCGATGAAGCGGCCGGCCATGCTGGCCGTGATGATCACCAACCCGTCGTGCTGAGCCCGCATGGTCGGCAGCACCGCGGTGATGCAATAGAACACGCTGGAAAGGTTGCCCTCGATCAGCGTGTCCACGCCCTCGGGCGTCAACTGCGACCAGGCGCGCGGCGTGATGTTGGTGCCGGCGTTGGCGACCAGGATGTCGAGCCGGCCGAATTGCTGCACGATCCGGCCGGCGATGGCCTGCACCTGGTCGGATTTGGTCAGGTCGCCCGGCTCGACGGTGGCAGCGGCGCCGATCCGGCCGGCCACGGATTCCAGCTTGCCGCGGGTGCGCCCGGTCAGCACGACGGTGGCCCCCTCGCCGGCGAGCGCGATCGCCGCCGCCTCGCCGATTCCGCTGCCCGCCCCGGTCACCCAGGCGATCTTGCCCTCAAGCTGCTTCATGCCTGCCCCTCCTTACCCTGCCTTGTCGCGCGCGCCGCGCCGTGGTGCATTGCCGGCGCAGCCGACCGCGCGAGAAAACATGAAAATCACCGGAATAGAAACCCTCTGCGCCGATGCGGGCTGGCGGACCTTCTCGTTCCTCAAGGTCACCACCGACACCGGCATCACGGGTTGGTCCGAATTCGCCGACAGCGAAGGCTTCGGCAGCCCCGGAGTCGCGCGCATCATCGAGGCACTGACGCCGATCGTCGTCGGCCGCGACCCGCGCCCGACCGAACAGGTGATTTCAACCCTTCGCATCCTCACCCAGCATGCCGCGCTCGGCGGTCTGACCGCCCTGGCCATCGCGGCGATCGAGAACGCGCTGCTCGACATCAAGGGCAAGGACCTGGGGGTGCCGGTCTACGCGCTGTTCGGCGGCCCCGTGCGCGAGCGCCTGCCCACCTACTGGTCGCACGCCGGCACCTACCGTGTGCGCAATGCTGCCATGCTGGGGGTGCCGGAACTGCGCAACTACGACGACCTGGCGCGGCACGGCGCGGAAATCCGCGACCGCGGATTCAAGGCGCTGAAGACCAACCTCATGCCGAGCGTGGCGGGCCGGCTGACCGGCTTCGCCCCCGGTTTCGGGCGGACCCCGGGCTGGCCCGAGCTGAACTGGGACGAGGCCGCCGTGCGCGGCGCCGCCGATACCATGGCCGCGTTGCGCGCCGGGGCGGGGCCGGACATGGGGCTGATGCTCGACCTCAACTTCCACTTCAAGACCGAGGGATTCAGCCGCATCGCCGACGCCGTGGCGCCGTACAACCTGACCTGGCTGGAGTTCGACATCCACGATCCCGCCGCGCTCCGGCTGATCCGCGACCGCGCGACCTGCCCGATCGCCAGCTGCGAGACGCTCTGCCACCGCCGCGAGTTCAAGCCCTATCTCGAGGCCTACGCGATGGATGTGGCGATCATCGACGTGCTCCGGAACGGGCTGGCCGAGTCGCTGAAGATCGCGGCGATGGCGGAGGTCTACGGGGTCAACGTCGCCCCGCACAACTACTACGGCCACCTCGCCAGCGTGATCAGCGCGCATCTCTGCGCCGTGGTGCCGAATTTCCGCATCATGGAGACCGACATCGACGGCGCGCCGTGGCGGGACGAGTTCGTCACCGCGGTGCCGGCGATCGAGAACGGCGAGATGGTACTGTCAAGCGGCGCGGGCTGGGGTATCGATATCAACGAGGCCGCGGTGCGCGCGCGGCCACCTCGTACCTAGAGCGCAACAAGGAGTAGACACGTGGCGAAATTACGCATCCTCACCCCCGCAGGGGCGAGCTTCACCGTCAAAGGCGGTGGCTACGACGACGAGTCGAAGGCGCTGGAGGAGCTCGACGTCGAGTTCTTCGAGTGCGAGCCCACCGAGGAGGCCTTCATCAAGGCCGCCCCCGAGGCCGACGCCGTCTATGCCAAGGGCATGAAGTTCACCAAGCCCATGATCGACGCGCTGCCCGCGAAGTGCCGCGGCATCGTGCTGGGCAGCGTCGGGGTTGACTCCGTCGACGTTGTCGCGGCCACCGTGCGCGGCATCCCGGTGACCAACTGTCCGGACACCTTCATCGAGGAAGTGGCCGACCACGCCATGACCCTGCTGCTCGCCGGCCATCGCCGGGTGATCGAGCAGGACCGCATGGTGCGGACCGGCCGCTGGGGCGAAGGCCGGCCGGCGCTGTTGCAGATTCCCCGGCTGATGGGCCAGACGCTCGGCTTCGTCGCCTTCGGCCACGTCGCCCGCTGCACCGCGCTGCGCGCCCGGCCGTTCGGCCTGCGCATGAAGGCCTATGACCCGTTCATCGAGGAACTGGTGATGCCGGCCTACGGCGTCGAGCCGACGACCCTGCAGGACGTGCTGAGCACGTCGGACTTCGTGTCCATGCACGCGCCGGCAACGCCGCAGGCACAGGGCATGCTGAAGGAGAAGCACTTCCGCCTGATGAAGCCGACGGCGTGGTTCATCAACACCGGCCGCGGCCCGACGGTGGACGAGCAGGCGCTGATCCGCGCCCTGCAGGAGGGCTGGATCGCCGGCGCCTCGCTGGACGTGCTGAACCAGGAGCCGCCGCGGCAGGACAACCCGCTGCTGCAGATGCCCAACGTCATCCTCAGCGCCCATACCGCCTCGGCCTCCGCGCGGTTCGATCCGGCCCGCAAGCAGCACGTCGGACAGGAACTGTCGCTGCTGCTGTCCGGCCGCTGGCCGATGAGCTGCGTGAACCCGGCGGTGCTGGTGAAGACCAACCTGATCCGCTGGCAGCCCTACTCGATGGAGCGCGGGCCGAACTCCTGACGTTGAACCGTATCCGGGGGCCGCTTGGCCCCCGGAGCGATTCCGCACGTGGCTACACGATCGGGGCGTCGCTGATGGTCGCCTCGATGCTGTGCTTCGCCAGCATGGATGCCGTCACCAAGTACATCATCCACGACTACGGCGTGGCGCAGGTGCTGTTCGTCCGCATGTTCGTGTTCACCGGCTTCGCCGCGCTGCTGGCGTACCGCCGGGGCGGGTTGCGGCGGGCCATCTACAGCAAGCGGCCCTGGCTGCAGGCCGGGCGCGCCACGCTGGCGGTGTTCGAAAGCGCCGCCTTCGTCCTTGCGTTCCGCTACCTGCCGCTGGCGGACGCCCACTCGGTGGGGGCGTCGTCGCCGCTTTTCGTGGTCGCGCTGTCGGCGCCGCTGCTCGGCGAACGGGTGGGCCGGGATCGCTGGCTGGCCGTGGTGGCCGGGTTCGCCGGGGTGCTGCTGATCATCCGGCCGGGCTTCACGAGCCTCAACCTGGCGCTGCTGCTGCCGCTGGCCGGCGCCCTGATGTGGGGGCTGTTCCAGATCCTGCTGCGGCTGTGCAGCCGGACCGACAGCAACGAGACGACGCTGCTGTGGTCGGCCGGGGTCGGGCTGGTGCTGACCAGCGTCGTCGGCCTGCCCGGCTGGACGCCGCCGACGGGCCATGCCTGGGTGCTGCTGGGCGCCATCGCGCTGCTGGGTTGTCTCGGCAGCCTCGCGCTGACCCTGTCGATGGCGGCGACCGAGGCGGCCGCCACCCAACCCTACAGCTATACGCTGCTGCTCTGGGTGACGGTGCTGGGGGTGGTGGTGTTCGGCGACGTGCCGGATCGCTGGACCGTGGCCGGCGGCGCCATCGTGGTGGCGAGCGGGCTGTACGCGTGGCACCGCGAACGCGTCATGCGGGCAACCGCCGCGCGAGCGTGACGGCGCCCCGGAAGACCTGACGGGATCGGAACCTTTCCGCGTCCTGGCGGCGCCGGTTTGTGGCTCAGCGGAGGTGGCACGCCGCTCGGCCTTCGGTTAACGTGGGGCATGCAGAGCGAGAATATTCCAGCTCTCACCGGCCTGCGCTTTTTTGCCGCGATGGCCATCGTGCTGTGGCACTCGCAGACCGGATATTTTTTCGCGCCTGGCGCCTTCGCTCCGTTTTACTTGGCAGGTGCCGTTCCGGTTTTCTTTGTGCTTTCCGGGTTGGTCCTGACGATTGGCTTCGATAAGTATCGCTCCTGGCCGGATTTCTTCGTCGCGCGTGTCGCGCGGGTGTGGCCGGCCCACATGGCCGCCCTGGTGTGGCTGTTTCTCGTATTCTACCCATACAGCCTGGATTTTTTTCATCACAGAGAGACTGTGCTCCGCCTGGTCGTCAACGCCCTGCTCTTGCAGGCATGGTCACCGAACGTGGCGACGTATTGGTCCTACAACGCGCCATCCTGGTCGGTGTCCTGCGAGCTGTTCGCCTATGCCGCCTTCCCGCTTGCTTTCGCGGCTATCCGCCGGCGGACGCTTGTATGGACGGCAACGATTGTCGCCGTCCTGTTTTGCGCCATCGTCGCGGTCGATGAGGTCCACCCGGGCGTCGACGCCGGTTGGCTCGGAGGCGTGAACCCGATTTCGTGTTTTGGCGCATTCGCGGTCGGCATAGCGACCGGCGTTTGGCGGCGGAAATTGCCCCCCTCCCGCCCAGGATACGGCAAGGGCACGGTTATTCAGGCCGGCGCTCTCGCGCTGGCATTGGGTGCGAACGCCTTTTTTGCTTCGTATCCGATCGTCATCACGCTCGGGACCGCCGAGTTCATTCTCCTTTTTGGCGCGACTCCCTTCTATGCCGCTCTTCTCCTTGCGCTTGCCCGATACGATGGGATGATATCGCGCGGCCTGTCTTGTCCTGCCATCGTCTATGGCGGTGAAATCAGTTACTCGATATATTTGTTCCATCAGATATTCATTCGCTGGCACTCGGACGAACTGCAAATTTTCTCTTCGGTACCGATGTGGTGCCAATACGCTGGCCTCCTGGCCGCGATACTCATCGCCGCCGCGGCGGTCCACCACGTCATCGAGCGCCCGGCAAGGCGAGGGATACGCGCCGCGTGGAAACGCCTGACATCGAAGATGGCGACGGCAACATGACCGGAATCGCGCTATGACGGCCCGCGCCGGTCATTGAGGGAGCGGATCATGCACACCATCCTGGTAGGCGGCACCGCCGCGCTGCTGCTGGCCACGACCGCCTGCGCGCCCGCGCGCGCGGCCGACATTACCGTGGCCTGGGCCGCCGCCGCTTCCTCGGCCGATCCTCACTTCCACACCATGACGCCCAACAACACGCTGGCGCACCATGTGTTCAGCGCGCTGACCCGCACCGACCCGAGGGGTGCCGTCGGACCGGACCTGGCGGCGTCGTGGGAGGTGAAGGACGACCGCACCTGGGTGTTTCACCTGGTCAGCGCGACGTTTCAGGACGGCACGCCGTTCACCGCCAATGACGTGATCTACAGCCTCTGCCGGACGCTGAAGGCGGTGGGCCCGACGCAGTCCTTCGTCGATGTGCCGAAGACGGTGGCGATGGCGGAAGCGACCGACCCGCATACGTTAGTATTCCACACCCACGAGCCCGACCCAACCTTGCCGGCGCTGCTGGCCGGGTACTCCATGCTCTCGGCGCACACCGCCGGGGCGGCCGCCGATATCCGCTTCGATCCGGCCAACCAATGCGGCGTGCCGCTGCCGCCGTCGTCGGATTTCGACAGCCTGAAGATGGCCAACGGCACCGGACCGTACCGCCTGACCCGCTATGTGAGCGGCGACGTGGCGGTGCTGGAAGCCAACCGCGCCTATTTCGGCGCCCCGCCCCGCTGGGACCGGGTGACCATCCACCCGGTGCCGAATACCGGCGCGCGAACCGCGGGGTTGCTGGCCGGCGATTACGACCTGATCGAGAATCCCGCGGCGCAGGACCTGC
>CAYWOW010000127.1:0-7955 GCA_964459005.1 uncultured Acetobacteraceae bacterium
GGCAGGTCGCCGGCGGTGCGCCGGAGCTGCAACGCCGGCATGCTCAGCGCCGGCGGGCCAAGGACGTCGCCTTCGTCCTCGCTGAGCACCCAGACATCCTTGGAAACTCGCTCCGCCGGAGCGCGGCCGGTCAGCCACTCGGCTTCGTCGATAACGCGGGCGAGCCCGCCCGGCATCGCCCGCCAAGCCCTGCCGTCGTGCACCAGGAACAGCCGCAGCACCACCGGCCGCGGCGAGAGCCGTTCGCCATCCAGGCAGGGCGCCGCGGACGGCGGCTGCAGCCGGCCGGCCGCCCATTCCCAGGGCCGCGCCTCGATCCGCGCCATCAGTTCCGCGCACGCCGCGGCGGGCAGGTGGGCCAGCGACACCGGCGCCGCGGTGCTGTCCATCGCCGGCATCACCCTGAAACCGGCCGGATCGGCGGCCAGCGCAGCGCGCCCCGCCGCCTCGCCGAGCCACAGCGTGGCGAGCCCGGGGAGCGCCAGTTCCTCGCCGAGCAACCGCCGGCACAGCGACGGCAGGAACGCCGCCAGGGCCGGCGCCTCGGCCATGCCCGAGCCGGGATCGTTGGCGATCCGCACGCTGCCCTGGCGCAGCGCGTCGATCAGTCCGGGCACGCCGAGCAGGCTGCCCGCCTCCAGTTCCAGCGGATCGATCATCCTGCCGTCGAGCCGGCGCAGCAGCACATCGACCTGTTGCAGACCTTTGAGGGTTTTCAGGAAAACCGCACCGCCGCGAACCGTCAGGTCGCCGCCCTCGACCAGCGCGCAAGACAGTTCGCGGGCCAGGATCATGTGCTCGAACCACCGCGGCGCGGTGGTGCCCGGGGTGAGCAGCGCCACGGTCGGGGCCGGCCGGCCGGCCGGGGCGAGCCGGCGCAGCGCATCCGCCCAGACGTCGAAGAACGGCCGCAGGGCACGTAACTGCACCAGCCCGAACGCCTCGGGCAGCAGCCGCGACAGCAGCCGCCGGTTCTCCAGCGCATAGCCGGCGCCGCCGGTGGCGGCCGTGTGGTCGGCGAGCACGCACCAGGCGCCGTCCGGCCCGCGGATCAGGTCGGCGGCGTAGCTGTGCAGCAGCGGAGAATGCCGGGCGAACTGGCAGGGCCGCAGGAAGCCGGGGTTGGCGAACACCAGGGCCGGCGGCAGCAGCCCCTCGGTGGCAACCTCCTGAGGACCGTAGATGTCCTCCAGCAACAGGCCGAGCAGGCGGGCGCGCTGTGCCAGGCCCGCCTCCAGCGCGGCGAACTCGGCGGCCGGCAGCAGCAGCGGCAGCGGATCGCAGCGCCGGGCACGCGCCGCCGCCCCGGGCAACACGCTCGCGATGCCCTCCTCCTGGAAGGCGCGGTCCAACCGGCGCCCTCGCTCGGCCAGACCGCTCGCGCCGAGCGACGTGAAGGCGCTCAGCACACCGCGCCAGTGCGGCCGCAGCCGGCCGGCACCGTCCACCATTTCGTCCAGGCCCGCGGCGCTCACGCCGCCGGACTGGGAAACTGGTGCGGCAGCCTGTCGCGACGAATCGGGCCCTTGGGTCACGCTGTCATCGTCTCAGAGGAACCGGCGCAGGTCCAGGGTGCGGGGATGCTCGAGGCCGATCGCTCCGCGCGGCGCGGGCATCGGGCCGGGGGTATGGCCGAACGCCTGGAAACGGGCGCGCCGGCGAGCCTCCGCCTCGTTGGCGTTGACCGGGAAGGTCTCGTAGTTGCGCCCGCCCGGATGGGCCACGTGATGGGTCAGCCCACCCAGGCTGCGCCCGTTCCAGCGGTCGTAGAGGTCGAACACCAGCGGCGTCTGCGCCGGGATGGCCGGGTGCAGCGCGCTGGGGGGTTGCCAGGCCTTGAACCGCACCCCGGCCACGTATTCGCCCGCCACCCCGGTCGGACTGAGCGGCACCGCGACCCCGTTGCAGGCGAGAACAAAGCGCTCCGGGGTGAAACCCGTCACCCGCGCCTGCAACCGCTCGGCCGAGGAGTCGACGTAGCGCACGGTGCCGCCGGGCGCGACATCCTCCCCCAGCACGTGCCAGGGCTCCAGCGCGTGGCGCAGTTCCAGTTGCATGTCGTGCACCGCGACCTCGCCGAGCCGCGGGAAGCGGAATTCCGCATGCGGGTCGAACCAGGCGCGATCGAGCGCAAGGCCGAACGCCGCCAGCTCCTCCAGCACATCGCCGAAATCGCGCAGGCAGAAATGCGGCAGCAGGAATTCGTCGTGCAGCCGCGTGCCCCAGCGCAGCAGGCGGCGCTCGTAGGGGTGCTGCCAGAAGGTCGCGACCGCCGCGCGCATCAGCAGCATCTGGGCCGCCGCCATGCGGGCATGCGGCGGCATCTCGAAGGCCCGGAATTCGACCAGCCCGCGCCGGCCGCCGGGGCCGGCGGGATCGTAGAGTTTGTCGATGCAGAACTCGGTGCGGTGGGTGTTGCCGGTCATGTCCGCCAGGATGTTGCGGAACAGCCGGTCGGTCAGCCAGGGCGGCGTGACGCGCGACGGCGAAACCTGGGCAAAGGCGATTTCCAACTCGTTGAGCACGTCGTCGCGCGCCTCGTCCAGCCGCGGATGCTGGCTGGTCGGGCCGATGAACAGGCCGCTGAACAAAAAGGACAGGCTGGGGTGGTTGTGCCAGAAGCCCAGCAGGCTCTTGAGCAGGTCGGGCCGGCGCAGGAACGGGCTGTCCGCCACCGTGGCGCCGCCCATGACCACGTGGTTGCCGCCGCCGGTGCCGACATGGCGCCCATCGAGCAGGAATTTCTCCGTGGCCAGCCCGACCTGGCGCGCTTCCTCGTACATCTGGGTGGTGCGTTCGACGTGCTCGGCCCAGGTGCCGGCCGGATGCACGTTCACCTCGATCACGCCCGGGTCCGGGGTGACGGAAAAATTCAGCAGCCGCGGGTCCGACGGCGGCGCGTAGCCCTCCAGCACCACCGCCTGCCCCATCTCGGCGGCCGTCGCCTCGACCGCCGCGACCAGATCGAGCCAGTCCCCAGCGTCGTAAAGCGGCGGGAAGAAGACGTGCAGCAGCCCACCGCGCGGCTCCACGGCGAGCGCGGTGCGCACCAGCAGGTCCGGCGGCTCGGGTTCTGGCGCCGGGGCGATGGGCACGCCCGTCTCCGCGCGCAGCGCCCGCAGCGCGGCCTGCGCGGGGAGCGCCGGCAGGGCGGCGAACGGATCGGGCTCGAAGGGGGTTTCGATCCGCTCCGGGTCGGCCCAGGGCAGGCTGTCCAGCGGCAGGCGGTAACCGATCGGGCTGTCGCCGGGGGTCAGGAACAGGGTGCCGTCGCGGAAGTGCCAGCGCGCGGTCTGCCAGTGCGTGCCCGCCGCCGCGCGGCGCAGCGGCAGCACGCTGCCGACCGGCGCGGCCAGGCCGTGGGCGAACACCCGGGCCATGCGCGCGCGCTCCAGCGGGTCGCGCAACCGGCTGTCCTCGGCCGTCACGTTGGCGGGCAGCCCGTGCTCCTTCCACAGATAGTAGTGAACATCCTCGTGCGCCGGCACAACCATGGCCGGAACGAGCCGCAACCGCCCGGCCAGCAGGGCGGCGAAGCGGGCGGCGTCCGCGGCGGTGGCGGTGCCGGGTTCGCCGTCGGGGTCCGCCAGCAGCGCCGGGTCCTGCCAGACCGGCTCGCCGTCCGCCCGCCAATGTGCCGACAACGCCCAGCGTGGCAGTTGCTCGCCGGGATAGAGCTTGCCCTGGCCATGGTGCAGCGCCGCCCCCGGCGCCCACAGGGCGGCGAGCCGGTGCAGCAGCAGGCCGGCGAAGCGCCGCTTGGTCGGACCGAGCGCGTCGGTATTCCATTCCGGCGCTTCCTGGTCGGTGGCGGCGACGAAAGTCGGCTCGCCGCCGAAGGTCAGGCGCACATCCCCGGCGGTGAGCGCGCGATCCACCCGCGCGCCGGCCGCCAGGATGCCTTGCCACTGGCCCTCGTCGTACGGTTTGGTCACCCGCGGCGTTTCGTGGATGCGGCTCACCGACATGGCGAAATCGAAGGCGACCTCGCAGGGCTCGGTGACGCCGGTCACCGCGGCGGCCGACTGCGGATCGGGGCTGGCGGCCAGCGGAATATGGCCCTCGCCGGCCAGCAGCCCGGAGGTCGCGTCCAGGCCGACCCAGCCCGCGCCGGGCAGATAGACCTCGGCCCAGGCGTGCAGGTCGGTGAAATCCGCCTTCGGTCCTTCCGGCCCCTCCAGCGGCTTCACGTCGCCAACCAGCTGGATCAGGTAGCCCGAGACGAAGCGCGCGGCGTAGCCCAGATGGCGCAGCGCGGCCACCAGCAGCCAGGCGGAATCGCGGCAACTTCCCTGCCCCGCCGTCAGCGTCTCCTCGGGTGTCCACACCCCGGGCTCCAGCCGCACGATGTAGGCGACGCGCTGCTGCACCCGGCGATTGAGTGCGATCAGCATGTCCACCGTGCGCTGGCTGCCGCGCGGCACCGCCGCGAGCAGGGCGGTGAGCAAGGGCCCCGCCGCCTCGATCCGCCGGAATGGCGCCAGTTCGGCATCCAGGATGGGGTCGTAGGCGAACGGCCAGCTTTCCGCTTCCGGCTCCAGGAAGAAGTCGAACGGGTTGATGGTGGCCAGGTCGGCGATCAGGTCCACGCCGATGTCGAAATGCGTGATTTTCTCGGGAAACACGACGCGGGCGAGGAAATTGCCCTGCGGGTCCTGCTGCCAGTTCAGGAAGTGCGGCGTGGGCGCGATCGTCAGCGCGTAGGACAGGATCGGCGTGCGGGCATGCGGCGCCGGGCGCAGGCGGATGGTCTGCGGCCCCGCCGTCACGGCGTGGTCATAGCGATAGACCGTGCGATGCGTCAGCGCGACGTGGATGGACATGGATCACCTGCGGCCTGGCGGAACAATTCGCGCCAGATCCTATATGGCAGCGAACCCCCGGGGTTCACCATCGGAAATGCCCTCGCGCCGGCGTGACCACGCGGGGTTGTTGACGGCCGACGATAACGGTAGTGTGAACATCAATCGGGTCGCGCGATGGTCGGCAAAGCGGCCCGGCAAAACAAGTGGGCGCGGCGACATGTTGTTGCTGTAACACTCAGATACAAGGGAGGCCAACAATGGAGCGGCGGAACGTATTGCGGCTTGGCGGCGGCCTGGCGGCATTGGGGCTTGTCCCCGCCGGGTTTGCCCGCCCCGCCTCGGCCCAGGATAAGATGGTGCTGAAGGCATCCGACGTACACCCGGCCGGTTATCCGACCGTGGTTGCGGTCGAGAACATGGGCAAGAAGCTCTCGGCCGCCACCAATGGGCGGCTTTCGATTGCGATGTATCCATCGATGCAACTCGGCGACGAGAAGGCGTCGATCGAACAGGCGCAGGTCGGCGCTCTCGCCTTCACCCGCGTTTCCGTCGGCACCGTCGGCCCGGTGGTGGACGAGCTCAACGTCTTCAACCTGCCCTTCCTGTTCCGCAACCCGGAGCACATGGAGCACGTGATCGACGGACCGATCGGCAAGGAGATGCTCGACAAGGTCACTACCGCGCCGAACAGCCATCTTGTCGGCCTGTGCTTCATGGATGCCGGCGCGCGCAGCTTCTACGACACCAAGCGCCAGATCAAGTCGATCGACGACCTCAAGGGCCTGAAGATGCGGGTGATGGGCAACCCGATGTTCGTTGACATGGCGAACGATCTCGGCGCCAACGGTGTGCCGATGGGCTACGACCAGGTATTCAGCGGGTTGCAGACCGGTGTCATCGACGGCGCGGAGAACAACCCGCCGAGCTTCGTCTTCGACAACCACTACCAGGTGGCGAAATACTTCACCCTCGACGAGCACCTGATCGTGCCGGAGATGGTGGTGATGTCTCGACCGGTGTGGGACAAGCTGTCGAAGGCCGACCAGGATCTGATCGTCAAGTTCTCCCGCGAGGCGCAGCTTGACGAGCGCGGTTTGTGGAACGACACGGAAAAGGATGCCTACGCCCGGATGAAGACGGCCGGCATCGTGGTCACCCCGATCGCCGACAAGACGCCGTTCCAGAAGGCGGTGAAGCCGGTGTGGGACAAATACGGCGCCAAATGGCCCGACCTGATCAAACGGATTCAGGACACCAAGTAGCCGCGGCTCCGACGTCACCCCGTGGGCGGAGGCCCGGTGGCTTCCGCCCACGAATTTTGACACGCCCGGCTGGAGGATGACGATGCGGCAGGCCATTCGCGTGGCGATGGACGTGCTCTACTGGATCAGCGCCACCATTGCCTCGGTGGCGCTGGTGCTGATCTCGGCGGTCATTCCGTGGGGCGTCTACACGCGCTACGTGCTCAACGCCGCCGCGGGCTGGCCCGAACCGGCGGCGGTGTTGTTGTCCATCGTGCTCACCTTTTTCGGTGCCGCCGCCTGCTACCGCGCCGACGTGCATATGCGTGTGCTGGTTTTTCAGCGACTGATGCCGCCGCTGCCGGGACGCGCCTCGGCGGTGCTGTCCGAACTGGTGGTGGGCGCGCTCTCCCTGTTCATGACCTATTGGGGCGCCGGGCTGTGCGCCACGACCTGGCACCAGACGATCGACGCGTTTCCGTGGTTGCAGGTTGGCATCACCTATCTGCCGATTCCGATCGGCGGGGCGATCACCGTTTGCTTCGTGCTGGAACGGCTGCTGCTCGGCCCGGCCCCCGACGTGATCCCCGACCCCTACGCAGCGGCGAAGGAATAGCGGCGCCATGGGCATCCTCGTCGTCCTCGCCGCCCTGGCGGTCGGCATCGTCATCGGCATGCCGGTTTCCTACGCGCTCGGCGTGTCCGCGCTGGTCGGCGCCTGGTGGGCCGACATTCCGCTGCAGGCGGTGATGCTGCAGGTGTCGGGCGGCGTCTCCAAGTTCGCCATGCTGACGATTCCGTTCTTCGTGCTCGCCGGCGCCATCATGGCTGAGGGCGGCATGGCGCGCCGGCTGGTGGCGCTGGCCAATGTGATCGTCGGCATGACCCGCCTGCGCGGCGGACTCGCCGCGGTGAACGTGATCGCCACCACGTTCCTCTCCGGTATTTCGGGCTCGGCGGTCGCCGACATCTCGGCGATCGGCTCGGTGCTGATTCCGCAGATGGAGGAAAGCGGTTATCCGCGCGTCTTCGCCACCAACGTGACGATCATCGCCTCGGTGCAGGCGCTGCTGGTGCCGCCGTCGCACAACGCGGTTATCTATTCGCTGGCGACCGGCGGCACGATCTCGATCATCGCGCTGTTCATGGCCGGCGTGGTGCCCGGGCTGCTGCTCGGACTGGCGCTGATTCTGATGTGCCTCTGCTACGCCTATCGCAACAAATATCCACGCGGCATCGTCGTGCCGTTCCGCCAGTCGGTCCGCATCGCCTTCGACGCGCTGTGGGGCATGGTGACGATCCTCATCATCCTCGGCGGCATCCTCGGCGGCGTGTTCACCGCGGTCGAGGCCGGCGCGGTAGCCACGCTCTGGGCCTTCTGCGTGACCATGTTCATCTATCGCGACTATCGCTGGCGCGACCTGCCGTTGCTGGTGCACCGCACCCTGCGCACCGTCGCCATGGTGATGACGCTGATCGCCTTCGCCGCCTCGGTCGGCTACATCATGGCGATGATGCAGATGCCGACGAAGGTGACGACGTTCTTTCTGTCGATATCGCACGACAAATACGTCATCCTGATGATGATCAACGTGATGCTGCTGTTGCTCGGCTGCTTCATGGACATGGCGCCGTCGATTCTGATCTGCACGCCGATTCTGCTGCCGGTGATGGTGAACTTCGGCGTCGATCCGGTGCATTTCGGCATCATCATGCTGCTCAACCTCGGCATCGGCCTGTGCCATCCACCGGTCGGCGCGATCATCTTCGTCGGCTGCGCCGTCGGACGCGTGTCGATGGAGCAGGTCGTGCGCCACATCTGGCCGTTCTACCTGATGATGTTCGCCGTGCTCATGCTGGTCACCTACGTCCCCGCGATCTCGCTGTGGCTGCCACGGCTGTTGCACCT
>CAYWOW010000128.1:0-7872 GCA_964459005.1 uncultured Acetobacteraceae bacterium
GCCCCGGCTGTGCCTGCTCAATCGGCGCCCGCCTTGCCCAGCACGGCGGCCAGTCGTGGCAGGTGGCGGCGCGACGGTGCCAGCCAGTGCTGCAACGCGTCGAGATACAGGTAGATCACCGGCGTCGTGTAGAGCGTCAGGACCTGACTGACCGCGAGCCCCCCCACCATTGCCAGCCCGAGCGGGCGGCGCAGTTCGGACCCCGCCCCGTGGCCCAGCATCAGCGGCAGCCCGGACAGCAGCGCCGCCATGGTGGTCATCAGGATCGGGCGGAACCGCAGCAGGCAGGCCTGGCGGATCGCGTTCAGCGGCGCCTCCCCGTCGCGCCGTTCCGCGCTGATGGCGAAGTCGACCATCATGATGCCGTTCTTCTTGACGATGCCGATCAGCAGGATGATGCCGATCAGCGCGATCACCGACAGGTCCGTGTGCGCCATCATCAGCATCAGCAGCGCCCCCACCCCGGCGGCGGGCAGCGTGGACAGGATGGTCAGCGGCAGGATGTAGCTCTCATAGAGCACGCCCAGGATGATGTAGACGGTGATCAGCGCCGCCGCGATCAGATACGGCTCGCTGGCCAGCGAGGTTTGAAAAGCCTGCGCGGCACCCTGGAACGAACCCTGCAGAGCGAGCGGCGCGCCGAGCCTGCGCTGGGCCGCCTGGATCGCCGACACCGCATCGCCGAGCGCCGCCCCGGGGACTAGGTTGAACGAAATGGTCACGGCCGGAAACTGCGCCTGATGGTTGATCGCCAGCGGCGCGACCGGGGTGGTGTCCTGGTGCACCAGCGCGGACAGCGGCACGGCCTGGCCGCTTACCGATTTCACATACAGCATGTCGAGGGTGGACAACCGCGCGGCCTGATCGGGTCGCACTTCCAGGATCACGTAATAGGAGCTCAACTGGGTGAAGTACTGCGTCACCTCGCGCTGGCCGAAGGCGTCGTACAGGATCGCGTCGATCTGCGCGGGTTCCACGCCCAGACGCTGCGCCGCCCGCCGGTCGATGCGCAGCGTCGCCGTCGTGCCGGCGATCTGCTGATCGGTGGTGACGTCGCGCAGCACCGGCAGGGCGCTGAGCGCGTCCAGCACCTTGGGCGCCCAGGCATTCATCTCCTGCGTGCTGGCGTCCTGCAGGGTGTATTGATACATGGTGCGCGCCAGCCGCCCGCCGACATTGATGTCCTGCGCGGGCTGCATGAACAGTTGCACCCCCACCAGATCGCGCGCCTTGCGCGTGAGCCGCCGGATCACCGCGTCGACGCCGTCATTGGGCCGCTGGTCCCATGGCTTCAGGTTGATGAACATCCGCCCGTCGTTGCCCTGCTGGCCCGCCGTCCCCGCGCCCACCTGCGAGGCGAACGACGCGACCGCCGGGTCGGCCTGCACCATGGCGTTCAATTGGTTTTGCAGCCGCACCATCTTGTCGAACGAGGCGTCCTGCGGTCCTTCCGAGATACCAATGATCAGGCCAACGTCCTGCGGCGGGAAAAATCCTTTTGGAATCATCACGAACAACCCGCCGGTCAGCGCGACCGTGATCAGGAAGACGGCGAGCGTGATGCGCTGATACCGCAACGCGATGTCCAGCGTGCGCCCGTAGAAGCCGATCATGGCGTTGAACCCCGCCTCCACCAGGCGGTACAGGCGGCCATGCCGGTGCGTCGGGCTGTTCAGGAAGCGCGCGCACATCATCGGGGTCAAGGTCAGCGAAACCACCGCGGAGAGCACCACCGCCACCGCGACCGTGACCGCGAACTCGCGGAACAGGCGGCCGACGATGCCGCCCATCAGCAGCAGCGGAATGAACACCGCGATCAGCGACGCGCTGATCGACACGATGGTGAAGCCGATCTCCCCGGCTCCCTTGATCGCCGCCTCCAGCGGCTTCATGCCGTCCTCGACGTGGCGATAGATGTTCTCCAGCATCACCACCGCGTCGTCGACGACGAAGCCGACCGCGATCGTCAGCCCCATCAGCGACAGGTTGTCCAGGCTAAAACCCACCAGGTACATCACCGCCAGCGTGCCGACCAGCGCCAGCGGGACGGTGATGCCGGGGATGATGGTCGCCCACAGGTTGCGCAGGAACAGGAAGATCACCATCACCACCAGGCCGATCGACAGCATCAGGGTGAAGGTGACGTCATGCACCGAGGCCCGGATGGTCTGCGTCCGGTCCACGATGGTCCGCACGTGCAGCGCGGGCGGCAGGCTGGCCTCCAGGGGCGGCAGGGCGTCCTCGACCCGCTGTACGGTTTCGATCACGTTGGCCCCGGGTTGCTTGAACACCAGCAGCAGGATACCCCGCCTGGAATTCTGCCAGGCCGCGAGCTGGTCGTTCTGGGGCCCCCGCACGGCCTGCCCGATATCGCCGATGCGCACCGGCGCGCCGTTGCGAAAGGCAACGATGATGTCGTTGTAAGGGGCCGCCGTGGTCAACTGGTCGTCGGCCAGCACGGTCCAGGTGCTGTCGTGGCCGACCACGCTGCCCTTCGGCTCGTTCACCGTGGCGGTCGTCAGCACGTTGCGCACGTCCTCCAGCGTCAGGCCCATCGAGGCCAGCCTGGCGGGGTCGACCTGCACGCGGATGGCCGGCTTCTGTTGCCCGCCGATCAGCACCTGCGATACCCCCGACACCTGTGACAGCCGCTGCGCCAGGATGTTCTCCGCGGCGTCGTCCACCGCGGTCAGCGGCAGCGCGTCGGACTGGGCCGACAGGATCAGGATGGGGGCGTCGGCGGGGTTCTGCTTGCGGATCTGGGGCTGGCCGGGCAGGTCCTTGGGCAACTGCCCTTGCGCCGCATTGATGGCCTCCAGAACATCGGCCGCGGCGGCGTCGATGTTGCGCGAGAGCTCGAATTGCAGCGTGATCGTGCTGGTCCCCAGGACGTTGATCGACGTCATCTGGGCCAGGGCGGCGATCTGCGCGAACTGCGTCTCCAGGGGCTGCGCCACCGACGAGGCCATGGTGTCCGGGCTGGCGCCGGGATACTGGGTGGTGACGGTCAGGGTGGGGAAATCCACCTGCGGCAGCGGCGCGACTGGCAGCAGCGGGAAAGCCGCCAGGCCGACCAGGAACAGCGCCGCCATCAGCAGCGACGTGCCGACGGGGCGGTGGATGAACGGGGTGGAAATGCTCACGCCGGCTCAGCCCGCCGCCATCGGCCGCGCATCCACCCGGCTGCCCGGTTGCAGTCGCGATTGCCCGTCCACCACCACCGTTTCGCCGCCCTGCAGCCCGTCGGCGATTTCGGCCTGGCTGTCATCCTGGTAGCCGACCCGCAGCATGCGCCGCGCCACGGTGTTGTCCGGGTTCACCACGTAGGCGAACAGCCCGTCCGGCCCGTGCTGCACGGCCCGCAACGGAACCACCACCGCGTTGCGGTCGACGGCGAGCCGCACCCGTGCGGTGACGAACTGCCCCGGCCAGAGCTTCCGGTCGGCATTGGCAAACTCGGCCTTGAGCGAGATCGTGCCGGTGCTGGTGTCGATGCTGTTGTCGGGCGTCACCAGATGGCCGGTCGCGACCGGCGTCGGATCGCTGCCCACCAGCGCCTGCACCTCGGCGTTGCCCGCCGCCAACGCCGCGGCGACGCCCGGCAATCTTTCCTGCGCCAGGGTGAAGATGACGGCCACCGGCTGGATCTGGGTAATGACCGCGATCGGCTGGGCGTTGTTCGCCGCCAGCAGGTTGCCGACGTCGACCCGGCGGAAGCCGACCACGCCATCCACCGGCGTGGTGATGCGGCAGAAGTCGAGGTTGAGCTGCGCCGCCGCGATGGCCGCCTGATCGGCCAGGATGGCCGCCTGCGCCGTGCGCTGTGCCGCCGTGTCGTTGTCCACCTGCTGGTGCGACGCGAAGTCGTTGCGCTCCAGCGCGGTGTCGCGGCGCAGCGTCGCCTCGGCGTTGACTGCCGTCGCCTGGTCGCCCGCCAGCTTCGCCTGCGCCTGGGCGAGGGCGGCCGCGTAAGGTCGCGGATCGATCATGGCCAGCAGGTCGCCGGCATGCACCTCCTGACCCTCTTTGAAGTTCACCGACTGCAGCCGGCCGCCGACCTGCGGCTGCAACTGGATGGTCTGCCAGGCCTGCACGGTGCCGATGCCGCTGGCATAGACCGGCAAGTCCTTCCGGGCGACGGCCATGACCGCCACCGGGATGACCGCCGAAGATGGGGCTGCCTGCGCGGCGGCGGGTTCCACCGGCGCGGCCGTCTCGATGTGCAGCGCCGCGAGCACGGCCGCAACAACTCCGAGGACGCCTGTCGCGATGAGCAGGCGTTTTTGCAATGCGGTCAAAACTGGTTCTCCGTGCCGATGCGCCGGGCTGCAGCAACAGCGCAGGCCACACACTTCCCGCACGGTAGTATGGTGACGCTCCGCCGCTTGGGAATGCTCACGAATGCGCGCGGAAGATGACAATCCGGCAAGGTGGGCAGTTGATCCGCCAGTCCGGGCGCCGGCGCGGCGGGCGACAAACAACGGGACCGCTCCGGCGAAGTGTGGCCGCAATGCGGATCGGCGCTGTCAAATCCGAAATTGTCGTTGCAGACGGCATTTTCTTCGCCGGTCGCGGGACCCGGTCATCCGATAGCCGCCAACCAACTGAATGTGCTTGCTTTTCTCCCGCAGACCGGAGGCTTGATCTAGGTCAACGACAATGCAACCACATGACGATAAACGAAACGAGTTCGGTCGTGGAACCGTCGCTTAAGGCGGCTACACCGGTCATGTGGATACGAGGAGGAAAACCATGGTGCTTTTCCAACGACTCGCGGCCTGTCTGCTGGCCATCCTCGCGATGCTGTACACCCCGGCTGCCGTCGCCGATTCGAGCGCGGTGCCGACGGAAAAGACGACCGTCGAGATCTGGTGGCACGAATACGGGCCGTTCACGGCCTACGTCAAGGAATTGATCCCCGCGTACGAGAAGCTCCATCCGAACATCACGATCAATCCCACCGTCCTGTCCTCGGCCGATATCAACCAGAAGATCTCCGTCGCCCTCGCGACCGGCACGGGCCCGGACATCATGGACAACGATGCCTCCTTCTACCTGCTTTACTACAGCAAGGGTGTGCTGGAGCCGTTGAACCTCGATGTATTCGGCGTCAAAAGCTATCCGGAGATCATCGCGAAGTATACGCCCGGCGGGCTCGCCGCCGCGACGTTCGAAGGAAAAGTCTACGCCCTGCCGTACCAGGGCAATTCGATGAGCCTCTTCATCAACAACAAGGAGTTCGCCGCCGCCGGGCTCGACCCGAAGAAGGATGCGCCCAAGACGTGGAACGACGTGATCGCACTGGGACCCAAGCTGAAGATCGTCCAGGGCACCCGGACCGTGCAGAAGGCCTTCGACTTCCCCTATCACAGCCAGCGTTGGGAAGTGCAGGATTTCCAGCCCCTCACCGAGCAGTTCGGCGGCAAACTGCTGAGCGACGACGGCAAGACCGCCTACCTCAACAGTCCCGCGGCGGTGAAGGCGCTGACTCTGTGGCGGGAAGTCACCAAGGCGGGCGGCGACCCCCGGACGACGATGAACACCCCGAGCAACCCGAACCAGGATTTCGTCGACGGCCGCGTGGCGATGTGGATCACCGGGCCCTGGGCGACGCCGCAGGTCCAGCAGTCGCCCGTTGGCAACGACTTCACGGTCGTCTCGCTGCCGCAGGTCGATCCGGCCAAGCCGCACACCCTGGTCTACGGCTGGATGTGGGGCGTGAACAACGCCAAGCCCGCGGCCGAGAAGGCGGCCGCCTGGGACTTCGTCAGGTTCATGCTCGCCAAGCCGGATGTGTGGCTGGGCAAGGTCGGTTTCGTGCAGCCGGTCGTCGGTGTGGATCAGAGCGACGTTGCCAGGAAATTCCCGTATTTCGACGTCCACATGAAGGATGTCGCGACGGGTTCGTGGTATCTCAGTTCCGAGTTCACCAACGAGATCACCCAGGCGCTTGGGCGTGCCATCGAGCGGGTCGTGTATGACGGCGCCGATCCCAAGGCGTCGCTTGACCAGGCCCAGGCCGAGGCGGAAAAAGTCCTCAAGAAGTAACCGGCCGGAACGGGAAGCGCGGCCCCGTGCCGCGCTTTCCCGCCGGTGACTGGACGCTATCGCTCGCGGCACGACCGGCGCTCAAGTGGCGCCGGCCTCATTTGACGAATGCAGAAGGACGCTGTTGTGTCTTCGGCCGTTCATGCGGAACCCCACGCGGTCAGGCGAGGACTGCGCATCGGCCTGGCCACGAAGCAGGCCATGTTCGGCTATGCCATCCTGTTCCCGACGATCGCCATCCTCTGCATCTTCCGCTTCGTGCCGATGATCCAGGCATTCATCATCAGCTTCAGCAAGTACGATCTCATCCACCCCGCGCAGTTCGTCGGCTTCGCCAACTTCGTCGACCTCGTCCAGGACCCGCTTTTCCTGAACTCCTTCAAGGTTTCGCTGATCTACGTGGTGTTCAGCGTTCTGCCGGTCTGGCCGCTGGCCCTGGCGCTGGCGATATTGTTCAACCGGCGCCTCGCCTTCAAGAACCTGCTGCGATCCGCCGTGTTCATGCCGGTCGTCATGCCCGCGGTCGTGATGGCCGTCGTCTGGACCTTCATCTACCAGCAGGATGGGGTGCTCAACACGATCCTGGGCTGGGCCGGCATCGATCCCATCCCCTGGCTGCGCAGCAGCGCCTACGCGCTGCCGGCCGTCATCCTCATCGGCATCTGGCGCGCCACGCCCTATTACATGGTGATCTTCCTGGCCGGCCTGCAGGCGATCCCCGCCGAATACTATGAGGCCGCCGAAATCGACGGCGCCGGCCACTGGAAGAGCTTCTGGCACATCACCCTGCCGCTGCTCCGGCCCACCACCCTGCTGGTGATGGTGATGACGGTGATCGTGGCGATGAAGGTGTTCGCCGTGCCGATGATCATGACCGGCGGCGGCCCGGCGGATTCCACCCGGGTGTTGCCGCTGTTCATCTACCAGACCGCCTTCGAGTTCTTCGACATGGGGCGGGCGTCGGCAATGAGCGTGTTCCTGTTCGTTGCCGTCATGCTGTTCTCCGTCGCCCAGATCCGCATCTTCACGCGCGGCGAGGAGTAGGATGGGCAACATCGTGCCAGCCCCGGCCACCGGCCCGGCATACGCAGGAAAGCCCAGGGCAGGCCTGCTCCGCCGGGCCGTCCGCCAACGCGGCAACGTGCTCGCTTATGCGCTGGTGACCGTCGCGGTGCTGATCGCCCTGGTTCCCTATTTCTGGATGGTCTCGTCATCGCTCAAGACGATGACGAACATGTTCCGCGTGCCGGTCCAGTGGATTCCCGACCCGGTCAACTGGCGATCGTACGTCGTGGCCTGGCACGCCCAGGACTTCCCCCGCTACTTCTTCAACAGCGGCTTCGTCGCGCTCGCCATCACGCTGGGCAACCTGCTGTTCGCCTCGCTCGCCGGCTACAGCCTGGCGAAGTTCCGCTATTTCGGCCGGGGTCTCCTGTTCCTCCTGATCCTGAGCACCATGATGCTGCCGCTGGAAGTCACCATGGTGCCGCTGTTCCTGATCATCAAGCGCCTGGACTGGGTCAACAGCTACCAGGGGCTGATCGTGCCATTCCTGGTCGACGGTTTCGGCGTTTTCCTGATGCGCCAGTACATGCTCGGCATTCCGAAGGACCTGATCGATTCGGCGCGGATCGACGGCGCCTCCGAGCTGCGCATTTTCTGGCAGATCGTGCTTCCGTTGTGCAAGCCCGCCCTCGTCGCGCTCGGCGTCTTCACCTTCCGCGAAGCCTGGGACATGTACATCTGGCCGCTGATCATCGTCAGCAAGGACTCGCTGCGCACCCTGCCGCTCGCGATTTCGCTGTTCATGAGCAGCTACGGCAC
>CAYWOW010000129.1:0-5876 GCA_964459005.1 uncultured Acetobacteraceae bacterium
TCGGCTGGGCGGCGGTCTATCTGTGCTCTCCGGCGGCCCGCTTCGTGACGGGAACGCTGCTGCCTGTGGACGGCGGCGCCAGCCAGGGGTTCTAGGCGCAGCCCAGGGGGATCAACGATCGGTCCCCCGGCCCTCGAAAAAATCGGCATTCTCCGCGGCGATGCGGTCGATGGCGGCGAAGGCGGTGCGCAGGTGCTCCTGCATTACCGCCCGAGCGCCTTCGCCGTCCTGCGCGGCGACGTGGTCGATCAGGGCCGCGTGCTGGGCGAGGATCATGACGGACCAGCCCGACTCCTTGAGCGAAAGGAACCGCACGCGATCGAGTTGCGCCTTGGCGCTGGCGATCATCGGCCAGACCGAAGGGTGTCCGGCCATTTCCATCAGCCGCCGGTGCATCGCTTCATCGAGCGCGAAAAAGCGGGCGATGGCGCCGGCCTCGATCGCCTCGGTCTGGGTGGCGAGGAGTTGGCGCAGGCTTGCCACGTCGTAGGGTGTCGCGGCGCGCGCGGCATCCAGGATAGCCTGGCATTCCAGCGTCTCGCGGACGAACTGGCTGTCGTTCACCGCGGCGATGCTGATCGGCGCGACGAAGGTGCCGACCTGCGGCACCACGCGCAGCAGGCCCTCCTTGTTGAGCCGCCAGAACACTTCGCGGATCGGGGTGCGGCTGAGTCCGTAGGTCTCCGCGAGACCCGCCTCGGTGAGCGCCTCGCCGGGCCGCAGCTCGCCGCACACGATCCGGTCGTGCAGATCCTCGTAGATCTGTTGCACGGTGGCACGGCCCGCTATCCTGGCGAGGTTGCGCTGCCGGGTCATTGGCGCGGCGGCGCCCGTCAAGGGGCGACCGGGCGCCGGCCCGGCATCGACCGCAGCAGCGTTTCCATGGTGAGACGAACCAACGGCATTTCCTCCCGGCTATGTTTACTAGTGTGCCGATGTGCGCCGGCGCGTCAACCGTCGCCGGCCGACTCCTGGACGTCCTGCCAGACCAGCCCCGCCGCCGCCAGGTCCTCAAGCGCGCTGCCGACCGATTTGAACAGGGTTATTTCGTCCGCGGTCCGTCGTCCCGCCGTCTCGCCGCGGCACAGGGTGAACAGGCTGCCGGCGATCCGTTCACGGGCCAGCACACCGGCGGCGAGCGGCTGGGTCAGATCGCCCGCCTCGGCCAGCGCCGCCTCGGTGTCGATGAACACGCGCGAGGCGCGCACCGCGTCGTCGTCGGCCTCGCGCATGTCGGGGCGGAAGCCGCCGATCAGGTCGAGGTGGGTGCCGGGCCTGAGCCAGGCGCCGTGCACCAGCGGGGCGGTGGCCAGGGTGGCGCAGGAAATGATGTCGGCTTGGCCCACCGCGGTTTGCAGGTCGTCGGCCGGCTCGGCGTCGAAGCCCGCCTCACGCAGCGCGGCGGCGAGCGTGGCGGCCTGGTCGGGCCACAGGTTCCACACCCGCACGCGGCGGATGTCGCGCACGCTGGCCCAGGCCGGCGCCAGCATGGACGCGATATGCCCGGCGCCGACGATTAGCAGCGAACCGGCGTCGTCCCGCGCGAGGAAATCGCCGGCCAGCGCCGAGGCCGCCGCGGTGCGCCGACCCGTGATCTCGTTGCCGTCGATCAGGGCAAGGGGCCGTCCGGTGGCGCCGTCGCACAGCAGATAGGTCGAGGACACGGCGTTCAGGCCGAGCGCGCCGTTGTCGGGAAACACGGTGACGATCTTCACCCCCAGCGCGGACCGGCCCCGCCAGGCCGGCATCATCAGCAGCGTGGCGGTGGCGCTGCCCGGCTGTTCCAGCAGGTGGGCGTGGCGCAGCGGCGCGTTGGCCCCCGCGATGAAGGCCGCCCGCAGCGCCGGCACCAGCCGGGCGAACGTTAGGCTCGCCCGGGCACGGGGCAGGTCGATCACGATCGGGCCATCAGAATCGGTCATGCTGGGCTCCGGTGGTTGACGTATTTTTGCCCGCCATGCAGGAGGGATGCCATGGCGAACGCCCCCATTCTCCCCGATCGCCGCCGTGTCGTCATCGTCGGTGGCGGCGCCATCGGCAGTTCCATCGCCTACCATCTTGCCGCGCACCCGCGCTTCGCCGGCGGCGTGACGGTGGTGGAGCGCGACCCGACCTATGCCCGCGCCGCTTCCGCTCTCTCCGCCAGCTCCATCCGCCAGCAGTTCTCCACGCCGCTGAATATCGCCCTGTCGCAGGCCGGCCTGGCCTTCCTTGGCGAGGCCGGGCGCCTTCTGGCGGTGGATGGCGAGGGGCCCGCGCTGGGGCTGCGCACGCCAGGCTATCTGTTCCTCGCCACCGCCGCGGGGCGGGACGCGCTGATCGAAAACCACGCGGTGCAGCGCGCGGCCGGCGCCGAGGTGGCGCTGCTCGACCCCGCCGCCCTGGCGGCGCGGTTTTCCTGGCTATCGACCGGGGGCGTGGTGGCGGGGGTGCTGGGCCTGAAGGGCGAGGGCTGGTTCGACGGGCCGGCGCTGCTCGCCGCTTTCCGCCGGCGCGCGCGCAGCCTGGGCGTGACCTACGTGGCGCGGGACGCCGTCGGCTTCGAGCACGACGGCGCGTCGGTGCGCGGCGTGTGCCTGTCCGATGGCGGCGTGCTGCCCTGCGACGTGGCGGTGAACGCGGCGGGGCCGTGGTCGGCGCGGGTGGCGGGATGGCTCGGCATTGACCTGCCGGTGCGGGCGCGCCGGCGGATGATTTTCGTCCTGGCCTGCCGCGACTCGCTGCCCGGTTGCCCGCTGGTGGTCGATCCCAGCGGCGTCTGGTTCCGTCCGGAGGGGGCGGGCTTCATCTGCGGGCGCTCGCCGGACGAAGGCGAGCCGGACCCCGACGAGCCGCCCCTGGAGGTGGACGAGGCCGAATTCACCGAGCGGATGTGGCCGGTGCTGGCCACCCGCGTGCCCGCCTTCGAGGCGGTCAAGATCACCGGCTCCTGGGCCGGCTATTACGAGCTCAACCTGTTCGACGGCAACGCGGTCGTCGGCCCGCACTCCGATTTTCCCAATTTTCTGTTCGCCTGCGGCTTCTCCGGCCACGGCATCCAGCACACGCCGGCCATCGGGCGCGGCGTGGCGGAGTTGATCGCCACCGGCGGCTACACCACGCTCGACCTGTCGCCGCTGGATTTCCGCCGCATCCCCGAGGGGCGGCGGCTGGTCGAGCGCAACATCGTGTAACCCGGCCTCAGTCGGCAAGCGCCCGCGCGGGGTCGCGGCAGGGCAGGCCGAGGGCTGTGGCCACCGCCGCGTACGTCACCTGACCCGCGTGCACGTTCAGCCCGGCCAGCAGATTCGGGTCGGCCCGCGCCGCGTCGCGCCATCCATGGTTCGCCAGTGCCAGCACGAACGGCAGCGTGGCGTTGCCGAGCGCCAGCGTGGACGTGCGCGCCACCGCGCCGGGCATGTTGGTGACGCAGTAATGCACCACTCCCTCCTCGACATAGGTGGGCTGGGCATGGGTGGTCGGCCGGCTGGTTTCGCAGCAGCCGCCCTGGTCGATGGCGATGTCGACGATCACCGAGCCCGGCCGCATCCGCCGCACCATGTCGCGGCTGACCAGCTTGGGCGCCGCCGCTCCCGGCACCAGCACCGCGCCGATCACCAGGTCGGCCTCGTGCACCGCCGCCTCGATCGCCGCCGTGGTGGAGAACAGGGTGTGCAACTGGCTGGGAAATTGCTGCTCCAGCTCGCGCAGGCGGGGCAGCGACTTGTCGATGACGGTGACGGTAGCGCCGAAGCCCACGGCCATGGTGGCGGCATGGGTGCCGGCGACGCCGCCGCCAATCACCACCACACGGCCGGCCGGCACGCCGGGCACGCCGCCCAGCAACACGCCGGCGCCGCCCTGCTCGCGCTCCAGGCAGTGCGCGCCGACCTGCACGCTCATTCTCCCCGCCACCTCGCTCATCGGCGCCAGCAGCGGCAGCGTGCCCCGCGCGTCGGTCACGGTCTCGTAGGCGATGCAGGTGGCGCCGGAGTTCATCAGCCCGAGGGTCTGTTCGCGATCGGCGGCGAGGTGCAGGTAGGTGAACAGCACCTGCCCCGGCCGCAACCTGGCGATCTCGTTGGGCTGGGGTTCCTTCACCTTGACGATCAGCTCGGCCCCGGCGAAGGCGGCTTCGGCGTCCGGTGCGATAGTGGCGCCGGCGGCGCGATAGGCGTCGTCGGGGAACCCGATGGCGACCGCCGCGCCCTGCTGCACCACCACGCTGTGGCCATGCGCGACCAGTTCACGCACGGCAGCGGGGGTCAGGCCCACCCGGTATTCGTGCGTCTTGATTTCCTTGGGAACGCCGATCCTCATCTGTTTCCTCCCCGGAGTACAGCTGACGAATTGGCAAAATTATAGCGCCCGGGCGCGACCGTCGGAATGCGGCCCGCCGCGCATGGAGCGCATGGCCGCATCGGCGAAACCGCGCCGGCGCGATAGCGGATGTTGAGCGGCGTTGACCGCGCGGCGGGCCGGCGAGGAGCGGGTCACCCGCTCAGTCGTCGTGCTTCACCTTGAGCGCGTCGTCCTCGTCGTCGGCCAGCTCGATGTCCTCGGCCTCGTCCGCCTCTTCCTCCTCGACCTCTTCCAACGGATCGGTTTCGACCGGGGTGGGTTCGGGGACGACGGCTTCGAAGGTGGGGGGGACCGGCCGGTTGGACCACCGGATCGCGCTCGCACGCGCCGCCGGCGCAGCGCGCGGCTTCGCCCGGGGCTGCTCCACGCCGCATTTCGGGCATATCGCCGGCGTGCGGGTAAGGTCATAGAACCGCACGGCGCACGCCGTGCAGGTCATTTTGCGGCCGAATTCAGGCTTGCTCACGCGTACTCCAGTTCCGACAAGGTCCGTTGCGTGACGGCGGCTTCCCGGAGCATGCAACACCCGTTGCATATGGGACATCCGCGCCGGGCTTACATCGCCGGGACGGAAATAATTGGCTCCACACTACGCATTCCTGCAACAATGCGGGGCCATCTTGACCGGGCCGGGGGGACCATCCCCATCTTCAGCGCATGACCGAACTGCTTGCCGCCCCGCCCGCGGGCAGCCGGGCCAGCCTGGACCTCGACATCACCGGCATGACCTGTGCGTCCTGCGTCGCCCGCGTCGAACGGGCGCTACGGCGTGTCCCCGGAGTGCTGGGCGCCGAGGTCAACCTCGCCACCAACCGCGCGCGGGTGATCCACGAGCAGGGCAGCGCCGATGCCGCCGGCCTCGCCGCCGCGGTGCGCCGCGCTGGCTTCGATGCCCGCCCCGCCGCCGCCATCGCCGCCGCCCGCGACCCCGCCCCGCAACGCCGCGAGCTGGCTCACCTCGCCGCTGCCGCTGTGCTGTCGGCGCCGTTGCTCGCCGGCATGGTGGGACACGCCGCCGGGCTGCCCTGGATGCTGCCGGGTTGGGTCCAGGCGGGGCTCGCCACCGTGGTCCAGGTCTGGCTCGGCGCCCGGTTCTACGCCGCCGGCTGGAAGGCGCTGCGCGCCGGCGCCGCCAACATGGACCTGCTGGTCGCGCTCGGCACCTCGGCCGCCTGGGGACTCTCGACCTGGAACCTGCTGACCGCCCCGGCCGGCGCCATGCCGGCGCTCTACTACGAGTCCTCCGCCGTCCTGATCACCTTCATCCTGCTCGGCAAATGGCTGGAAACCCGCGCCATCGGCCAGACCGCCGCCGCCCTGCGCGCGCTCGCCGGCCTGCGCCCCGACACCGCCCGGCTGCGCGACGGGCAGACCATCCCGATCGGCCAGGTTGTCGTCGGCGACGCGGTGGCGGTGCGCCCGGGCGAGCGCATCCCGGTCGATGGCGTCGTGCTGGAGGGCAGCGGCAGCGTCGATGCCGCCATGCTCACCGGCGAGAGCCTGCCGGTGGAGACCGACCCCGGCGCCACCGTCGC
>CAYWOW010000129.1:5976-7846 GCA_964459005.1 uncultured Acetobacteraceae bacterium
CCATGCTCACCGGCGAGAGCCTGCCGGTGGAGACCGACCCCGGCGCCACCGTCGCTGGCGGCACCATCCTGAGCGACGGCGCGCTCGTGCTGCGCGTCACCGCGGTCGGCGCCGAGACCGTGCTGGCCCGCATCGTCCGCTTGGTCGAGGGCGCGCAGGCCTCCAAGCCGCCGATCCAGCGCCAGGTGGACCGTGTCAGCGCCGTCTTCGTCCCCGCCGTGCTGGCGATGGCGTTGCTGACCTTCCTGGGCTGGTGGGCGGCGGGTGCGGGGGTCGCGGCCGCCCTGCTGACCGCCGTTGCCGTCCTCGTCATCGCCTGCCCCTGCGCGCTCGGCCTCGCCACTCCCGCCGCCATCATGGCCGGCACCGGCGCCGCCGCCCGCCGCGGCATCCTGATCCGCGACGCCGCCGCGCTCGAACGCGCCCGCGCCGTCACCCTGGTCGCCTTCGACAAGACCGGCACGCTCACCGAAGGCCGCCCGGACCTCGTCGCCATCGTCCCCGCCGCCGGCCTCACCGAGACGGCCGTGCTGCGCCTGGCCACTGCGCTCCAGGCCAACAGCGAACACCCGCTGGCCGAGGCGATCCGCCGCCGCGCCGTCGCCGCCCCAGCGGCCGAAAATTTCCGCGCGTTGCCCGGCCGTGGCGTTGCCGCCACCGTCGAGGCCGTCCCCCTGCTGCTCGGCAGCCGCCGCCTGCTGGACGAGGCCGGGATCGCTCCCGGCGTCCTGGACGCCGCCGCCGCCGCGCTGGAAGCGCAGGGCCGCACCGTCTCCTGGCTGGCGGAGACCGCCCCGGTGCCGCGCCCGCTCGGCCTGCTCGCCTTCGGCGAGGCGCCGCGCGCCGGTGCCCGCGAGGCCGTCGCCACGCTGCGCCGGGCCGGCATCGACATCGTCCTGCTCACCGGCGATTCCCGCGGCGCCGCCAACGCCATCGCCGCCACGCTGGGCATCGACCGTGTCGTCGCGGAGGTTCTGCCCGAAGACAAGGCCGGACAGGTCGCCGCCCTGCGCCGCCAGGGCGCCGTGGTGGCGATGGTCGGCGACGGCGTCAACGACGCCCCCGCCCTGGCCGCGGCCGATGTCGGCCTGGCCATGGGCACCGGCACGGACGTCGCCATGGCGACCGCCGGCATCACACTGATGCGCGGCGACCCCGCCCTGGTGCCGCAAGCCCTCGACATCGCGCGGCGCACCCACCGCACCATCCGCCAGGGCCTGTTCTGGGCCTTTGCCTACAACGCCATCGGCATCCCGCTCGCCGCCGCCGGCCTGCTCAGCCCCGTCGTCGCCGGCGCCGCGATGGCATTGTCCAGCGTCAGCGTCGTCACCAACGCGCTGCGGCTGCGGCGGTGGGGGGCGAAGTAGCAAGCAAGGCCAGGGCGGAGACCTGGCCTTGCTTGCTTACCCGAACAGCTCTTCCAGTTTCCGCCGCATGACGGATGGATCGACCTCGACGCCGGTCCACAGCGCGATGCCGATCACCGCCTGATTGACGATCATGCCCTGGCCGTCGAGTGTGCGGCAGCCCCGCGCGGCGGCTGTGTGCAGGAAGGCGGTGTGTGGCGGGTTGGCGATGACGTCCGCCACGATGAGGCCGGGCCGCAGGCTGGACCACTCGAGATCGGGTCTGGCATCGACATCGGGGAACAGGCCGATGGACGTGGCGTTGACCAGGATTTCGGCCTCTTCCGGCACAAGGTAGGCGCCGTTCCAGACCACCAGCTCCGCCCGCGCCCGCGTCTTGTCGTTGATCAGGGCGACGACTTCCTCGCCGCGCGCCGCGGTGCGATTGACGACGGTGATGGCCGCGACCCCGGCCGTCGCCGCCTCCACCGCGATGGCGCGCGCGGCCCCGCCGGCGCCGAGCA
>CAYWOW010000130.1:0-3093 GCA_964459005.1 uncultured Acetobacteraceae bacterium
CAATCTTTTTCTTTCGTCACGCGCCGCGGCTGTCGGGGTGTTCGCCCGATTGCCCTACGGGCCGTCCGCCGTGGCCTGGCTATTCAACCCGCAGCGCACTGCGCAGCGCCGCCGCCGCGCCGGGGTCCTCCAGCACGGCCAGCCGACTCGCCGCCAGCAAGGCGAATCGCAACAGCAGGCCGCGCCGGCGGCTAGCGGGCAACGGATGCGCCGGCGCCTCGCGCACCAGTTCGGCGGTAAGGTCGGCGGCCACGATCAGGCCCACCTCCAGCGGCAGCAATTCCTGCGGGAAGTCCGCATCGACGGCGAAATACAGCGCGTCGCAGCATTCGCGGTAGTCCGGCCACTTCTGGTCGGCGAGAAAATCGCGCGTGCCCGACTTGACCTCGATGCAGGCGAACCCGCCGTCGGGGCGCAGCGCCAGGATGTCGGCGCGCCGCCCGTTCGGCAGCGCCACCTCGTGCAGCGGCGCCCAGCCCAGCAGCACGCACAGCCGCGCCGCCGCCCGGTGCACGGCCTGCGTGCGCTCGGGAAAGCCGAGGGTGTCGGCAGCGGACTCGCTAGGGGGCGATGGCATCGATCGCCTGGGCCAGCGCGACGTCGCGCCGGCTCAGCCCGCCGGCGTCGTGGGTGGTCAGCAGGATCTCCACCCGGTTGTAGACGTTCGACCATTCGGGATGGTGGTCGGCCTTTTCGGCGAGCAGCGCGACCCGGCTCATGAACCCCCAGGCCGCGCCAAAATCGGCGAAACGGAAACTGCGCACGATGGCGTCGCGGCCGTCGGCCAGCCGCCATTCCGGCAGCAGTTCCCTGAGGGCTTCGCGCTGCGCCTCGTTCAATCGCTCGACCATCGGACTCCTCCCGCTCTTGACCGCAGGCCGGGGGCGTGCGGCAGTTGCACCATGCTCCAACATGGCACCCGCCGGCCGGCTTTCACCACCCCGCCCGACCTCGCCGATATCGAGGCCCTGGCCGAGCGCGCGCTCGGCGCCATCCCCGCGCGGCTGCGCCGCCATGTCGCCGGCGTCGGCATCCGGGTGGAGGAAATGCCGGACGACGAGACGCTCGACGAGCTTGGCATCGAGTCGCCGTGGGACCTCACCGGCCTTTATCACGGCACGCCGCTCACCCAGCGCAGCGCCGGCGACCTCGCCCGCATGCCGGACCTCATTTTCCTCTACCGCCAGCCCATCCTGGGCGAGTGGATCGAAACCGGCGAGGACCTTTACCGTCTGGTCGCCAGCGTGCTGATCCACGAGATTGGCCACCATTTCGGCTTCAGCGACCGCGACATCGAGGCGATCGAGGCGGAAATGGGCTGACCGGCGGTCACGCCGCCATCGGCCGGCGGGTCTCGGCGCGGAAGGTCTCGGCGATGTGGGTCTCCAGCACGTCGGACACGGGTTGGCGCGCCTCGCGGCCCTTCAGCAGCAGGATCGCGGTGTCGGGCAGGTCCGGCAGCCGCTCGCCGCGCGGCAGGGCGCGCAGCCCCGCCGGCACCCAGTCGATCGCCGAAACCGTCACCGCCAGACCCGCCATCACCGGCGCGTGGGTGCCCGCGAGGGTGGCCGAGGTATAGGCCACGCGGTAGCGGATATCGGCCCTCTCCAACGCCTCGACGGCCACTCGCCGCCAGGTGCAACCGCGGCTGGCCAGCGCCACCGGCAAGGGGTCCAGCCGGTGCGGCGCGTGCCGCTGCGAGGTGATCCAGCGCAGCGGGCCGCGCCACAGCACGGTGGAGGGCCAGCCCTTCGGCTCGTTGTTCTCGGTGAGCAGGGTCAGGTCCAGCTCGCCCGCCTTCAGCCGCTCGGAGAGTTCATCGGACGGCGCGCACAGCACGTCCACGTCCACCGCGGGATGGGTGTCGGCGAACCGCTTCAGCACCTGCGGCAGGTAGCGCAGCGCATAGTCGTCCGGCGTGCCGAGCCGCACCGTGCCCTGCATCTGCGGCGCCCGGAAGGTCGCCCAGATCTCGTCATTCATTGCCAGCAGCGCGCGCGCCCGCTCCAGCAGGAAGCGCCCGTGCGGCGTCAGCGATACCGCGCCGCCCTTGCCGCGCACCAGCACGCGCTGGCCGAGCAGCGCCTCCAGGCGCTGCACCTGCATGGAAACGGCGGATTGCGTCCGTCCGACACGCTCGGCGGCGCGGGTGAAGCTGCCCTCCTCCGCGATGAAGGCGAAGGCGCGCAGCAGGTCTGGGTCGAGGCCCTGGGGGAGTGACATGCCATCAATATATCTGATGGCCGGCATCGGCACAATTCATTTCCGTTATTTTAACCCTCACCCCATATTCCGTGCACGCTCTTGTGAAACACAGGAGGGCGCCAGAATGTCGATCTCCCTCACCCGGTCCGGCCCGGTCATGCACCGTCGCCAGGTTTCCCTGGTGGCGACGGTTCGTGAGCACCTTGCCCGGGCCTGGCGTAACTTCACCACCCGGCGCGACCTCGCCGAGATGGACGACCGCATGCTGAAGGACCTCGGCATTTCTCGCGCCCAGGCCCATTTCGAGGCCAACCGGTCGATCTGGCGATAGCTCCGCCCGCGCGGCTGCCCCGCCGCCGCCCCCCCTGTGCCTGCCGCCCAACGGTTGTATCATCCCCCCAACGATGAACGGCGGAGGAGACGGCCGCGATGGCTGAGACCAGGCTTGGGGCAATCGGCGACCTGCCCCTGGAGGGTGGCGGCGTGCTGCGGGATGCGGCACTGGCCTATGTCACCTACGGCATGCTCGCGCCCGACGGGCGCAACGTCGTCCTGCTGACGCACGGCTATACCAGCAGCCATCTTTTCGCCGACGGCGGGCCGGGGGCCTCCGAGGGCTCCTGGGCCGGCCTGGTGGGTCCAGGCCGCGCGATCGATACCGACCGCTTTTTCGTGGTCAGTTCGAACATGCTCGGCTCCAGCTACGGCTCCACCGGCCCGCGCAGCCCCAATCCGGCGAGCGGGCGCGCCTATGGCCCCGATTTTCCGCCGATAACGCTGCTCGACATCGTCACCGCCCAGCGCCGCCTGCTCGACAGCCTCGGCGTGCGCGGGCTGATCGCCGTCGTGGGCCCGTCGTACGGCGGCTTTCAGGCGTTCACCTGGGGC
>CAYWOW010000130.1:3193-4717 GCA_964459005.1 uncultured Acetobacteraceae bacterium
CATGGACGGAAAGCGCCCGACGATCGCCTCGCTGCACGGCATGGTTGCCGCCGCCCATCCGCTTGCCGCCCAGGCCGGCGCGAAGCTGCTGGCGCTCGGCGGCAACGCCTTCGACGCCGCCGCCGCCACCGCCGCCGCGCTGAACGTGGTCGAGCCGTTCTTTTCCGGCCTCGCCGGCATGGGCATGGCGACCTGCTATATCGCCGCCGAGCAGCGCGTGCGGACGCTGGATTTCGTCACCCGGGTGCCGTCGAAGTTCCCCACCGGCAGGTTCAGCAAGCGCGAGGAGATCTATCGCGGCCCGTTGTCCTGCGGCACGCCCGGCAATCTGGCGGGCTGGTGCGAGCTGGCGAAATCGCATGGCCGCAAGAAGCTCGCCGACATTTTTGGCCCGGCGATCGCGCTCGCCCGCGACGGCCACATGGTCCTCCACTTCCCCGGCGCCTGCCTGCAAAAGGCGGTGCGCGACCTCGCGGTATTTCCCTTCTACGAGGACTGGCGCGCCACCTACCTGGGCCACGGCAGCGGCGAGCCGGGCCTCGGCTACGTGATGCGCCAGCCCGAACTGGCGCGAACGCTGGAGATCATCGCCGCCGAGGGACCCGAATATTTCTATCGCGGACCGCTCGGCCGCCAGGTGGTGGCCCATCTCGCCTCCCTCGGGGGCTGCCTGACCATGGAGGACATGGCCGCGGTCAGCCCGGTCTGGCTCGACCCGGTGGCGGCCGAATATCGCGGGCTGCGGGTGCACACGCTGCCGCCGCCGTGCGAGGGGTTCCAGTTCCTGCTGACCCTGCGCATCCTCGACGGCTTCGACCTCAAGGCGATGGAGCGCGAGAGCGCCGATCACCTCGACGTGGTCTGGCGCGCGATCCGGCTCGCCGCCGGCATGCGCATCGCCCACAACAAGCCCGGCCCGGCGGCGCTGGCGCGCATGCTGGCGGAGGAAGACGTCGAGACGCTGCGCGCCCGCGTGCGCGACCCGCGCCCGCTGGAGGGGCTGACCGAGCAATGGGCGCCCCAAAAACCCGATCCGGCGAAGGAGCACACCACCAGCTTTTCCGTCGCCGATCGCGAGGGCAACGCGGTCTGCGTCACCCAGAGCCTGGGCACGCAGTTCGGCTGCGGCGTGGTGGTGCCGGGCACCGGCGTCTGCCTCAACAACTTCCTCTACTGGGGCGAGGTGGACACGCGCGGCACCAATCCGCTGATCCCCGGCACCGACCTCGCCCTGCCGATGGCGCCCGCGATCGCGACGCGGGCGGACCGGCCGGTGCTGGTGCTGGGCACGCCGGGCAGCTACGGCATCTGCCAGACGCAGGCGCAGGCCCTGGTGCAGCACGTCGATTTCGGCCTGCCCCTGCAGGACGCCATCGAGGCGCCGCGCGCCCGGTTGATGGACGGAAGCAGCGTGGTGGCCGAGGGGCGCTTTGCCGGGCCCGTCCTCGAGGCGCTGCGCGGCCGCGGCCACGACATCGAGGCCATCGAGGACTGGAGCATCCTGGTCGGCGGCATGCAGGGCAT
>CAYWOW010000130.1:4817-7796 GCA_964459005.1 uncultured Acetobacteraceae bacterium
GCGCTCGGCGTGGTGGAGCCGTTCATGTCGGGCCTGGCCGGGCTCGGCATGGCGACCTGCTGGGTGGCGGGCGATGCGCGCATCCGCACGCTGAGTTTTCGCACCGCCGTGCCGCGGGACTACCCCATGGGCCGGTTCAGCCGGCGCGAGGATCTGCACCGCGGCGCCATGGCCGCCGCGCCGCCGGGCAACCTGGCCGGCTGGTACGACCTGCTCAGCGCGCACGGCACGAAAACCCTGCCGGACGTGCTGGCGCCGGCGATCGCGCTGGCCCGCGACGGTTTTCCGCTGACCGGGTTCAACGCCGGCCACATCAACGCCGCCGCCGCCGCGCTGGCCGGAACGCCGTTCTTCGCGGACTGGAACGCCACCTATGCGGCGGACCGGGGCGCCGTGCGGCCAGGCCAGGTGCTGCGCCAGCCCGACCTCGCCGCGACGCTGGAGGCAATCGCGTCGGGGGGGATCAAGCAGCTCTATGGCGGCGCGCTCGGTCAAAAACTGGTGGCGCATGTGCGGGCGCTCGGGGGCTGCCTGAGCATGGCCGACCTGGAAGCGGTGTCGCCGGACTGGGGCAAGCCGGTTTCGGCCGCCTATCGGGACCTCACCGTGCACGTGCCGCGCCCGCCCAGCCAGGCGTTCCAGTACCTGCTCACGCTGCGCATCCTCGACGGGTTCGATATCGCGAAAATGGAGCGCAACGGCGTCGAGCACCTCAACACGGTGTGGCGCGCCGTGCGGCTGGCGGCGATGGAGCGCATCGCGCACGACGATCCCCCGGCGGAGGAACTGGACCGTATCCTGTCCGACGAGTCGGTGGCGGTGCTGCGCGGCCGGATCACCGACGGGCGGCCCATCGAGGGGCAGGTGGAGCAGTGGACGGCGCCCGCCGCCGAGCAGCACACCACCTCGCTGTCGGTGGCGGACCGGGCCGGCAACCTGGTGTGCGTCACCCAGAGCCTGGGCGCGCCGTTCGGCTGCGGGGTGGTGGTGCCGGGCACCGGCGTGTGCCTGAACAACGCGCTCTACTGGGGCGAGCACCACGCGCAGGCCACCAACCCGCTGCTGCCCGGCC
The DNA here is from genome assembly GCA_964459005.1 of uncultured Acetobacteraceae bacterium. Classification (GTDB taxonomy): domain Bacteria; phylum Pseudomonadota; class Alphaproteobacteria; order Acetobacterales; family Acetobacteraceae; genus Rhodovastum. Next base: position 5,890 of record CAYWOW010000130.1, read on the forward strand.
GCACGCTGACCAGCCCGATGGCGCCCTCGGTCGCCACGAGGGGCCGCGTGCCCGTGCTGGCGCTCGGCACGCCGGGCAGCTATGGCATCTGCCAGACCCAGGCGCAGGCGCTGGTGCAATACGTGGACTTCGGCCTGCCCCTGCAGGACGCCATCGCCGCGCCGCGCGCACGGCTGTTCGACGGCAGGCGGGTGGTCGCCGAGAACCGGATTGCGGCCCGGGTGCTGGAGGCGTTGCGCGTGCGCGGGCACGCGGTCGAGGCGCCGGTGGCCTGGACCACGCAGGTCGGCGGGATGCAGGCGGTGGCGGTCGATCCGGCGACGGGGGTGATGACCGGGGCGGCGGACCCGCGGCGCGACGGGTATGTGGCGACGGGCTGAGCCGCAGAACTACCGCCCGCGCAGGCTGACGCCGTCGGGGAATTTGCGCCGGTACTCGGCCACCGCGTCTTCCATCGTGAGGAACGTCGCGCCGTCCTGGCGCAGCACCTCCAGCAGGTGCTCCAGCATCAGCATCCGATGCCCGCGGCCGATGACGTGCGGATGGAACGTGTAGGTCAGCACCCCCCAGTCCAGGTGCTTCTTCATGTAGCGGAACTCGTCGATCCAGTTCTCGACCACCAGCCGCGCATTCATCGGACCCGGCAGGGTGCCCGTCTCGGCGCCCATGGATTCGAAATGCGGCGTGTCGTCGAGGCTCCAGTGGACCGGCATCTCCACCAGCTCGGTGTCCGGCCCGAATTCCATGGGTTCCAGCAGGGTGACCCGGTCGCTCGTGCGCGCCTGGTAGGGAATGTAGTCCTGCCCCATCATCGAGCTGTCGTAGAGGAAGCCGGCATCCAGCAGCAGATCCACCGAATGCGCCGACAACTCCCAGCCCGGCGCGCGGTAGCCGCGCGGCTTGCGGCCGGTCAGCGCCTCGATGGCCAGACTGCCGCTCGCCAACTCCTCCGCCTCGCCGGCGGGTCCCAGGGTTGCCGGACCGCGGTGGGTCCAACCGTGGTTGCCGATCTCGTGCCCGCCCGCGTGCACCGCCTGCACGCAGGAGGGATAGCTCTCGGCGGTGTGGCCGGGGATGAACCAGGTGGACGGGATGCGGCGCTCGGCCAGCAGCGCGAGGATGCGGCGCACCCCGGTGATGCCGAAATCGCCGCGCGAGATGGAGGAGGGCGAGAGGATGTTGCGGGCAATCCCCGGCGCGACGTTGTCGTGGTCGAAGCTCAGGCAGACGAACAGGTCGGCCATGGCCGGCACCCCCTCAGGATCGGATCGGCAGCATCATACCGCCGTTGGCGCCGCCGGCTACAGCAGCCCCTGCTGGCGGAAACTCAGCCACCGTCCGTTGCCGACGATGACGTGGTCGTGCAGCACGATGTTCAGCGCGCGGGCGGCCTGGCCGACCTCGCGGGTCATCTCGATGTCGTCGCGCGAGGGGGTGGGGTCGCCGCTCGGGTGATTGTGCACCAGGATCAGCGCGGTGGCCTGCAACTCCAGCGCGCGCTTCACCACCTCGCGCGGATAGACCGGCGTGTGGTTCACCGTGCCGCGGGCCTGCGCCTCGTCGGCGAGCAGGCGGTTGCGGGTGTCGAGGAAGAGCACGCGAAACTGCTCCACCCGCTCGCGCGCCAGCACCGCGTTGAGGTAGTCCATCAGGCCGTCCCAGTTGCTCAGCAGCGGCCGGTTCACCAGTTCGGCCTTGGCCAGGCGCAGCGCCGCGGCGTGCACCGCCTTCAGCGCGGCGGGGCCGGAGTCCTTCATGTGCTCGATCGCCCTGAGCTCGTTCACCGGGGCGGCGATGACGTTGGCGAAGCTGCCGAACCGGGCCAGCAGGGCCTTGGTGATCGGCTTGGTGTCCCGGCGCGGCAGGGCCAGGAACAGGATGAGCTCCAGCAGGTCCTGGTCGTTGAG
>CAYWOW010000131.1:0-7640 GCA_964459005.1 uncultured Acetobacteraceae bacterium
TAATTCTGCTGTGCTCTCGAAAGGTTAAGAAGGCATCTCACCCGAACTGTCCCATCGACCCTGCCGGTCCGAGTGCCTTGCGTGAACGATAGCCGTGGCTGAGCGCACGCGCAAAAACCGGCGGCACCGCAGCCGCGCCGGCACGAAATCCCCTTGCACCGGCATCTCATCCTATGCTAGGAATCTTTTCGTGTGCGCCGCGCCCCTCCCGGTCCCGGTCCAAGCCTTCGCCCCCGACTTCGCCCGTCGGATCCGCCTCATCCTGACCGCGCTCGCCGCCCTCATCGCCCGGCGTTTCCTGCGCGAGCCCCGCCTCGCCGCCCTCATCGTCCCGCTCTGGACCCGCCTCAACCGCGCCGCCCGCCGCTTCGAGCGCCTGATGGTTTTGCTCGCCGCCGGTAAGCTGAGAAAACCCCACCGCTCCGGCCCCTCCGGCCCCCACTCGCGCGCCCTGCCCGCCGGCCGCGGCTGGCTCATCCGCGCCCTCGGTCCCGAGGCCGCCCCCTATGCCACCCAACTGGAAACCCTGCTCGCCGAGCCCGCCGCCGCCGGCCTGCTCGCGGCAGTCCCCGCCGCAAGGCGCATCGTTCACCCGATCGCCCGCCTGCTCGCCATCGGCGCCTTCGCCCCCCGCCCGCGTCCCGCTCCCGCCCCCGCGGCCGCCTCCCCCTTCGGCGAGGTCGCCTTCCGCTCCCAGGGCTACACCTGGTACGTGGTCCCCACGCCGCCCGCGAATCCCGCCTGATCCGTCGCGCCTAGCCACGTCCTAAATGTTCCGAATTCGTATCTATTATCAACCGGCGGAAAGCTTGGCCTTTCCCGTCATGCCCGGGCTTGGCCCGGGCATCCACGACTTCGGTGCCGCAGCACAGTCGCGTTCCGTCAGTTCTGATTACGCCGCCTCGGCCTCCGCCTGCTGCTCGGCCTGCAACGCCCACATCTGCGCATAAGTACCTCCGAGCGCCAGCAGTTCGCCGTGCGTGCCGCGTTCCTTCACCAGACCATCGACAAGTACAAGAATCTGGTCGGCGTCCACCACCGTGGACAGCCGATGCGCGATGCTCAGCGTGGTCCGGTCGCGCGCGGCCGTGCGCAGCGCGTCCTGGATATCAAGTTCCGTTCTCGTATCGAGCGCGCTGGTCGCCTCGTCGAGAATAAGGATGCGCGGGTTTTTCAGGATGCTGCGTGCGATCGCCACCCGCTGCTTCTCGCCGCCCGACAGTTTCAGCCCGCGCTCGCCAACCCTCGTGTCGTAGCCTTCGGGCAGGCGAAGAACAAAATCGTGGACCTGGGCGAGTTTCGCGGCGTGCTCGATCTCGACCGCGCTCGCCCCGGGCCGGCCATAGGCGATGTTGTAGCGGATGGTGTCGTTGAACAGCACGGTGTCCTGCGGCACCACGCCCATCGCCGCGCGCAGGCTGTCCTGGGTGAGGTCGCGGACATCGTGGCCGTCGATCAGCACCCGTCCGCCCGTGACATCGTAGAACCGGAAAAGCAGCCGGCTGATGGTGGATTTTCCCGCCCCGGTCGGCCCGACGATGGCCACCGACCCGCCCGGCGGCACCCGGAACGACACGTCGCGGAGAATCAGCCGGTCCGGCCGGTAGCCGAACTGGACATTCTCGAACACCACCTCCCCGGCCGGCGCCACCAGGGGCACGGCGCCGGGCCGGTCGGCCACCTCGGCCTCGACCCGCATCAGGCGGAACATCTGCTCCATGTCCACCAGCCCCTGCTTGATCTCGCGATAGACGAAACCGAGCATGTTCAGCGGCACGTAGAGCTGCATCAGATAGGTGTTCACCAGCACGAACCGCCCCACCGTCAGCGTGCCGGCCCGCACCTCCACCGCCGCCATCAGCATGATCAGCGCCAGCGCCACCGAGATGATGACGGCCTGGCCCAGGTTCAGCACGTTCAGCGACACCTGGTTGCGGGTGGCGGCCCGCTCGTACCGCGCCAGCGCCTCGTCGAAGCGGGCGGCCTCGTGGCGCTCGTTGCCGAAATACTTGACCGTCTCGTAGTTGATCAGGCTGTCGATGGCCTTGGTCTTCGCGTCGCTGTCGGCCACGTTCATGGTCCGGCGGATGCGCACCCGCCAGCCGGTGAAGGTGAAGGTGAAGGCCAGATAGGAGGCGACCGCGACCAGCGTGAGCGCGGCGTAGCGCCAGTCGAACAGGTGCCACAGGATGGCGGTGACCAGCACCACCTCGACCAGCGTCGGCACCACGTTGAACACGGCCAGCCGCAGCACCGCCTCGATGCCCGCGGTGCCCCTGTCGATGGCCCGCGACAGGCCGCCGGTCTGGCGATCGAGATGAAACCGCAGCGACAGGTGGTGCAGGTGGCGAAAAGTCTGCAACGCGACCCGCCGCACCGTGCGCTGCTGCACCGCCGCGAACACGGCGTCGCGCATCTCGCCGAAGCCGGAGGCGGCGATCCGCAGCAGCCCGTAGCCGACGATCAGCGCCATCGGCACCGCCAGCACCCCGCCCATATGCGGCGCCAGCGCGTCGACCGCGCGGCTGTAGATCAGCGGCACCAGCACGGTGGCCCCCTTGGCCGCCAGCAGGAACACGAAGGCCACCGTCACCCGCAGCCGGGCGGAAAAGCTATCCTTCGGCCACAGATAGGGCAGCAGGGAGCGGATCGTCTGCAGCGTGGACCGCTCGGAGAAGCGGGCGCCGGCGAAATCGGGCAAGCTCGGCTGGGCCGCGAGACTTCTTCTCATCGCCCGCATGTGGCATGGGCCTCGCCGGTTGCAAAGGTCACGGTGGTCGCACGTCGGCGTTTCGGCTATGCGGCAGGCATGGACACCCGCTTCGCCCGCCATATCGCCGCCTGCAACAACGCCAACCTGCCGGGCGAGCGCATCGCGTTTGCCATCGGCACGACGCCGGTCGGCTGGGTGCGACCGGACGTGGCGCAGGCGCTGGCCGGCCTCCCCGCCATGACGGTCACGGCAACGGCCGCCACGCTGGCCGCCGATGCCGCCGGCACCCTGCCGGCGATCGGGCGGGCGTTGGCGGATCAGGGCTTTTGCCGCTGGCGGGGCGAGGCCTTCGACGTCCGTGCGGACGGCGACGGTCCGGTACTGGCGACGCTCGATCGCGGCGCCCTGCCGGCGCTGGGCGTGCTCGCCGTCGGGGCGCATCTGAACGGGCTGGTGCGGCGCCCCGAGGGGCTGCACCTATGGGTCGCGCGCCGCGCCGCCGACAAGGCGCTCGATCCGGGCAAGCTCGACCACTTGGTGGCCGGCGGCGTCGCAGCGGGGATGACGCCGCGCCAGACCCTGCTGAAGGAAGCCGCGGAAGAAGCCGGGATGCCGGCCGCCCTGGCCGGGACCGCGGTCGAGACCGGGGTCGTCAGCTACGCCATGGAGCGGCCGGAAGGGCTGCGGCGTGACCGGCTGGTCTGCTACGACGTGATGTTGCCCGCCGGGTTCCAGCCAGTGGCCACCGACGGCGAGGTGGCGGGTTTCGAACTCTGGCCGATGGCCCGCGTGGTCGAGCGGGTCCGCGACACCGACGACTTCAAGTTCAACGTCAACCTGGTGCTGATCGCGCTGTTCCAGCGGCTGGGGCTGGCCTGAGCGGCGTCCGGCTCAGCCCTCGATCGGGGCCGCCACGATCGGGATTTCCCGCGCCTCGCCCTGGCCGGGCTGGTCGCCGACGCCGGGGGGCTGGCCGTCGTCGTCGTCCATCTCGCCCTCCTCGGAGTCCTGCATCTGCGGACGGCGCTGGGGCTGGCCGTTCTGCTGCGGCAGACCCTGCTGTGTCGCCTGATTGATGGCGTTCAGGATGCGGAAATAGTGCTCCGCATGCTGGAAATAGCTCTCCGCCATCACCCGGTCGCCGCTGCCCGTCGCGTCGCGGCCGAGCTGCAGGTACTTTTCGAACAACTGCTGGGCGGTGCCGCGGATGCGCACGTCCGGTCCGCTGCTGTCGAACACGTGGTTGCGGTTCAGCGGTATCACCCCGCCGCCGCCGCCCTGGTGGCGGATGACCCCGCCACTTCCCCCGCCGCCGCCGCCACCAGTGCGGTGGTTGCGTCCGCGCATACGTTTTATGTTCATGCGTTTGCCAATGCGCTTTCCTGTTCGTGTGCCAGGCAATGCCATCGCCGCTGCGGGCGATGCGTCCCTGGTTCCCGCCGCCGAACGCAAGCGACCTTCTGTCGCCGCCGTCCCGCGCCACAACCCGATGCCGGGTCGTTCCTTAACGTTTGCTTCGCCCGACACCCCGACCCGGCACGCGCTCGTATGGCGGGCCATTGCCGGGGCAAACGGACCAGTCCCCGGGCACGATTCCCGGGCGGTCCCTGCCGCGCAGGCACACGCTAGCGACGTCGCACCGGGCTGCCAAACGATTTTTCAACCGGATGAGAAAGCCAGCACCGCGGCACGCGCAATTCCGGCCATATCTTGGCGCAGGGCAGGATCACAAAATCCGGCGTGGCGGGCCAACGCCGTCACCGGCCCGGCCTGCCCCACTCCCAGTTCCAGCACCGCCACGCCGCCCGGGGCGAGCAGATCCGGCAATGCCGCCAGCACGGCTCGGTAGGCATCGAGGCCATCCGCCCCGCCGTCCAAGGCGCTGCGCGGCTCGTGGTGGGCGACCTCGGGCATCAGGCCGGCAATCGTGGCCGACTCAATATAGGGCGGATTGGCCAGCACCAGGTCGAACCGGCCGGCGAGCGGCGCCGCCCAGTCGGCACACAGGAAGGCGCTGCGCCCGGCCAGCCCGCAGGCCGCGGCGTTGCGTGCCGCCAGCGCCGCGGCTTCGGGCACGACGTCGGTGCCGACCCCGAAGGCGGCCGGAAATTCCGTCAGCGCTGCCAGCAGCAGGCAGCCCGTGCCGGTGCCGAGATCGAGAACGCGCCGCACCGCGCCGCGATCGGGACGGGCGGCGAGGGCGGCGGCGATCAGCGTCTCGCTGTCGGGGCGCGGGATCAGGGTGGCGGCGGAAACCGCCAGGTCGAGTGTCCAGAATTCCTGGTGGCCGAGCAGGTAGGCCAGCGGCTCGCGGGCGGCCCGGCGGACCACGAGGGCACGGAAGGCGTCGGCGTCGCCGCCGGCGTGCTCCAGCAGCCAGCGCGCCTCCCGCCGGGGCGACTCGAGGCCAGCGGCACGCAGGGCGGCGGTGGCGTCGCGCAGCAAGGATTCGCGGTTCACTCCTCGGCGGCCAGCCGGGCGGCCTGGTCCTCGGCGGTCAGGGCGTCGATGAACTCGTCCAACTCGCCCGCCATGATCCGGTCGATCTTGTACAGCGTCATGTTGATGCGGTGGTCGGACACCCGGCCCTGGGGGAAATTGTACGTGCGGATGCGCTCGCTGCGGTCGCCGGTGCCCACCTGCGAGCGGCGGTCGGCCGCCCGTGTCTCGTGCAGCTCCAGCCGCTGCCGCTCATAGAGCCGTGCCCGGATGATCTTCATCGCCTTGGCGCGGTTCTTGTGCTGGCTTTTCTCCTCCTGCATCGCCACCACGATGCCGGTCGGCAGATGGGTGATGCGGACCGCGCTCTCGGTCTTGTTGACATGCTGCCCGCCGGCGCCGGAAGCGCGGTAGACGTCGATGCGCAGGTCGTCCTCGGCGATCTGCACGTCGACCTCCTCGGCCTCGGGCAGCACCGCCACCGTCACCGTCGAGGTGTGGATGCGGCCCTGGCTTTCCGTCGTCGGCACGCGCTGCACCCGGTGCACGCCGGATTCGTATTTGAGCCGGGCGAACACGTTGGTGCCGTTGATCTCGGCGGAGGCGCCCTTCAGCCCGCCCAGCTCGGATTCGTCGTATTCCAGCACCTCGTAGCGCCAGCCCTGCAGGACGGCGTATTTGCGGTACATGTCGAACAGCTCGGCGGCGAACAGCCCGGCCTCGTCGCCGCCGGCGGCCGGACGCACCTCCAGGATGGCCGAGCGGGCATCGGCCTCGTCCTTCGGCAGCAGGGCGATCCGGAGCGCCTGCTGCAACTCTGGAATACGGTGCTTCAGCGCGACCAGTTCCGTCTCGGCCAGTTCGCGCATTTCCGGGTCGGCGAGCAGCGCTTCCGCTTCGGCGGCGGCGTGCTCGGCGGCCCGCAGTTCCTCGACCCGCGCCACCACCGGCTCGAGTTCCGCCAGTTCCCGGCTGGCCTTGACATAGGCCTCGCCGGTCAGGCCCTCGGACAGCATGGCGTTCAGTTCCGCCGCGCGGTCGCCGATCCGGTCCAGCTTGAGGGAAAAGCTCATCGCAACCTGATCGGCAACTCCGCGACCGGAACCTCTTGCTGCGCGCCGCTGACGAAATCCTTCACCTGGGCGACGCCGCTCGCGATCTCGGTCTCGCCGAGGATGACCGCGGCACGGGCGCCGATGCGGTTGGCACGCTCAAGGCGGCGCTTCAGGTTGCCGCGATAGGCCATCTCGGCGGGGATGCCCGCATGGCGAAGCTGTTGCAGCACGGCCAGCGCCGGCGCCTCGGCCGCCTCGCCCACCGGCACCACCGCCACCGGGCGCGGCGGCGCCGGCACGTCGGCGAGCAGCATGGACAGCCGCTCGATGCCGGCCGCCCAGCCGATCCCCGGGATGGGCGGACCGCCCATTTCCTCCACCAGCCCCTCGTAGCGCCCGCCCCCCATCACCGTGCCCTGGGCACCGAGCCGGGAGGTGACGAACTCGAAGGCGGTGTGGCCGTAGTAATCGAGGCCGCGGACGATGCGCGGGTTTTCGACGAATGGGACGCCGAAGGCAGCCAGGTAGCCCTTCAGCCTGGCATAGAACGTCGCGGCGGCCTCGGTCAGATAGGGCTGGATGGTCGGCGCGCCGGCGACGATGCGGCGGTCGCCTTCGTCCTTCGAGTCGAGGATGCGCAGCGGGTTGCGCTCGAGCCGGGTCAGGCTGTCCTCGGACAGGCCGTCCTGGTGCGCGGTGAAATAGTCGACCAGGGCAGCGCGGTAGGCGTCGCGGCTGTCGCGGTCGCCCAGCGTGTTCACCTCCAGCACCACGTCGTCGGCGATGCCGAGCACCTTGAGGATGTCCCAGCCGCAGGCGATCACCTCGGCATCGGCCAGCGGCTCGACCGAGCCGAGCACCTCGACGTCGATCTGGTGGAACTGCCGGTAGCGGCCCTTCTGCGGCCGCTCGTAGCGAAACATCGGCCCCGTGTAGAACACTTTTTGCGGCAGCGACTGGGTCAGGCCGTTGCTGACCAGGGCGCGGCAGATGCCGGCGGTCGCCTCGGGGCGCAGGGTCAGGCTGTCGCCCCCGCGGTCGACGAACGAATACATCTCCTTCATCACCACGTCGGAGGTATCGCCGAGGCTGCGCGAAAAGACGCGGGTGTCCTCGAAGATGGGGGTGGCCCATTCCGCCATGCCGTAGGTCGCCGACACGCGCCGCGCGGTGTCGATGATATGCTGGTGGCGGCGGTGGTCCTCGCCGATCAGGTCGCGCGTGCCGCGGACCGGTTGCAGTTCGTTCACGTCACTCCGCCGCCTGCTTGGCCACTGTCTGCTCCGCGCGGATCGCCGCCGCCTTCTTCTCGACCAGCTCGACCACGTGATCGATCATCCGCTCCGCCGGCATGGTGTGATCGGTCTTGCCGGCGGCATACACCATGTGCCGCCCCGCTCCGCCGCCGGTCACGCCGATATCGGTCATCAGCG
>CAYWOW010000132.1:0-2018 GCA_964459005.1 uncultured Acetobacteraceae bacterium
GCCGGGCTGCGCGAGGCATTGGCCGCCGACATCGCCCGCTGCTACGCCGCCCCGGTCGGCGTGGCGGACGTGGCCATCACCGCCGGCTGCAACCTGGCCTTCACCATGGCGACGACGGTGTTGGCCGCGCCTGGCGAGACGGTGCTGCTGCCGGCGCCATGGTATTTCAACCACGCCATGGCGCTCGATATGCGCGGCGTGGCGGCACGTCCGCTGCCCTGCCGGGCGGAGGACGGCTTCGTGCCCGACCCCGACCGCGCCGCCGCGCTGATCGACGAGACGGTGCGTGCCATCGTGCTGATCACGCCGAACAACCCGACCGGGGCGATCTATCCGCCCGAGGTGATCGCCGGTTTCGCCGCGCTGTGCCGCGACCGCGGGTTGTGGCTGCTGGTCGACGAGACCTATCGCGACTTCCGGCCCGACGCGACCGCGCCGCACGGCCTGTTCGCCGACCCGTCCTGGCGCGATTTCTTTATCCATCTCTATTCCTTCTCCAAGGCCTACTGCGTCCCCGGCCATCGGGTGGGCGCGGTGGTGGCGGGGCCGGCGTTCCGGGCCGAACTGGATAAAGTGCTGGACACCCTGCAGATCTGCCCGTCGCGCACGCCGCAGGCGGCGCTGGCCTGGGCGGTGGAGGGGCTGCGTGCCTGGCGCGACGGCAACCGGCAGATCATGGCCGGACGCGCGGCGGCATTCCGGCGCGCGGTGGCGCCGCTGGCGGGCTGGCAGTTGGACGCGCTGGGCGGCTACTTCGCCTATCTCCGCCTGCCCGACTGGGCGCCTGGAGCTGCCGACACGGCCGGCGAGCTTGCCGCCAGGCATGGGTTGATGACGCTGCCCGGACCGTTCTTCGGGCCGGGACAGGACCGCCATCTGCGCCTGGCCTTCGCCAACGCCGATTTGCCGACCATCGCCGGCGTTCCGGCGCGGCTCTCTGCCCTGGGGCAATAATCTCCGCCTTCATTTCGTCATTTCATTGATGCTAGAACGTGTCCGGCACGGTGGTTACCGTTCGGCAACCGCCGCTCCCGCATCCCGGGGGCACGTGGCGCCTCAGTGTTTGGCGAGGGAGATACGGGACCGATGACTGGCCAGCGGCACATCCTGGTGGTCGATGACGATTCGGATCTGCGCGCGGCCCTGCGCCGTCCGCTGACCGCCGAGGGCTACACCGTCACCGAGTGCGCCAGCGCGGCGGAGGCGGCGCGGGTGACCACCGTCCCCGGCCGCCGGTTCGACCTGATCATCCTCGATCTCCGCCTGCCCGATGGCGACGGCAGCGATCTGTGCGCCGCGCTGCGGCGCCAGGGCATCAGCGTGCCGATCATTCTGCTGACCGGCCTGACCGAGGAGACCGAGGTCGTGCGCGGCCTCGACTCCGGCGCGAACGATTACGTCATCAAGCCGTTCCGGGTTTCCGAGCTGCTGGCGCGGGTGCGGGCGCAGATGCGCGTGCACGACATCAGCGAGGACGCCGAACTGACGATCGGACGGTTCCGTTTCCGCCCCGGCGACCGGCTGCTGATCGAGTTCGACGGCACCCGCGTGCGGCTGACCGGCAAGGAAGCGGCGGTGCTGAAGTATCTCTTCCGGGCCGGCGCCGCGGTGGCCCGCACCGAGTTGCTGCAGCAGGTCTGGGGCTACAATGCGAGCGCCACCACCCACACGGTGGAGACGCATATCTACCGGTTGCGCCAGAAGCTGGAAGCCGACCCGGCACGTCTGAGCATGCTGCTGAACGAAGACGGCGGTTACCGGCTCTATCCGAACGGCGCCCCCGCCGGCGGCAGCGCCCCGGCCAGCGAAGGACATTCCGGCACCACCGGAGATTAGCGCTCGTCCGGAACGGTCCGCAGATGGTCGATGGCCACCAGCACACCCTTCCGCTCGACGTGCCAGAACGTCCAGCCATTGCACGACGGCGCGTTCTGCACCGCCGCGCCGACCTGGTGGATCGAGCCCTGGAGGTCGCCGCAGCGCAGCGTGCCGTCGGCCACCACCGTCGCCTGCACCCG
>CAYWOW010000132.1:2118-7578 GCA_964459005.1 uncultured Acetobacteraceae bacterium
AGCAGGGCCTCGGGCTTCTGCGTCGGATGCAGCTTCAGCCCGTGCTCGTTGCGCAGCCGCTCGGCGCCCGTGCAGAGCGGGAAATACCAGTCGCTGCGCATCTGCACGTCGTCGTTCAGCGCCTTCATGGCCTGGTAGTTGAAGCGATAGCGCGCATCCCGCCCCGGTGCCGCCCAGATCAGCGTCTCATGCGCGTTGGTGAACCGCCGGCCGCGGAAATTCGGCATCGGGTTGGCCTTGCGCCAGACCACGTCGTTCAGAATCCAGAACCCGAGTTCCTGGAGGATGGCGCCGATGCGGAAAATATTGTGGTAGCTGCCGATCACCCACAGCGTGCCGTCCTTGCGCAGCAGCCGGCGGCACTCGCCGAGCCAGTCGCGGGTGAAGGCATCGTAGGCGGCGAAATCGGTGAAATGGTCCCAGTCATCGTCCACCCCGTCGACCAGGCTGTCGTCGGGCCGGCGCAACTCGCCCCGCAATTGCAGGTTGTACGGGGGGTCGGCGAAGATGCAATGAACCGAGGCCGGCGGCAGCATGCGCATGATGCGCACGGCGTCGCCGAGAATGACCTGGTCCAGGGGCAGTTCGCGGACGATCTCCAAGGGCAGAGGCGTCTCCAGTGCTGGTGCGGGAAATGGCGGCGGAACGACAACCCCGCGCAACTTGGATCGTGCCCGCCGTGACCGCGTCAAGCAAGGTCCCGGACCTGGCTTCATCCTAACATGAGTTGGCGCACCAGGCCGAAGGTCGGGCGGTGGTGGCGGGTCGGGCCGAGTGTCAGCAGCGCCTGGCGATGGGCCGGCGTGCCGTAGCCGGCGTTGCAGTGCCAGTCGTAGCCCGGGTGGCGCCGCGCCAGGCGGGCCATCATGCGGTCGCGCACGACCTTGGCGACGATCGAGGCGGCGGCGATCGACAGGCTCAGCCCGTCGCCGCCGATCACGCAGCGCACCGGGCAGCACAGCGCGGGCGGCTGGTTGCCGTCCACCAGGGCGAGGTCGGGCGGCGCCGGCAGCCGGGCGACCGCCCGGCACATGGCCAGCAGCGACGCTTGCAGGATGTTGACGCGGACGATGTCGGCAACCGAGGCGGCGCCGAGCCCGATTTCCACCAGGCCGGCCGCGTGGCCGGCGCGTAGCGCGGCGAAAGCGGCCTCGCGCTGGGCGGCGGTAAGCTTCTTGGAATCGTCGAGCAGCGCGGCCAGCGCCTGCGGCACCCGCCGCGGCAGCACCACGGCGGCGGCCAGGACCGGGCCGGCCAGCGGGCCGCGCCCGACCTCGTCGATGCCGGCGACGCGACCGCCGGCGGACGACTCGAGCAGATAATCCGGCATGGGTGAAACGCTAGCAGCGGGTGCCGCGCCGAGGCCAGTGTCCCGGCTCAGCGCAGGCCGGTCGCCAGGCCTTCCAGCGCGCCGTGGTCGCGGATGAGGATTTCCGAGGCGCTCGGAATGTCGATCAGGCGTTCGCTCTTGAACCGGGTCAGCGTGCGGCTGACCGTCTCGATGGTCAGACCCAGATAGTCGGCGATGTCGCTGCGCGTCATCGGCAGCATCACCTTCTCGGCCATGCGGCCGCACAGCGGGACGCTGTTGCACAGGCAACCGGCGCGGGCGACCAGGAACGACGCCAGCCGCTCGCGCGCCGTCTTGCGGCCGAGCAGCAGCATCTGCTCCTGCGCCGCGACCAGCTCGTTCGACGCCACTTCGAGCAGCCGCTTTTCCATCGCCGGGAAGTCATCGAGCAGTTCCCGCAGCTTGGGGCGCGAGAAGCGGCAGATGCGCATGGCTTCCAGCGCCTCGGCGCCGAACGCATAGGTGGACGACACCGCAAGGCCGAGGAAGGTTCCCATCGAGGCGAAGCCGGTGATCTGCCGCCGCCCATCCGGCAGCAATTTGAACAGCTTGGCGGTACCGGCCGTGACATTGAAAAAACTTTCGGCCGGATCGCCCTCCTCGATGAAGGTTCGGCCGGCGTCAACCGTCAGGTTGACGGCCAGCGCGGCGAGGCGTTCGAGGTCGCGTTGATCGATCGCGTTGCAGACGCTGAACGGCCGCGCCTCGCAGATGGCGCATGGCTCCGACGGCCGGACGGCCTCGACAACCACGGGACGGGGACGGACATGCGTCATCGGCGATCCACATAGCGCTGCCACCAGCCGGTAGCAATTGCGTGATCTTAGCCGAGCCATCCCGGGCCTGGAACCGTTTTTGCGCGGGTCTGCCCGGACCTCGTTGATCTGCATCAAGGCGGGAACAACCCCCCTCGCGGCACACTCCCGGGGTGAGCGAAACAATGGCCAGCATGTCGGGCTTCACCTCCAGGAACCTGTCTCCGGACCAGGTGCACACCGTGTACCCGCTGGTGCGGGAGGCGATTCCGACGCTCGACCTCAAGACCTGGACCCGTGCCGCCAAGCGCATCGCCAATGCGAAGCGCATGGACCAGGCGGGCATCCGGGTGGTGTTCCGCAGCCCGCGCCAGTTGCCGTGCGGCCTGTTCCTGTACCGGCGCGAGTACGATCTGGTGCACGGACCCATCCTGATCGCCGAGCACATGGTTGCGATCGACGTGCTCGACCCGCAATCCGTCATGTCCGCGCTGGTCAGCGAGCTCGAGATCCTGGCCGAACGGTTGGGCTGCTCGGCCGTCCGCACCATGGTGCTCGGGAAAACCTCGTTGGCGGCTTCCGGGCTGTACGCCGCCGGCCACCGCCCCGAGGGCGCGACCCTGTTCAAGCCGATCGAGGACACGCCGCCCAAGCACAAGGCCGGCCACGTCGGATAACTCCGCTCTACACCACGGTCGCGTGCCGCGCCTGATCCGCCCTGAGATAGGTGTCGAACACCGCCGCCACCGTGCGCACGAAGGGCCGTGCCTCGGGGCGGATGGCGAGCGTGTCGCCGTCCCAGTCCACCATGCCGTCTTCCGCCATCGCCGCCAGCCGCGGCGCGGCGGCGCGCAACCCATCGGGGTCGGCGCCGTGGCGCGCGGCGACCCGCGTCAGGGTCACGCGGCCCTGACACATCAGATGCTCGATGATGTCACGGCGCAGCCGGTCGTCGGCGTCCAGCGCGATGCCACGCCGGGTCGGCAGCTCGCCGGCGCGCACCTTGTCGCGCCATTCCGGCAGCGCCGCGGCATTCTGCGCGTAGCCCCCGGGCAGCGAGCCGATCGAGGAGGCTCCGAACCCGATCAGCACCGGCGCGGTATCGGTGGTGTAGCCCTGGAAGTTGCGGCGCAGCGACTGCGCCTCGGCGGCAACGCACAGATCGTCCCCCGGCAGGGCATAGTGATCGAGCCCGATGGCGCGATAGCCCCGCGCGGTGATCACCCGCTCGGTGGCCCGCAACTGCTCCCAGCGTTCCATCGGCCCGGGCAGCGCCTCCTCGGGCAGCAGCAACTGGTGCTTCTTCATCCAGGGCACGTGGGCGTAACCGAACACCGCCACCCGGTCGGGGCCGAGGTCGAGCGTGCGGCCCACCGACCCGGCCATGCCCTCGGCGGTCTGGTGGGGCAAGCCGTACATCAGATCGACATTGATCGAACGGATGCCGCGGGCGCGCAGCGCCTCGGCACAGGCGCGGGTGGTTTCCCAGGACTGGATGCGGTTGACGGCCTGCTGCACGCGCGGGTCGAAATCCTGCACGCCGAGGCTGGCCCGGTTGCAGCCCATGCCGACCAGGCCGTCGACGGTGCCCTCGTGCACCGTGCACGGGTCGATCTCGACGGCGATCTCGGCCGCGGGATCGAAGGCGAAGCGGGCCCGCAGCCGATCCATGATGTCGCGCAGACGCCTTGGCGCCATCATCGTCGGCGTGCCGCCACCCCAATGGACGTGGTGCACCCGCAGCTTTCGCCCGATTGCCCGGGCCACCAGGTCGATCTCGGCCAACACCGTGTCGGCATAGGATTCCACCGGCTCGGGCCGGTTCACCGCGGTGGTGTGGCAGGCGCAGAACCAGCACAACTGGGCGCAGAACGGCACGTGCAGATAGAGCGACAGCACGGCGTCATCCGGCAGGTCCGCCAGCCAGCCGCGGTAGACCCCGCCATCCACCGCCGGCGAGAAATGCGGCGCCGTCGGATAGCTGGTGTAGCGCGGCACGCGCGCATTGTATTTTTCAATTAGCGCTGCGGCGTCCATGGCGGCAGCATGCCGGTCGGCTCCGGGCGCTTCCTTGATCTGCGTCAAGTCCGCCGCTAAGCCATGGCCTGCCCCTTCCTTGTGTAGATCCGATCCGGACCCTCCCTTGACCCCCAATTCCGACACCGCGCTCGCCTCCTACCTGCCCCGCTTCGCCCACTGCACCGTGCTGGTGCTCGGCGACGTCATGCTCGACCGCTACGTGCTGGGCGACGTGCGGCGCATATCGCCGGAGGCGCCGATCCCGGTGCTGCACGCGCAACGCCGCCGCAGCGTGCTCGGCGGCGCCGGCAACGTGGCCCAGAACATCGCCGCGCTGGGGGCACGGGCCGTGCTGGTCGGCATGGTCGGCGACGATGCCGCCGCCGCCGAGATCGGCCAGATCCTGGCCGACTCGCCCGGGGTCACGGCCCGGCTGATCGCCGCGCCAGACCGGCCGACCACGGTGAAGACGCGCTTCATGAGCGGCGCCCACCAGTTGCTGCGGCTGGACGAGGAAGTCACCCTGCCCGCCAGCCCCGAGATCGAGCGGCAGGTGCTGGCCGCCTTCGCCGCCGCGCTGGCGACCGCCGGCGCGGTGGTGATTTCGGACTACGCCAAGGGGCTGCTGACCGACACCGTGCTGGCGCAGGCGATCGCGGCCGCGCGCGCCGCCGGGCTCACGGTGGTGGTCGACCCCAAGCGCACCGACCTCACAGCCTACCGCCACGCCGGCGTGCTGACGCCGAACGCCGCCGAACTGGCGCGCGCCACCCTCCTGCCGGTCGCGGCCGACGACGAGGCAGCGGCGGCCGGCGCCCGCGCGCTCGCCGAGGCCGCCGCCGATGCGGTGCTGGTGAAACGCTCGGAAAAAGGGCTGACCCTGGTGACCCCGCACCAGCCCGCGCTGCACCTGCCCACCCGGGCGCGCGAGGTCGCCGACGTCTCCGGCGCCGGCGATACGGTCAGCGCGGTGCTGGGCATCATGCTGGCCAGCGGCGCGCCGCTGACGGACGCGGCCCTGATGGCCAACATCGCCGCCGGCATATCGGTGAGCAAACCCGGCACCGCCACGGTCGGCCACGCCGAGCTGATGGAAGCCCTGCACCAGCGCGCGCTGGCCGCGATCGACGGCAAGATCGCCGAGCTGGAGGCGGCGTTGACCTGCATCGCCGCGTGGCGGCGCCAGGGCCTGCGCATCGGCTTCACCAACGGCTGCTTCGACCTGATCCATCCCGGCCACGTCCGCCTGCTCGCCCAGGCCCGGGCGGCCTGCGACCGCCTGGTGGTGGCCCTGAACAGCGACGCCTCGGTCCGCCGCCTCAAGGGCCCGACCCG
>CAYWOW010000133.1:0-7560 GCA_964459005.1 uncultured Acetobacteraceae bacterium
GCGACATGTTCGAGCAGGGCAAGAAAAGCGCCCCCTGCATCATCTTCATCGACGAAATCGACGCGGTCGGGCGCCATCGCGGCGCCGGCCTGGGCGGGGGCAACGACGAGCGCGAGCAGACGCTGAACCAGATGCTCGTCGAGATGGACGGCTTCGAGTCCAACGAGGGCGTCATCCTGATCGCCGCGACCAACCGGCCCGACGTGCTCGACCCGGCGCTGCTGCGCCCCGGCCGGTTCGACCGCCAGGTGGTGGTGCCGAACCCCGACGTGAACGGGCGCGAAAAGATCCTCCGCGTGCACATGCGCAAGGTGCCGCTGGCCTCCGACGTCGATCCGAAGATCATCGCCCGCGGCACCCCCGGCTTCTCCGGCGCCGATCTCGCCAACCTGGTCAACGAGGCCGCCCTGCTGGCCGCCCGCCTGGGCAAGCGGGTGGTCGCCATGGCCGAGTTCGAGAACGCCAAGGACAAGGTGCTGATGGGCGCCGAACGGCGCAGCCTGGTGATGAGCGACGGCGAGAAACGGATGACCGCCTATCACGAGGCCGGCCACGCGCTGTGCGCCATGCACCAGCCCGAGTGCGACCCGGTGCACAAGGCCACCATCATCCCGCGCGGCCGCGCGCTCGGCCTGGTGATGAGCCTGCCGGAAGGCGACCGCTACTCGAAGAGCAAATCGAAACTGCTGGCCGAACTGACCATGGCCATGGGCGGACGCGCTTCGGAGGAGCTCATCTTCGGCGCCGATAAGGTGTCCAACGGCGCCGCCGGCGACATCAAGATGGCGACCGACCAGACCCGCCGCATGGTCACCGAATGGGGCATGAGCGACCGGCTGGGCATGATCGCCTACGGCGACAACAGCCAGGAAGTGTTCCTCGGCCACTCGGTGACGCAGGCCAAGAACGTCTCCGAGGCGACGGCACGCGAAATCGACGCCGAGATCAAGACGATCATCGACAACGCCTACGCACAGGCGAAGTCGATCCTCACCGAGAACCTCGAGGAACTGCACCGGCTCGCCCGCGGACTGCTGGAATACGAAACACTGTCGGGCGAGGAAATCCGCACCGTGCTGCGCGGCGAACCGGTGATCCGCCAGGTGGTGGACGAACCGGCCCCCGAAAGCCGCCGAGCCTCGGTCCCGAACGCCGGCCGCCCCGTGCCGCAACCGCCGCCCGGCCTGGGCCCGGCGCCCGCACCCGGATGAAAGGAAGGCCAGGGCTCCGCCCTGGACTCGCAAGGGGTCAGTGGACCCCTTGACCCCGCTACTAGGAAGGTTGTTGAGAGAGAGGGGGGCAAGGAGATGTTTCGGCATCACTTCGCCCCCCTCTCTCTCAACAACCTCGCTTAAGTAATGGGTTCCAAGGGACCACTGTCCCTTGGCGGGGTCCAGGGGCAGCGCCCCTGGCCTTCCTTCCTTCCGGATGGGGTGCCATGGACCTGATCGAGCCGTTGGGTTGGCTGCACGGGGCGGCGGCGCGCGATGCCGTCGCCGCTGGGTTGGCGTGTGGGTTGGCGGGTGGGCCGGCCGCTTTTGCCCTCGCGCGTTTGTTGCCGGGTGGTGCGGTGGTGCCGGTGGCGGCGGTGCCGCCCCGCTGGCGGCCGGTGCTGGAGCGGATTGGTGCGCCGCGTCCCTGGGCCGGGCTGGCCGAGGGCCTCGCCGTCATGGCGGTGTTGAATGTCACCGAGGACAGTTTCAGCGATGGTGGCCGCTATGCCGACCCGGCCCGCGCCATCGCGGCCGGGCTGGCGATGGCGGCGGCGGGCGCGGCGGTGGTCGATGTCGGCGGCGAGAGCACGCGGCCGGGCGCGCTGGCCGTTTCGCCGGAGCTGGAACGCGCGCGCGTGGTGCCGGTGGTGCGGGCGCTGGCCGGGCAGGGTGTCACGGTTTCGGTGGATACGCGCAACGCGACCACCATGGCGGCGGCGCTCGATGCCGGCGCGCGCATCATCAACGACGTCTCGGCCCTGGCCCATGATGCCGCCGCCGCCGCCGTGGTGGCGGGGCGGGGCTGCCCGGTGGTGTTGATGCACATGCGCGGCAGGCCCGACACCATGGCGAGGCTGGCCGATTACCGGGACGTGGCGGCCGAGGTCGCGGCGGAACTGGCGGGGCGGGTCGCGGCGGCGGCAGCGGCCGGGGTGGCGCGGGCGGCGATCGCGCTCGATCCGGGCATCGGCTTCGCCAAGGGCCAGGCGGCCAATCTGGACCTGCTGGGCCGGCTCGGCGTGTTGCTGGGGCTCGGTTTTCCGCTCGTCGTCGGGGTTTCCCGCAAGGCGTTCATCGGCCGGATCGGCGGCGAGGCCGAGCCGTCGCGGCGGCTGGGGGGATCGCTGGCGGCGGGATTGGCGGCCGCGCTGCACGCGGTCTCGGTGTTGCGGGTGCACGACGTGGAGCAGACCGTGCAGGCCGTGCGGGTGTGGCGGGCCATTCACGGCTAGAGTAAAGGAACGTTACACGTGCTCGTGAGTCGTGAGCGCGCCATCCCAGGACCAGTCCAGCATGCCAGGTAAGCGTCGCCTGTTCGGTACCGATGGAATCCGCGGCAAGGCCAACACCGACCCGATGACGGCCGGCATGGCGCTGCGTCTCGGCCAGGCCGCCGGGCTGTGGTTCACCCGCGGCGTGCACCGCCATCGCGTGGTCATCGGCAAGGACACGCGGCTGTCCGGCTACATGATCGAGCCGGCGCTGACCGCCGGCTTCATCGGCGCGGGCATGAATGTGGTGCTGGTCGGCCCGCTGCCGACGCCGGCCATCGCGCTGCTGACGCGCAGCCTGCGCGCCGACCTCGGGGTGATGATCTCGGCCAGCCACAACCCCTACGAGGACAACGGCATCAAGCTGTTCGGACCTGACGGCTACAAGCTGTCCGACGAGGCCGAGGCCGAGATCGAGGCGCTGATGGACTCCGATCTCAAGCCGCAGATGGTGACGCCGGACAAGCTCGGCCGCGCCTCGCGGCTGGAGGATGCGGCGGGCCGCTATATCGAGGCGGCCAAAGCGAGCTTTCCGCGCGGGCTGCGCCTGGGCGGGCTGAAGATCGTGGTGGACTGCGCCAATGGCGCCGCCTATCGCGTGGCGCCCACGGTGCTGTGGGAGCTCGGCGCCGAGGTCGTGCCGATCGGGGTGAGCCCGGACGGGTTCAACATCAACCAGGGCTGCGGCTCCACCATGCCGGAGTTCATGTGCGGCGAGGTCAAGCGCCACGGGGCGCATCTGGGGCTCGCGCTCGACGGCGACGCCGACCGGCTGATCCTGTCCGACGAGCAGGGCACGATCGTCGATGGCGACCAGATTCTCGCCCTCATCGCCCATTCCTGGAGCCAGGCCGGCCGGCTCGCGGCGGGGGGCGTGGCGGCGACGGTGATGTCCAATCTGGGGCTCGAGCGGTTCCTGGCCGGCCGCGGCATCGCGCTGCACCGCACCCAGGTCGGCGATCGCTACGTGATGGAGCGCATGCGCGAGCTCGCCCTGAACGTGGGCGGCGAGCAGTCCGGCCACGTGATCCTGTCGGACTACGCCACCACCGGCGATGGGCTGCTGGCGGCGTTGCAACTGCTCGCCGTGCTGGTGGAGGACGGCCGGCCGGCCAGCGAGGTGCTGCGGCTGTTCGACCCGCTGCCGCAGGTGCTGAAGAACGTCCGGTACGTCGGCCGCTCGCCGCTGGGCGCGACCCGGGTGAAGCGCGCCATCGAGGCCGCCGAGGCGGCGCTGGCCAGCACCGGCCGCCTGCTGATCCGCAAGAGCGGCACCGAGCCGCTGGTGCGCGTGATGGCCGAGGGCGAGGACGACGCGCTGGTGGCGCGCGTGGTGGACGAGTTGTGCGCCGAGATCGGCGTGGTCGCCGCCGAGACGGCCGAAGCGGCGGATTGAGCGCCCCCATGCGCGGGCGCGTGCTGGTGGTTGCCGGGTCGGACAGCAGCGGTGGGGCCGGCATCCAGGCCGACATCAAGACGATCACCGCGCTCGACGCCTATGCCATGACCGCCATCACCGCCATCACCGTGCAGGACACGCACGGGGTTCATGGCGTGCAGGCCCTGCCGCCGGCACTGGTGGCGGCACAGATGGCCTGCGTGCTGGATGACATCGGCGCCGATGCCGTGAAGTGCGGCATGCTGGGCGGGGCAGCGACGATCGAGGCGGTCTGCACCGTGCTGGAGGCGAAGGCGCGCGGGGTGGCTCTGGTGGTTGACCCCGTGATGGTGGCCAAGGGCGGCGCCGAGCTGATGGGGGAGGCGGCGATGCAGCACCTCAGGTCCCGTCTGCTGCCGCTGGCGAGCCTGATCACCCCCAACGTGCCGGAGGCCGAGGCGCTGAGCGGCATGACGATTACCGACGAAGACTCGATGCGCCATGTCGCCGAGGCGCTGCGCACGCTCGGCGTCGCCGCGGTGCTGCTGAAGGGCGGGCACCTGGACGGGGCGGAGGTGATCGACGTGCTGGCGACCGGGTCGGGGATCGAGGCATTCCGGGCCCCGCGCATGGCGACCCGGCATACCCATGGCACGGGCTGCACGCTCGCCAGCGCGATCGCGGCGGGGCTGGCGCAGGGGATGGACTTGCGGGCGGCGGTGGCGCGGGCCCATGCCTATGTGCAGGCGGCGATTTTCTCCGCGCCCGGGTTCGGCGGCGGTCACGGGCCGCTGAACCATGCGGTGACGGTCGATCCGGCGCGCTTGGCGGCGCTGCGATGAAGCGGGTCCAGCAGGCCGCCGCCGCTTAACCGGCTGTTTTTCAAAGAGAGCGATAGTCGGTGGGCGGCGGTGATTGTCCCATATATCGGGACACATATCCGCATAACGAAATATGACATTGGAAAGATCAACGAATTGCTTGACCGAACGGACCTAATCACGGACACCGGAAACCAGCAGGACCTGGGCGCCCGGAGCCGGGTGCGTGCGGTCCTGGGTTTGCTGCCCACCTGCCTTTGGTTCAACCGCGACATCGTCGGGCTGCCCGCCACGTCAGCCGGCCTCGTGCCGGCCACCGATGGCGGCCTCGCCTGCAGGGAATGAGACTGCTGCCGTGACCGAGCCTCGAATCATAACCGTGACCGTGAACCCGACCGTCGACATCGCCTGTGGCGCCGAGGCGGTCTATCCGCTTCACAAGGTGCGCACCTCGGCCGAGATGCAGGACCCCGGCGGCGGCGGCGTCAATGTCGCACGCGTGGTGCACGAGCTTGGCGGCGACGTGCTGTCGGTTCTGCTCACCGGCGGCTTCCCCGGCCAGTTCCTGATGGAACTGCTGGCCGAGGAGAAGGTGCCGTGCCGCGCGCTGCGGATCGCCGGGCGCACCCGCATCAGCTACACGGTGCATGACCGCAAGAGCCAGCAGGAGTACCGCTTCGTCGCCGAGGGCCCGCGCGTCTCCGAGGCGGAATGGCAGGCGGTGCTGACGGCGGTGCAGGAGGAGCCGGGTGACTGGATCGTCGCCAGCGGCAGCCTCGCCCCCGGCATGCCGGAGGATTTCTACGCGCGCCTGGCCCGGATCGCGACCGCCAGCGGCCGGCACTTCGCGCTGGACTGCTCGGGCGCCGCGCTGCGGGCCGCGCTCGGCCAGGGGGCGGCGCTGATCAAGCCGAGCCAGGGCGAATTCGAGGCGCTGGTCGGCCACAAGATGCGGCGCGACGCCGAACTAGAGGAGGCCGCCCTGGCGCTGGTGCGCGCCGGCGCGGCCGAGCGCGTCGTGGTGACGCGCGGGCACCTCTCCGCGGTGCTGGCCACCGCCGCCGGGGTGAAGCATCTGTCGCCGGTCGGGGTGGATGCGCACAGCGCCGTCGGTGCCGGCGACAGCTTCGCCGGCGCGATGGTGCTGGCGCTCGCGCGCGGGGCCAGCGACGAAGACGCCTTCGCCTGGGGCATGGCGGGCGGCGGGGCCGCCGTCATGCACCCGGGCACGGCCCATCCGAAGCGTGCCGACGTGGAACAGCTCTACGCACGGATGCGCGCCTACCAGGCGGAAGCCGGCGTGGCGGGCTGAGCCCGCATCACCAGGGGCGAGCGGGCATCGGCCACCCGGATCACGAGAAGAAACAGGAGCCTGGCATGTCGGAGAGCGTCATCGCGAGCGCGTGGCGGGTGACGGAGGCGGTGCGATGATCGGACGCGTTGGCGTGCTCGGCGCGGGTGTCATGGGGGCCGGCATCGCCGTCCTGGTGGCCGGCACCGGTGTCGCGGTGCTGCTGCTGGATGTCGTGCCGGGCGCGGCGGCGCGTGCCGTCCAGGCCATGCCGAACGCCGTCCAGGGGCTGATCGAGCCCGGCGACATGCAGGCGGATTTTGCCAAACTCGCGGAGTGCGACTGGATCGTCGAGGCGATCTTCGAGCGCCCCTTCGCCAAGCGCGCCCTCTACGCCCGGCTGGACGAGGTGCGCAAGGAGGGCTCGATCGTCTCGTCCAACACCTCCACCATCAAGCTGGCGGCGCTCACCAATGGCCTGGGCGCGCGCCTGGCGGCGGACTTCCTGATCACCCATTTCTTCAACCCGCCGCACGCCATGCCCCTGCTGGAACTGGTGGTCGGCCACGCCACCCGGCCAGAGGCGGTCGAGACCATCCGCGCATTTGTCGGCGAGACGCTCGGCAAGACGGTGATCCTGTGCGCCGACACGCCCGGCTTCATCGTCAACCGCATCGGGGTGTTCTGGATCGCCTCCGCGATGCGCCACGCGATCGACCTTTCGCTGACCGTCGAGGAAGCCGACGCGGTGGCGGACGGGCCGTTCGGCCTGCCGGAGAGCGGCATTTTCGGCCACATGGACGAGCAGGGCATCGACCGCATCGACGAACTGGCGAAAAGCCTGCTGACGGCGCTGCCACCGGGCGACGCCTTCCACGCCGTCTATCGCGAGGAACCGATCGTCACCCGCCTGATGATCGAGGGCCGCACCGGGCGGCGCGCCGAGGGCGGTTTCTACGCGACCGCGGACGACGGCGAAGGGCGCGTTCTCGATCTGGCGAGCGGCGAGTACCGCCCGCTGCAAACGGTGGCGTTGGAAAGCCTGGAGGCACACGCCACCGACCTCAGGGCGCTGGCCGAACATCCCGATCACGGCGGGCGCTACGCGCGCGCGGTGCTGCTGGACACGCTGTCCTATGCGGCATCGCTGGTGCCCGCCATCGTCGACAGTCGCGAGGCTGTCGATACCGCCATGCGGCTGGGCCTTGGGTGGACCTGGGGTCCGTTCGAGCTGATCGAGCGCGTTGGCCCGGCGTGGCTGGCGGCGGCGCTGCGGGCCGAGGGCCGGCCCGTGCCGGAGATGCTGGAGAACGCGGAGGCGGTCAGCTAACCATCAGGCCGCCGCGCGCCTCGATGAAGCGGGAGATCGCCTCGACGCCCTGACCGGCGCGCAGGTTGGTGAACACGAACGGACGCTCGCCGCGCATCCGCCGCGAGTCGCGGTCCATTACCTCCAGGCTGGCACCGACGAAGGGGGCCAGGTCGATCTTGTTGATGACCAGCAGATCCGACCGGGTGATGCCCGGGCCACCCTTGCGCGGGATCTTGTCGCCGGCCGAGACGTCGATGACATAGATCGTCAGAT
>CAYWOW010000134.1:0-7413 GCA_964459005.1 uncultured Acetobacteraceae bacterium
GGACGACGTCACGCGTCTCGGGATCGACGATGAGGCCTTCCTCATCCAGAGCATGATCGATCGATGCCCGCGGACCATGATGCTCCGCGAACTGGTCATGAACGCCCTCGAGGCGGCGATCAAGGCCCCCGAAGGGCACCGGCGGGTGGAAATCTTCGGCCTGCCCATCGATGGGGCGCGCAAGCTGGCCATCCGCAACACCGGCCCCGGCCTCAGCCGCGCCGACCTCTACCGCGCCTGCGACATCGGCGCCTCGCTGGGCAAGACGAAGGGATTGGATGCCCATTTCGGCTTCGGCGCGAAGGTCGCCTCGCTCGGCTCCAACCCGCTCGGCGTGCGCTTCCGCTCCTGCGCCGCCGGGCTGGTGCACGAGGTGCTGCTGGGCCGCCAGCACGGGCAATACGGCCGCATCTGGCGGCCCAGCTCGACGCGCATGGAGGGCCGGGTCGCCGGCTCGGTGGACATCGACGACATCACCGCCGTCGCCGCCGCCGAGGGCTACGATCTCACCGCCGACTGGACCGAAGTCGTGCTGCTCGGCGAACGCGAGGACCAGGACACGGTGGCCGACCCGCACGCGGGCAACCCGCCGGTGCCACCCTTCTGGATTCCGAAAACCCTGTTCCAGCGCTTCTACGCCATCGACCCCAGCATCGAAATGGTCATCGGCGAGGGGTTGCACGCGCAGGGGACAGGCGGCCGCCGGTTCGAGACGCTGGCGTGCCGCCGCGCGGGGCATTTTGCCCAGCATGAGACGGTGCCCGCCGAAAATGGGCTGCGCGTCCACTATCTCTACGACGCGCCGGCGGAAGATGGCCGCGGCCGTTCGGTGAGCGGCGCGTTGCAGGACACCGCCGGCCTGATCGCCGTGCTCTACCGGGGCGAGCTGTACGACGTGAAGACAGGGTCCGTCTGGGCCTATGACGCGCCCATGTTCGGCATCCCTTTCGCGGCGCGGCGCTTCACCGTGCTGATCGAGCTGCCCGACGATTTCGCCGCCATCCCCGAGGAATACCGCCAGTTCCTCCGCCATCATGGCGGCCAGCAGGGGGCCGTGGGCGCGAAGGATTTTCGCACCACCGTGGTGCGCCACCGGCCCGCCTGGCTGCTGAAGTTGCAGCAGGACGAGGCCATCCTGGCCAATGGCCCCGAATGGATCCGCGAAGACCTGGCGAGGCTGATGCGCCAGCTCGGCCTGCCCACAGCAACCGGGGTGGAAGGCGGCCCGCTGCACGGCAACCTCGCCGAGCCGCCGATGGTCTATGTGCTGCACGACGAGACGGAACTGCGCGACCGCTGGCTGCTCGGGCGCGCCGCCATCTACATGCCGGATAGCAACGAACTGTTCGTCAACGGCAGATACCAGTCGGTGCTGCGCCTCGTCCGGCTGACCCGCGCGGCGCTGCCGTTGGACCTGTCCGAGGACGCCGAGGCCGCCATCATCGAGGGCGCCGAGCATGCGATGGCATACCGGGTCGCCCGCTCCGTCATCCGCGCCATCGCCAAGGCCACCGACCAGAATTGGACCACCGGCAATATCCAGAATGCGGTCGCACCCGAGGCGCTGTCGTTGGTTGCCGATGATCTTGACGATGCCCTGCCGGGCCTGCGGGCACGGGCGGCGGGGTTCGCCATGCCCGCCGCGGTGTGACGCGCCGATGCGCCGCGTCCTTTCAGCCCCCCGGTATTTGAATACGGAACGACCCGCCTCCGTTCCATGTTCACCCGGGCTTCCGCCCCGGTTCCGCGAGGTATCGCCATGGCGCTGACCCGCCTGAAGGTCGACGACGAGACGTTCGTCGTTGCCAGCCTGATCAAGCGCTGCCCGCGCGTCACCATGCTGCGCGAAGTGGTGATGAACGCGATCGAGGCGGCGCGGCTCGCCCCGGCGGGGCGGCGACGCATCGAGATCGGCACCACCCGCATCGAGGGGTTCCGCAAGCTGCGGGTGTGGAACACCGGCCCCGGCATGACCCGGGCGGAACTTTTCACCATGGGGGACCTGTCCGCCTCCATTCGCAAACGGAAGTCCCTCAAAGGCAATTTCGGCATCGGCGTGAAGGTGTCGACGCTGACCTCCAACCCGCTCGGCGTGCGCTACCGGTCGTGTGCCGGCGGGCGCGTGCACGAAATGATCCTGGGTTGCCGGAATGACCTGTACGGGCGCGTCCGCCAGCGCAGGCCGGGTGCCCCGCCGGGAACCAAGCCCGAGGATGTCATCGACGTGACCGAGGACCTGCTCGCCGAGGGAGCCGACCTTGCCGAGGACTGGACCGAGCTCGTGCTGTTGGGCGCTGTGCCGGAGCAGGACACCGCTGCCGACCCCTACGGCGGCGAACCGAGCGTCGGCAACTACTGGGTGCCCGATACGCTTTACCGCCGCTTCTTGCGCATCAGGGGCGACGTCGAGATCGTCATTGAGCCTGGGCTGCAGTGGTTCTCGACGCCGCGGCGGTTCGAGTCGCTGGAGGAGCACCACGCCAACCTGGGCAAGCAACAGACCGTCGAGACCACGGGTGGCATTCGCATCCACTACCTGTTCGTCCCGCCCGATCCGGCCAAGCCGGACGCTCTGCTCGGCGAGGCCGACGCGCTGCAGTCCTGCCGCGGCCTGCTCGCCCTGGTCTACCACGACGAGATGTACCATGTGCTCGCCGGCTCCCACTGGGCCAGCGTGGCGGCCGCCTTCGGCATCCCGTTCGCCGCCCGGCACGTCTCCATCCTGATCGAGCTGCCCGACGACTACCCGGCGGCCGCCGACACCTACAGGCAGTTCCTGCGCGCTACCGACCGGTCGGAAAGCATCATCAAGGTGGACGCCTTTTCCGGCCTGGTGGTGGAACATTGCCCGACCTGGCTGCGGCAATGCGTGCGCGATCTGGGCAGCAGCTGGCGGTCTGACGATCGGTTGCAGCGGGATGTGGCGGCGTTCGCCACCAGCGTGGGTTTGCGGGTGAAGCACACGGACGCCGGCTACACCATCGCGGCCGGCGAACTGCCGGCGATGCCGCTGCCGGAACTGCTGGTCGTGCGCAACGAGCAAGACCTGCGCGACCGTTGGCTGCTGGGCCGGGCGGCGAGCTACATGGCAGCCTCCAACCAGTTGTTCCTGAACCCCGACTACCCCTCGGTACATGAGCTTGAAGGGTCGATCACCGAGGAGTTCGGCCAATCCGTTGGCGCCGCCCAGTTGGCCATGTGGGCACCTGTAGTGGCGGAGCAGTGCCTGGTACGCTGTTGCCTGCGGGCCGTGGCTTCCGGTCTGGCCAAGCACGCCGACCCTCGGCACTGGGCGCCGCACCACATCGGCAAGGCCCTGAGTCCTGAGGCGTTGACGATGGTTTGTGCGGACCTTCGGCCGCAGTTGCCGTTCGCGCGGCGGGCCATGCACGCGCTCATGGGCGTGGCAGACTCTGATTCCCTCGCGCGCTGAGCATCTCGGTGGCCTGTCAACCGGCGTTCAAAAGGGGTTCTGGCGCACACCTGGTTCAGTAATTTTCTCCGAATTAAGTGGGACCAAGTAGGCGCGCGAAGAAGGTCCAGATCTGCTCCATCGTACATCTGTCGCTTCACCTGCTTCAGCTTGGTGTTCTGCCCTTCATTCTGTCCTCTGACGAACAGTTTGATGCCGTGATATTGACATCCGCCCTGCATGGCGCCGACGGCATGCAATCGGCATCGTTTCGACGCGGCTACGAGCCAAGCTACGCGGCCCAGCGCACGGCGTTCGTCCATTTTTGCCCGAGTTTGGTGGTCATTGGGAAAAAGTGAGTCGGTATAGGAAAATTATCTTGATATTGGTCGCTCGCCCGGCCATAATGGGTCGGTCGGCAGGCATACTGCGCCGTGCCGCCGGCATGAGCCCATTTTCTCGCCCCGATGGGGCCGGTGGGTTGCGCTTCCCTCTACCCCTGTGACGAACGCATCAGGTGCCGAACCCGGCACGGGCCTTCAGGCTTGTCGGGGCAGTTGTGTGCCCGCAGGGCAGGTAACGGACTTAAGACCGACTGTTCCCCGGCGTTCAGCCCCATGAGGTGGTGATGCGTAACTGTTTGCTTCTTTTGTTGGCCGCGGCTCTGTTTCCTTCCGCCGGTTCGGCGCAGTTGTTGCCCGCGCCGGCACCGGTCGGTGTCGGCCTTTCCAACGGTGGGGACAGGCTGTCGGTCATCTACGGTACCACCGCCGGCACCGCGGCGCAGGGAAATGACAGCCGGATCACCGGCGCCGCGCAGGCCGCGAACAACCTGTCCGATCTGACCAGTGCAACGGCGGCCCGCACCAACCTTGGCCTCGGCTCCATCGCTACGCAGTCCGCCGGCGCGGTCGCCATCACCGGCGGGGCGATCAGCGGAACAACCGTGTCGGGCTACGAGACAACCACCGCTGCGACCGGCGCCGTGGCGGCGGAAACCACCCGCGCCGAGGCGGCGGAAGCGTCCGCCTCCAGCGCCGCCGCCGCGGCACAAGCGACGGCCAACGGGGCCGCCCAAAAATCGGCCAACCTGTCCGATCTCGCCAGCGTCGCCACCGCCCGCACCAACCTCGGGCTGGCCGGCGCGGCCGTGCTCAATGTCGGCACGGTGGCCGGCACGGTGGCGGACGGGGGCGCCCTGACCACGGCGCAGTCCACGGCCAATAGCGCCGCCAGTGCCGCCAATGCAGCGCAGACAACGGCCAATGGCGCGATCCAGTCGAGCGGAGGCAACGCCTCGGCCGCCGTCGTGACCGCTTCTGGCGCTGCTGCGGCACGCACGCTCGCGGCACGGGCGGCGGACGTGTTCAATGCGCTCGACAACGGGGCCAGGGGCGACTGCGCCACCGACGACGCGCCCGCCATCAATGCCTTGATCGCGCGCATCGCCGCGACGACGAACATGCAAGGGGAAATATACTTTCCGCAGCCGCCCGGCGGCTGCTATCTCGTCAAGTCGCCGCTCGCGCTGCCCGCCAAAACGACGGGGCTCCTGGACTCTTCAATCCAGCTTGTCGGCAATGGCGAGAACGTCTCGATCATCCGCGCCGGGCAGGCCGGCATGGCTGCCGTCGTCGAGACTTCCACCTCCTGGAACCGCGGCCATGGCGCCCGCGACATCACCTTCGATGCCAACGCCCTGGCGACCTATGCGGTCTGGGTGCAGGGCGGCGCGGAGACGCACTGGACCCGCATCCAGGCGATGAACGGCACCACGGCCGACTTCGAGATGGACGGCGGCGAGTCGTTCATCTTCGACTCCTTGATGTGGAACGAGAACACCCTCTTTGCCAGCCCGTCCACGCAGCCCGCCTATAATCTGCACGTCACCGGGAATGACAACCATTTCACGCAGAATATCTTGTGGAACGCCCTGACGGCCAATATTTACGACAACGGTGCCGACAACCACTATGTCGAGAACCACGGCTACGGCTATCCATCGACGTATGCTCCTGGGTATAACTTCATTGCCAACGGTGCGAGCGTCTGGGTCGGAAATACAGCGGACACGTCGCTCACGGGCGGTTTCAACGTCACGGGCTGGAATGTCCAGGTCATCGGCAACATCATCCAGAATGGCCCCGTCGCGATCAACATAGCGGCGAGCGTCGGCAGCAACGTGATCGAGGGCAACTCGGTTCATGGCACCTACACCGCCGCGAATATTGTTGTTCAGAACACTCCCGCCGGGTCGAACAATCTTGTCTACGGGAACGCTGGCGCCAGCTTTGTGAACCTGGGGCAAATCCTCGCCGGGACCGGGCAGACCGTGGCGAGTGGCGCCTATGGCTTTGTTGGCAACTATGGCTATGTCAACGGCGTAGGCTCGTTCGGCCTTGGCGACCAGCCGGATGACCAGTTCCGCCGCGAGGTCTTCACCCATGCGGCTGGCGCGACTGCCTACCGTGGCGATGCTCAGTGGACCGATTACACGATCCGCGCGACTTCCAGCACGACAACCCCGATCACGCTCATCAACCGTGCTGCCAACGGGCCGACGGCGGACATCTCGCCGATGTATGGGACCGACATCCTGCTGATGAACATGAACTTCGTGCAGGCCGTGAAATTCACGGCGTGGGTCACCGCATCCTGCGTGACGGGTGATGCGGCTTCGTGGGACGTGACCTGGACCGGGACAGCAAACAAGTCAGCAGTATCGGTCAAATTCATCGACGCCAGCGGCGGGAATACCGCTCCGACATTCACCCGCACCGCATACACGGCGGGCGCCTCGTCGTGGGCGCCGAGCGTTGTGGCCGACACAACCGGCGGCGGCTTCCGCATCAAGGGCGCGGGGGCCTGCACGGGCGGCAAGACCGTCTATTGGGTTGCACATGTTCACGCCGTCGAAGCTGGCGCGGCGAACTGAGGGAGTAGTCGTAATGAAATACACCAAGGGCTTCGGCATTCTCGCTCTGTTCTTGCTTCCCGTGCTGGCCTATACGCAGTCGGTCACACTCCAATCGGTCAGCATTCCGTCGGTGCCGTCAGGCGGCGCGCCGCTCGCTGTCGACTCCTATGGCAACCTGTCGATGCCATTCGGCACCGCGACGGCTCCGGGGGCGCTCGCTGCTGGGACGGGCCTGAATGTTTCGGCGGGCATCGCCTCCGTTGCCTACGGCATCGCCGCCAACACCGCCGCGCAGGGCAACGACGGCCGGATCGTCAATGCGGCGTCTGCAACCAGCGTTACCAGTGCAATCAACAGCGCGATCCCAAGCATTGCCACTTCGGCCCCGGCTTGCGGCAGCGGCGCGGCTGGTGCGGTCGCTGCGTGCGGCTCGGCGACGGTGGTTCCGAACAATTCGACGACCAATACGCAGTCGGTCGGCACAAACAATACGACGATCGCCACTCAGGCGGCGGTGATCCAAGAAAGCGGGTTCATGCTGTTCGGTGCGGGCACCGATGGCAATGTCACCATCAGCAGTGGCACAACAACGATAACTCGCGATATGTGCTACAACAATCTGACGCTCAACGGCACGGGTGTCATCAATCCGAATGGATACCGCATACTTGTTGCCGGGACACTGGATATTTCCGCCGCGAGAAGCGGCGCCATTACGCTGGCCAACAACAACGGGGCGTCTGCGAGCGGATCAACCGGCGGAAGCGCTGGCGCATATTTCATTTTCGGTGGGACGGTCCCGACGGGCGTTGGAAACGGAAGCGCCGCCCCGTCAGGTGGAACCGGCGTCGGAACGGCTGGTGCCGCACAGGGGAACGGGAACAGCTTCCCCATAATCGCCGCGCTTGGTGGTAGCGGCGGGGCTGGTGGCGCCGGCACGAACGCCGGGGGCACCGGCGGGACTCCTTACTCGGGCCTCACCCTCCTGTCCGACGGGAACAACTTGTATTTTCCTGTCCCCACCCCGTTTCCGACTTTTGCCTACCTTAACAATGCAGTGAAGACGTTTTCCACGCTGCAGGGT
>CAYWOW010000135.1:0-7361 GCA_964459005.1 uncultured Acetobacteraceae bacterium
TCCCGGCCAGCGCGCAAAGCATCCAGGCCGGGAAGTATGATCCGAGGATATTGTATGCCGGAGCTCCGGAGCAGGCCGACAAGGCAATCGGCGCGATGCCAACCAGCTTGCCGATCCGGCGTCGAAAACTCCATTCCTGTCTCACCACCGTGCTGCCCAACTTCCGTCACCGTCCGCACGCTCACCAGGAATCATGTCGTGCTCTGTTCGAAGGAGGCCCCGTAAGCACTTGACAACTAAATTTGTCAAGAAACCGCGTTCGGGAACGCTCCTGAACGCCATCGAGAACATGCGCGGTCTGCCGCTTCGGCATTTTCCGGCGATCAGCGCCAGTGCGGCCTGATCCAGACCCAGTGATCGCCGCGCAGCACCCAGCGGCCCGGCACCCACGTGTTCCAACCGGGCTGGCGCTTCACATAAGCGCCGCCCACCCAGACATAGCGGTAGCCGGTCCACGACCAGTGGCCGGGCTGCCAGACATAGTTGCCGCGCGTCGGCGGCATCGCCGGCTCGATCCGCTTCGGCGGCGGGATCGGCGGGTAGCTGGGCTGCGCCGCCGCCGCGCCGGACAGCGCCACGAACAGGGACGTAAGCAAGAGCCGGCGAGTCGGGACGGGCATGGGCGAGTCTCCGTTCGGGTTTTTCAACGCTGACATGCCTTCTGATAGCGCGGTTTGCGGGCGCGCCGCGATGACAGCCTGGCGAGCGGGCAGCGCGACACGCCCGGCCCGCATGTCCAACCGCCGCCCGCCAAACCCGCGCGCATGCCGGGTCCGGCTGATCGCGGAAGAGTCGCGATCAGCCGGATTTGGTGTCAGTGCGGCTTGCCGGGATAGCTGTCGTCGATGAGGAACGGATACGGGCCGGGGAAATTCTCCACATAGCCGGTGTGCGACACGATCGCACCGCCGCCGGTGCCCTGGTCCATCCACAGATGCACCTGGAAGGAGGCCGGCTCCAGGTTCCACAGGCCGGGCTTGTCGCTCAACAGGTCCAGTTCAACTTGGTGCGCGGTGCCCGGGGCGGTCGAGGCGAGGGCCTGGGCGACCGGCACGGTGATGGGCCGGTGGTGGTGGCCGCAGATGATGCGCTGCACCTGCCTGTGCCTGGCGATCACCGCGGTGAAGTCGGGGATGTTGCGCAGGGCGATCTTGTCCATGTGGCCGATGCCGCACAGGAAGGGAGGGTGGTGCATGCCGATCAGTGTCGGCTTGTCCGGCACCGCCGCGAGGGCGGCGTCCAGCCAGGCCAGACGTCGCACGCAGAGCTCCCCATGCGCGGCGCCCGGCACCACCGTGTCCAGCATCACCAGCCGCACCGCGAGGTCCTCGACCGTATACTGGATGAACTCCGGGTCATCGGTCACGCCCGGCAGATGCGACAACTCGGCGCGGGCGACCTCGCGCCGGTCGTGGTTGCCGGGAATGACGTAGACCGGCAGATCGGTGCTGCGGCGCAGGATCGCCGCCAACTCCTGGTACTGCGCGGCGATGCCGCTGTCGGTGAGATCGCCGGTGACGGCGATGGCGTCCGCCCTGGGGCGGAACGCATGCACCGCCCGCAGCGCGCGCTCGGCCAGCATGTTGGTTTCGCACCGGTGCATCGCCGGCCTGCCATGACCCGTGCAGTGCAGGTCGGTCAACTGGATCAGGATCATCAGGGGTTCCCCAGGATGGCGCCGGCGGGGCCGTCCGGACCCCGCCGGTCGCAGCACCGTTATTCCGGCAGCTTCAGCGCGGTCTGGTCCACGTAGGGGCGCAGCAACCCGTCGGCTTCCTTCTGGGCCGCCTCCATCGCCGCGCGCGGGGCGATCTTGCCGGACAGGACGGCCTGCAACTGATCTTCCATCGCCTTGCGCACGCCGACCGTGTTGAAGGTGGCGAACCAGGGCTCGGCGTATTGCAACTGGTCCACCGCCACTTTCGCGTCCGGATGCGCGGCCAGGTACTCCTTCATCTCAGGCAGGTCGTAGGCGGCGATACGGGGGGCGAAATAGCCGGTGAAGCGGCTCCAGTCGCCGGCCACCGCGGGGCTGGTTAGGTAAGTGATCAACTTCCAGGCCGCTGCCCGTCGCTCCGGTGAATTGCCCTTGGGGATGATCAGGCTGCCGCCGCCGATCGGCGTTGCGTGGCGCAACTGCGCCGGCATGAAGGCGGTGCGGTAGGGCAGCTTCATATTCTCGCGGACGAAGGACAGCGAGCCGGTGGACAGCACCATCATCGCTGTCTTGCCGGCAAAGAACGCGGTGGTCATCGCGTTCGTGTCGGTGATTCCCTCGGGCATCACCTTGTATTTGTGCACGAAATCGTCGAGCAGCTGGACCGCGCCGATGGTACTGGGCTGATTGTAATACACCTCGCCGCCCCAACTGTGATTGTAATACTCGCCACCGTTGGACATGGTCAGGCCGCTGGCGATCCAGCCGAGATAGTCGTAGGTGCCCGGTATCATCACGCCCCAGCGCGTGACCTGGTTGCCATCACGCTTGACCAGCTTTTTCAGGTCGGCCACCCACTCGTCCCAGGTCGCCGGCGGATGGTTCGGGTCGAGGCCGGCTTCCTCGAACGCCGCCACACTGTAGTAGAGCAGCGACGTGGAGTTCTGAAACGGCACGCCGAAGACGTGGCCGTTTTCGGTGGCGTTGATGCGCAGGACCGGCCAGAATTCCGCCATGAAGGCATCCGGTGTCTGGCCGCCCTGGCGGATGACGTCGTTGAGCGATTCGACCTCATCGTTGATGACGTATTCGCGGATGAAATTGGCGCTCATGATCACCGCTGCCGGCGGGTGGCCGGCCTTGATGGCGGCACGCGTCTTCAGGTTGGTGTCGTCGTAGCTGCCGGTATAGACAGCGGTCACGTGCACGTCGGGATTCTGGGCGTTGAACACGCCGACGATGCGCTGCATCTCGACGGCGAGCTTGCCCTGCACGGGCACTGGGAAGAAGAAGTCGATATCGGTGGCGGCGTGGGCCGCACCGCTTGCCAGCGACAGCACGAACGCCGCCGCGGTCAGGAGCCGCATGGGAAATTCTCCTTATTTCAAGCCGGTGAAGACGAGGCTGGAGACGAAACGTCTCTGAAACATCAGGAAGCCCGCCAGCAGCGGGGCCGCGACCAGGGCGGTGCCGGCGGCAATCACGCCCCATTCGCTGCCGCTCTCGGCGCCGGAGGTGAAGCTGGCCAGCCCCACCGTCAGCACCTGTCGGTCCGGCGAGGAAACCGCCATCAGCGGCCACAGGAACTCGTTCCAGTGGGTGGTGACCGAAACCACCGCGAAAGCGGCCAGACCCGGCCGGGTCAGCGGCAGCAGCACGTGCCAGATCACCTGCAGGGTGGTGGCGCCGTCCACCGCCGCCGCATCCTCGAAATCGCGGGGAATGGCGCGGAAATTCTGCCGCATCAGGAACACCCCGAACGCCGAGGCGAAATACGGCGCCATGATGCCGGTGAGATGATCCTGGAGGCCGAGTTGGGTGATCATCAGCAGGTTCGGCACCACCAGCACCACCGGCGGCAACAGCAGTTGCAGCAGGAAGGCGGTGAAGATCGCGCCGCGCAAGCGAAAGCGCAGCCGCGCGAAGGCATATCCCGCCAGACTGACGGTGACGCATTGCACCGCCAGGATGCCGCCACAGACCAGGATGGTGTTCAGGTACCACAGCGGAAAATGCCCCGAGCTCCAGGCCTCGCGGTAGTTGTCGAGGCT
Source organism: uncultured Acetobacteraceae bacterium (assembly GCA_964459005.1). GTDB lineage: Bacteria > Pseudomonadota > Alphaproteobacteria > Acetobacterales > Acetobacteraceae > Rhodovastum. Next base: position 3,709 of record CAYWOW010000135.1, read on the forward strand.
GAACGGCCCGCCCGGCCACAGCGAGGCCACATCCTGCGCGCCGGCGACCTGTGGGCGCAGCGAGGCTACCGCCATCCAGGCGAAGGGGATCACCCACAGCACCGCCGCGGCACCGGCCAGCAGGATTCCGGTCTTGAATCTCATGATTCGTAATGAATCCCGCGTTCGAGAGCGCGCAACGCCAGCACCGACAGCGCCAGCAGCACGGCAACGCTGACCAGGGTCGCCGCCGAGGCCAGCCCGGTGTCATAGTTCTGCTCGGCCTGCTGGTAGATGTAATACAGCAGCATGTTGGTGGAATCCGACGGCCCGCCCTGCGTCATCACCACCACGTGGTCGATCTGGGTGAGCGCGTTCATCAAGGCGATGACGCTGACGAAGGCGAGCGTCGGCCCCAGCAGCGGCAGGGTGATGCGGTAGAAGCGGGTGAAGGCGCCGGCCCCGTCCAGCATCGCGGCCTCGTGGTATTCCGCCGGGATGCCGGCGAGGCCGGCGAGAAAGAACAGCATGTAGTAGCCGGTGTTCTTCCACACCGTGATGGCGATGATCGAGCCCAGCGCGAGGTCGGGATTGCCGAGCCAGTTGATGGCGGACACGCCAAGCCTGGCGAGGTGCCAGTCCAGCAAGCCGCCGCCGGGCAGGAAGATGAAGATGAACAGCGACGCCGCCGCGACCAGCGGAATCAGCAGCGGCAGCACGATGACGCTGCGCAGCAGGGTGTTCAGCCGGGTGCTGTCGCTGAGCGCGACCGCGAAGCCGAGCGCCAGCGCCAGGCTGGGCAGGATGGTGCCGGCGGCATAGACGGCGGTGTTGCGGGCGGCGTTGGCAAAATGCGGATCGGCGAACAGGCGGAAGAAATTGTTGCTGCCCCACTGCGCGGTCTGGCCGAAGCGCTGCTCGGTGAAGGCGCGCAGCGCCGTGGTCAGGACCGGCCAGTAGGTGAAGGCGAGCAGGAACACCAGCGACGGTGCGAGCAGCAGCAACGCCGAAAGCTCTGCCGGGCGCGCATGGCGGCCGAGGTGCCGGGCGGGCACCACGACACCCGCCAGAGCGGGCATGGAGCCCGTCTGATACAGTGTTGGCTGATCCAATTTTGGCCCGGCGACCCGACGGTGGAAGCAGTGGGGCGACTTAATCGGCCGCCAATGATGCCGGTGCGACAGAACGACGACAGTTCGATGACATCAACCGCCCGTAACCACCCGCTCCGTGGTGGTCTCTTGATCGTGACTAGCGAACGGGCAGCGCGACACGCCCGGCCCGCATGTCCAGCCGCCGCCCGCCGAACCCGTGCGCCGCCGAGGAGTGGCTGGCCAGGATGACGGTGCGCCCGATGGTCAGGCGCCTCAGGCTGTCCAGCACCTCGGCCTCGGTGGCCGGGTCGAGGTGCAGGGTGGGTTCGTCGAGCAACAGCAGCGGCGCGTTCCTGAGGAAGGCGCGGGCGATGGCGATGCGCTGGGCCTGCCCGCCGGACAGGCCGTAGCCGCCCTCGCCCACCTGGGTGTCCAGCCCCAGCGGCAGGGTGGCGGCGAAGCTCTCGACGCGGGCCAGGTGGGCGGCTTCCGCCACCTCGTCGTCGGTGGCCTCGGGGCGGGCGAAGCGGATGTTGTCGCGGATGCTGCCGGCGAACAGGGTGGGTTGCTGGCCGATCCAGGCGGTCAGGCGCGACAGGGCCTGCGGCACCAGGGTGGCGATGTCGGCGCCGTTGAAGGTGACGCGGCCGGAGTCGGGGCGCACGAAGCCGAGGAGGATCTCCATCACCGTCGATTTGCCGGCCCCCGAGGGACCGACGAGAATTAGCGTCTCGCCGGCGGGCACGCGGAAGCTGAGCCGGTCCAGCGCCGGGCCGCGCGCCGGGTCCCAGGTGAGGCTCACGTTGTCGAAGGCGACGCTGACGCCGCGCGCCGCCACGGTGCGCACCAGCAGCTCGGGCGCCGGCGGCGGCAAGGGGGGCAGCGCGGTGAGCGCGGTGGCGGCGGCGGCGGCGTGGAAGCGTTCCTGGTAGGCGGCGGCGAAGGCGCGCAGCGGGGCGAAGAACTCCGCCACCAGCAGCAGCACGAACAGCGCGCCGCCCGGGCTGGCCAGGCCGCCGGACAGCGCCTGCGCGCCGTAGCGCAGCGCGATGACGATCATCGCCAGCGCCATCGCCAGATCGAGTGCCACCGAGGACAGGAAGGCGACCCGCAGCACCCGCATGGTGCGCCGGCGCAACTCGTCGGCGGCGCGGGCCAGGGCGGCCGCCTCCTCGCCGGCGCGGCCGTGCATGACGATGGTGGCGATGCCGCGCACGCGGTCGAGGAAGCGGGCCTGCAAGCGGGAGAGGGCGGCGAACTGGCGGCGGGAGGCGCGGGCGGCGCCGATGCCGGACAGCGCCATCGCGACCGGTACCAGCAGGCCGCAGCCGCCGAGCACGAGGGCGGCGAGGGGGTCGGCGGCGGCCGTCGCGCCGAGTACCAGCAGCGGGGCGACGATGGCGAGCGTGGCGGCGGGCAGCCAGCGGGCGAACAGCCCGTCCACCGCCTCGATGCGATCGACCACCACGCTGGTCAGCTCCGCCGAGTGGCGGCCGCGCAGCAGCGCGGGGCCGGCGGCGAGCAGGCGGGTCAGGGCGTCGGTGCGCAGGCGGCGGCGGGCGGCGGCGCCGGCCTCGAAGGCGGCGCGCTCGGACAGGATGGCGAGCCCCGCGCGCAGCACGGCCAGCCCCGCGAAACCGGCGAGCAGTTCCAGCGGAAGGGCGCCGGGGCCGGGCCGCAGCGCGGCCTCAAGGGCAAAGCCGGCGCACCAGGCCTGGCCGATCGCCAGCGCGCAACTGGCCAGGCCGAACGCCATCACCGGCAGGGCGCCGCGCCGACCCGACCTTGACTGCTCGCGCAGCCACGCACGGGACGCGGTTTTCGGATCGCTCATGCGCGGCATGTAGCAGAGCCCGCGCCGATTGACAGGCCCGACGCGCGGGAAAGGCGGCGTTAACCGCGGTGCCGCAGGCTGGCGCCATGTTCCGCCGCGGCTTGCTGATGTTCCTGTCGGTCCTGGCCTGGCCGCGCGCCCCGGCGCGCGCGGCCGACGGGGGGGCCGAGGAGAGCGCCACGCTCGGCGGCATCGGCGTGCCGGCCGCCCGCGCGCGGGTGCTGGCGGCATTTCCGCTGGGCGGGGCGCCGGCGGTGGCGCTGGCCTTCGCCGCCGATCTGCCAGAGGGCACGCGCGACCTGCTCGCGGTGGCCGCCGCCGGGCGGGTGGTGGCGCTGGAGGTGCTGAGCTGGCGCGGCGCGGATGGATCGCTGCTCTACACGCGCCTCTCGGTGGTGCCGGACGGCAGGCGGCTGCGCCTGGAACGCACCGCCAGCGCGCCGCGCGGGCGCGGGTTCCGCCGCGAGCAATGGACCGATTACCTGGCCTGGCGGGAGGCCGGACCGATGGCGGACGCGCCGGTGCGGCCGGTGCTGGCGGGCACCTGGCAGGCCGGACTGGCGGCGCAGCGGGCCGGCGTTCTGGCAACGCTCGCGGTCGGGTTGCGCGGCGTGCCGCCGGCCCTGGTGGCGGCCTGCCCGCCGCCGTTGTTTCCAGTGTGAGCGGCAACCCCTGGTTTTCCGTTGCGGGTCCGGCTATGCTCCGCGGCAGGTGACGGTGGCCCGCAAGGGCTGAAACGGGAACGC
>CAYWOW010000136.1:0-7311 GCA_964459005.1 uncultured Acetobacteraceae bacterium
CGCCGATCAGCCAGACCGTGGTGCTGGAGAAGCCGGACAACGCCCAGTTCGCCGCCACGCTCACCATATTGACGTTCGGATTGGCCAATTCGGCCGGCGACAGCAGCACCCAGGGTGCCAGCGCCGCCGCCACGCTGATCCCGATCAGGCCGACGGCCGCATTCGGCAGCGGTTCCAGCACCAGGGCCGCGACGACGCCGCTGAAGATGGCGAAGAAGTACCACGCGTGCTGCGCCAGCCCCGCAGGCGGTGGCAGCAGGGCGATGATGGCGATCACGGCCAGCGGGATGACGATGCGCCACCACGCTGTCGTGTGGCCGTGCGAGACCGGCTCCACGCCGGCGGTCCTGGCCGTGATTCCGGACATCCGGGTTTCTCCCTTCCGGGCGATGCAACAGGCACCAGGTCTCGATGCCGCATGGTAACGAGATCTGGCGGGAGCGTGCTTAGGCTCCGCCGGGGTCCGCGGCATTGCGTTGGATCAAGCGGCGGGGGAAAGCGGGATGCAGGCGCCGCTGGTCTGGCCGGTTCCTGGCGCAGAACGTCATCAAGCCGGTCGCCGGGGCCGGGATTATTTTGCCGCCGATGGCTGACTGATATTGACAGCCCAAGACCAATGTTGACAATTCCGCTGGTGGAACGCCCGGGGACGGGGCGCGGGCGCTTTGCCGGGTGCAGGGTGCAACATCACCGTTCTGCGAAAAGGAGGAAACAATGAGTGCCGGCGTAACAGGTGCTGGGTCGGATGCAGGCGCAACGAAGGTGTCGCATCACTACAGACGTGGCGTTATCGGAATAATGCTCCTGTTGATGATCACGATCGGCTACATCGACCGGATGACGATGTCGATCTCGGGGCCCGTCATTGCCAGGGAGTTCGGCCTCAGTCCCTTCACCATGGGACTCCTGTTTTCGGCGTTCTTCTGGGGCTACGCGGCCATGATGGTCCCGGGCGGCTGGTTCATCGACCGGTTCGGCAAGAATGTCCTCCTGCCCGTCGCCGTTTTCGGCTGGACGCTGGTGTCCATTGCCACCGGATTCATGACCTCGGTGGGGGGGTTGTTCGGCGCCCGCATCTTCCTCGGCGTCGGCGAGGCTCCCGCCTATCCGACCGGCAACCTGGTCATTCGCGAATGGGTGCCGTTGAAAGAGCGTGGCGTGTTCACCTCGCTGATGCAGACCGGCTCCCTGCTTGGCCCTGGCCTGGCGACCGCGCCGGCGGCCTACGTGGTGTCCACCTACGGCTGGCGCGCGGCCTTCGTCATTCTCAGTTCGCTTGGCTTCGTCTGGCTGGCGGGCTGGCTGATCCTCTATCGCAGTCCCGAGAAGGCGCGCTGGATCACCGAGGATGAGCGCGATTACATCATCGCGACGCGCGAGAAGCCGACCACCGTGGACCAGTCCAGCCCGGTCAGGATGTCGATCCCCACGCTGCTGCAACAGCGTTCCATGCTTGGCATCATGGCCGCCAACGGGGTGCAGACCTACGCGGCGTATTTCCTGTTGACCTGGCTGCCCTCCTACCTGGTCAGCTCGGACCGCCACTTCGACCTGGCGCACAGCGGCAACCTGACGTCCGCCATGTATCTTTTCGCGACGGTGGCGACGATCCTGCTCGGCCGCCTCGCCGATCGATGGTTGTCGCTGTCGGACGAGCGGGCGAAGCGGGGCGAGCGGCGGATGGTGGTGGCGGTGCTGATGGTGGCGAGCATGGTGGCGCTCGCGATCGCGCCGTGGGTCGTCAATCAGTACCTTCTCGTGCTAACCATCGGCATCGCGCTGACCGTCATCATGGTGTCCATCGCCTTGACCTTCGCGCTCCTCAACGACTTGATCGTCGACGAAACCTCGGCTGGGCGGACCTTCTCGCTGATGAGCTTCTGCGGCCAGATCATCGGCCTGCTGGCGCCCATCGTCACCGGCTGGATCGTCGGTCTCGGCGCCGGCTTCACCGTGGTGTTCATCATCACCGCCGGCCTGCTTGCGTTGGGTACTGTGGTCGTCTGGGTGCTGCCGACACGCCAGTTGCAACCGTGACCGATTGCCGGCGGCATCGCCAGAACCGGTGCCGCCGGCATTCTCCCGGAGGAGCGAAGCATGCTGTACAAAAGGCTTGCCAATCTGGATGTCTTCATTTCGCTGATCTCGATGGGAGGGCATGAATATCTGCCCAGCGGCCTGTCGCGCGGTTTCAACGAGGACATGCAACTGGCGATCAAGCCCGGCTACATATTCGAGGGATTTGGGCAGGAGGCGCGCAAGCAGATCCTGCGCACCGCCTTCGACAACGGAATTAATTTCTTCGACGTCACCCAGGACTCGGAAAAGGAAGCGCTCGGCAGAAACCTCCAGGAGGTGAAGCCGCCCTATGAGATCTACGTTCAGACCCGGCCGGAGTCGTTCGGCTATACCTACGACAAAAACAACGTGAAATTGGCCACCTACGACCTGCTGAAAGCCGAGGTGCAAAGAATACTGAAGCTGCTCCACCGCGAGCGGGTTGACTTTCTGAACATGCCGTTCATGAAAGCGGCTTTGGATAACGACCCCGATTATATGGAAAAAATCAGCCACAACATCGGCGAGCTCAAAAAAGAAGGCCTGATCCGGTTCGCCGTGGCGGATACGTTTTCCGGCGAATTCACCTACATGACGCAAATCGGTCGGGGCTGCTTCGATGCGATTTACATAAACTTTAATTTTGCCGATTTTCATCCCGAGGAGAAGGTTCTTTCCGCGGCCGCCGGAAAAGGCATGGGAGTCTTTGCCCGCGAAGCCTTCATGAAGGGCGCGCTGTTCCGCATGGCCGAGGACATCGGCCTTGCCGACACGGCCAGGTTGGCCGACGCGGCGCTGCGCTGGGTGTTGGCGCACGACGCGGTCACCACGCTGACCTATGGCACGGGCAAGCCGCGCAATCTTCTGAACGCGCTGAGGGTTTTGCAGAACGCGACATTCACCGAGGAGGACGCAGCCATGCTCGACAGGATCAGGACGTCGGAACGGTTCGAACGCTACGAATCGCAAAAAACGCAGGAGTTTTTCGGCTGAGGACTGGCGGGTGATCTATCGCCACGCGCCGGGTTGCGGTAGATCATCCCCGGACGCGTGCGACGACGACATGACGGATCGAGGAGCAGGGAATATGGATTTGCCCATCAACCATTTCAAACGCGCCATCAAATCCGGCCGCTCGCAGATCGGGATATGGAGCAGCCTTCCCGACAACATCTCGGCGGAAATTCTGGCCGGCTCCGGCTTCGACTGGATGCTGATCGACACGGAGCACACGCTGAACGACCTGCGCATGGTTTGCAGTCAGTTGCAGGCGGTCGCCGGCAGCCCCACCCACCCGGTGGTGCGTCCGCCGTGGAACGACACCGTCATGATGAAACGCTTCCTCGACATCGGCGCCCAGACCTTCCTCATCCCCATGGTGCAGACCGAGGAAGAAGCGCGCAAAGCAGTTGCCGCCACGCGCTATCCGCCGCAGGGCGTGCGTGGTTTCGCCTCGGCAGGACGCGCCGCGGGCTATGGCCGCGTGCGCGACTATTTCGCCCGCTGCGCCGAGGAGATTTGCGTGCTGGTGCAGATCGAGACGTCGCTTGCGGTGCGGAACATCGAGAAGATCGCCGGCGTGGACGGAATCGATGGCATTTTCATCGGACCCGGCGACCTGTCGGCCTCGCTTGGCCATCTCGGCAATCCGACCCATCCGGAGGCGCTGACGGTCATCGACGATGCCATCGATCGCATCAAGGCCTGTGGCATGCCGGCGGGGATCCTGACCGGCAATGAAAAAATGGCCCACCACTACATCGACAAGGGTTGCCTGTTCACCGCCGTCGGCTCCGACCTGGGCATTCTGGCCAATGGTCTGGAGCAACTGGCCAAACGCTTCAAGCCCGGAACCTGATGCCCAACGATCCTGGCCTGGTGGAGTGAGCGCCAACGTGTCGAACGTAAACCCGGAGAACGACAGCTATTATTTGAGCGATATGGTCTATGAGAAACTGATCGCCGCGGTGATCAGCGGAAAATACGCCGTCAACTCCAGGCTTCCGCCGGAGATCGAGCTGGCGCGCGAAATCGACGTTTCCCGCCCGGTGCTGCGCATCGCCCTGCAACGGTTGCGCGACGATGGAATTCTGAAATCGCGCCGCGGATCAGGCAACTTCGTGATCCGCCAGCCCCACCAGACGGTGCTCCAACTGGTGCAACTGAGCCAGATTCCCGACATCCAGAATTGTTTCAAATTTCGCATCGGCGTGGAAGGCGAGGCGGCTTACTACGCGGCGATCAACCGAAACGCCACCTTTCTTGATAAGATAGACCGGGCGCTGGCCGGCCTCGATGAAGCCGCGGTCCGTAACACGTCGGGTGTCGACGCGGATTTCGAATTCCACGTGAGTGTGGCCCAGGCCAGTGGCAACCCGTATTTTGTCTCGTCGCTGGCTGCCATCCGGGATCAGTTCATTTTCGGCATTTCCGTCACCCACAATCTGTCATTGCGTCGAACGAAGAAGCGCCTTTCCCTCGTTCAGGCCGAGCACCAGGCCATTCGTGAGACCATTGCCCGATCGGATCCGGACCAGGCGCGACTGGTCATGCGCGAGCATCTCGAGAATGCCCGCCGTCGGTTGTTCGAAGGGGATCTGGTCGAGAACTACCGCGAGCCCCGTCACGAGGCGTGAATCGCCGCCAGGCCGTCGTGTTTCTCCCACGACCGCAGGTAGGCGGGGCGGCGCATCGAGGCGGCGTTGCGGCCTTGCAGGGCGCTCAGCCAACGCGTCTCGGCCGCCGCCGCTTCCCGCCAGCAGGTTTCCGTGACGCCTCGACGCTCCGCGGTATCGCCGGCCAGTGCGGCCTCGGCGCGATGGACAAAACCGCGTTCCAGTGCGTCGCGCTCCGCGGCAAAGCCGGGCCACGGGCCGTCGCCGCGCAGCAGGGCGCGGTGCAGCATCTCGTGCCGCCACCACAGTGTCGCCGGGTCGTGTTTATCGCCGGGCTGCGGCCCCAGGTCGGGCAGGCCGGCGTCGACAAAGACCGGCTTGAAGAGGGACGTGCACGGCGCCGAGGTGCCGGTGACCCAGTGCACCGCCGCGCCGTCGCGCAGGTCGCACACCAGCGAGCCGGCGCTTTGTCCGCCCCGGCGCCCGTCGGCGGCGTGCATGCAAATATTGGCGCCCCGCACGTCCTGTGGGTGCCAGTCTCCCCGCGCGCCGTCTTCGCCGTGGTCGCGCAGCACCGCCATCAGCGCCGCCGCGTCGAGCCGACCCGCCCGTTCGGCCAGCAGCGCCGTGCTGCGCGCGCATCGGCTGCGCGCCACCGCCAGCCCCGGGTTGCCCGGGTCCGTCACCGCCGCCGCGAAGTCGAATTTTCCCCCGCGCCACCAGCCCTGCGCGCGCGCAAAAGCCTGCAACCCTTCGCTGCACCGCGCGAAATCGGTGCCGATCGTGTAGGTGTTGGAGATCGACCGCGTCCCGCTGGCGCGCTGCACCGCCCAGTGCCGGCCGACCGTCTCCAGCACGTAGATTTCGCGCGCATCGGCGACGATGAAGCTGTTGTCGTACCAGCGCCGGCGGAGGTGCCCGCAACTGCCGCCCTGGCCATGGCGTTCGAGCGCGCCGGTGATCGCCTCGACCGCCTGGGCGGCGGTCGCGCCGCGCTCCAGCCCGATCCGCACCAGGTCCATGCCGATCAGGGCGGCGCGCCGTTGCGGCGGCAGGCGGGGGTGCACGGCCTGGTTGCCGATGGCGACCCCGTGCTCGTTCGCGCCCATTTCGGCGCCCCAGGTCCAGAACGGTCGCGACAGGAGCACGGCGTGGGTCTCGGCGGGCTGCGCGATGGCGATGTAGGTGGCCCGCTCCACCGCGCCGCGTCCGTAGCGGCGGCGCGGCCGAAACTGCAGAAACTGCGCCTCGTTGCGCTCCCGATCGCTGTTCTTGGCGAACAGGGCGCCTCCGGTCACGGTCGCTTCGCGGCTCGCCGCCATGGTGTCGCACATCGTCCGGCCCCTACCGCAACGGCTTCAACGGCAATTCTCCGCCCGGAACCTGCAGCCGATCGACATTGAGCACCATGGACACCAGCGAGTAGTAGCCGACCGCGCCGATCAGATCGACCACGCCCACCTCGCCGAAGCGCTCCCGCACCGCCGCGAACTGGGCGTCCGTCACCGCGCCGGTGCCCAGCAGCGAGCGGACGAAGTCGTGCACCGCGGCGGCCTCATCGCTCATGCCTTCGGGCCGCCGGCCCTCGGCGATGGCCGCGGCGACGGTCCGCGGCAGACCTGCTTCCAGGGCCAGCTTGTGGTGGGCATACCACTCGAACTGCGCGGTCCAATGCCGCGCCGTCAGCAGGATCGCCAGTTCGTTCAGCGCCCGCGGCAGCGAGGAGCGGAAGCGGATGTGCGCGCCCAGCTTCTGCGCCGTATCGAACAGGCCGGGGCTGCGCAGCAGAGCCTTGAACGGCCCGCGCATGCCGGCGCGCGGACCCGCCAGGATATCCGCGCGCACCCGGCGCTGTTCATCGCTCAGCGACGCCTCGTCCAACTCGGAAAACCGCTCCGGCTCCATGCCCGCCTCCCTCGAAGCCTCCTATCGTCCCAGCGGAACGCGCCGCGCGCAAGGCCGGGGATGCAGGGCCGGCGCGGACCGCGTGGCGTTACTTCTCAGTGGTAGCCGAAATAATGCGGCAGCGTGAGCGAGATCGCCGGTACGTAGGCGACCACCAGAGCGCACACGAACATCACTCCCAGATACTTGAGGGCGGGCTTGGTCGCATCCTCCAGCGTCACCCGGCCGATGGCGCAGGACGTGTAAAGGCCGAGTCCGAGCGGCGGCGCGAAGTAGCCGAGCCCCATGCCGAGGATGAGCAGCAGTCCGTAGTGCAACGGATTGAACCCGAGTTGCACCCCCACCGGCATCAGCAGCGGGCCAAAGATGATGAGCGCGGCCGCGCCTTCCAGCATCGCGCCCATGACGATGAGCACCAGCAGCGATATCAGCAGGAAGGCCCAGGTTCCGACGCTGTGCCCCAGTGCGACCATCAACAGGCCGAGATGATAGGGAATCCGCTCGATCGTCAGAACGAAGGCGAAGGCCTGTGACATCGCGATGATGAACATCACCATGCCGGCCCGCGCGGCGCCGCTGATGAACAGGTCGATGAAGGATTTGACGGTGAATTCGCGAAACGCGAAACCGCCGACGACGACGGCATAGACGACGGCGAAGGCCGAGATCTCGGTCGCCGTCGCGAAGCCCATCCGGAATCCGACGAAGATGATCGCGATCATGCCGAAGGTCG
>CAYWOW010000137.1:0-5187 GCA_964459005.1 uncultured Acetobacteraceae bacterium
TCATCTCGCTCAAGAACACGCCGCACGACTACTATCCGACCTTCCCCGACAATCCCAGTATCGGCCACGTGGGCGCGCACCCGCAATGGGTGGAGTTCGACACTTGGGGACAGTTTTTTGGCCTTGGCCTGTTCCCGGCGATCGTGCTGGACGACATGCGCGCACGCTTCCGCCATTGCGCGGCAAACGGGGTGAGCGGGGTGGTGGCGCGCACGGACTGGGAAGTGATTTCCGACGGCAGCGTGTTCGATACTCTGAATTTTTCCAACCTCTCCGGATTTGCCCGACTGGCGCAGGACCCGTCGGCTGAGACCGCCGCGCTGGTGGCGGCGCAGCTTGAACGGCCGGTGGCGACCACCTTGGGCGGCGGGCTGGACGAGGCGCGGTTCGACCTCGGGGGCCATCCGCGTGCCCGCGCGGCGTTGCAGGACGTGCTGCTGCGCTCCTGGTCGGCGATGCGCAAAACCGTGTTCGTGCTGCGCCACGTGTTCCATGAGGACTGCATGTTTCCCGACACGCTGCGCAAGGCGGAGATGATGCTGCTGGAAGTGCACGGCATCGCCGAGTGGGAGCCGGCGCAGCGCGGGGCGCTCGACATGAGCGCCGACAAGCTGGCAGAAATCTGTGCGGAAAAGGACGCGGCGGTCGCCGAAGCCGATGCCATGTCCGACGACATCAGCGCCGCGACCGAAGACCTCCCGGAACCGGGGCGGGCGCAACTGCGCGACACGTTTTCGCTTTTCGCTTGGTATGCGCGGGGATTTCGGGCCTGCGCGCGGGCGTGCTTCGCCGTGCGGCTGCACCGCCAGGTGGGCAGCCCGGCCACGCAGGCATCGGCATACGCGGAAATCGACGCGCTCGCCGCCCATCGCGATTCGCTGGCGCGGCGCCTCGAAGGCACGCGCTACGCCTATATCGCCTACTGGATGCTGGACACCGCCCGGCTCGACCACCTGGAGACGGACCTGCGCGCCTCGATGACGATGTCGTCGACGCGGTGCGCGTCCAGCAGCATCACCACCTGATGCGGATGGCGGGCCTGCGTCGCCAACGGACGCAGCCCGTCGCCGAAGCGTGCGAGGCGGTCCACCGCGGCAGCGAAGGCAGTGCGGTCGGTTGCCGCGGGATCGCGCTCCTGCCAGCGCGCACGCAGGCAGACCTCGGCACAAAGAAGCATGCCCTCGACATAGAGCGGCAGCAGTGCCGTGCTTTGCCGCCACAGCGCCAGCAGCTCACGGGGTACACCGGGATGCGGCCCGGCGAGGAAAGCGACCAGCGCATTCGCTCCGTCGACGGACGATTGCTTCTGCGTCAGCAGCGCCGCAACACGCGTTGCGTCCAGATCGAGCCGCCCCTGGTGGACCGGCGACCACGGCACCAGCGCGTGCTTTTTTTCCATCGTCCACCAAGCCCGCCCGATGCTGCGCGGGAACATCGACGCATCGGAAAACAGGAAGTCGTCGATGTAGAGCGCATCGCGCAAGATCGGCCAGGTGCGCGAGGCAACCCGCGCCAGCCATGGCGCCGCCGCCTCGTCCCAGCCGCGATCCCGCAACCAGGCCGCCGAGATCACCTGGTCGCTGGCCGGACCGAGCGCCAGCATGGCAGCCGCCACCATGTTCATCGCATTCAGGCCATCAAGCGCGGAAAGATCGCTGATGCGCTCCCACTCCGAGCGGAACAGCCCGCCGGTCGCGCCCTTTGCGGCGGCATGGGCGACGCGGCGCCGGATGTCGTCGAACATGACGCACGGAAACACGCCCCAGCCATAGAACTGGCCCTGCGCGTCGTACTCTACCCATTGCGGCCGGCCGGCCAGCCGGCCGAAAGCGGGGTTGTCCGGAAACGTCGGGTAGAAGTCGTGCGGCGTAGTCTTGATGCAGAAGATGACGTCCTCGGGCTGACGGCCGACCGCCTCGATCAGCGGCTCATGGTCCACCGGCTTGTAGGCAAAATCACGCACCGCCAGCCGCTTGCCGCGAGCGGCAAGTGGAGCGTGCATGGCGCGGATAATGCCGTCGTACCAGTCCACCAGCGAGGTTGCCGCGCAGACCGCGCAGCCGCACTTGTTCTGCGACCGCGACGCGCGCCCCTCGGGCGAGCCGGGGCTGAGAACGATGCCTGAGAGCAGTGGAAAGTCGGTCAGCAGTTCCTCGGTTTTGGCGGCGATAAAGCCACCCCAGAACGGATCGCTCGGGCAGACCACGCCGTTCTTGATAAGCTCCGGCCGTGCCTCCAACACCTCGTCCGGAAATGTCAGTTCCTTCACTTCCAGCCACAACTCGGTGCCCTGGTTGTGGGCCAGGTTCAGCAGATGCTCGACATAGATCCGGTTGTTCTGGATGGCGTTTTCGCCGCGGCGGGCCGGTGCGCTCGTCCATTGCGCGTAGGGGTCGAAGAACGAACGCGGGAAGACGAGCTGGTGCATGATGTCGGGCTCGTGCAGCACCAGCGCAGTCATGTCATGGGCGCGGATGAAGGCCAGTGCCTGCTCGACGCGATCGCGCTCCCACAGGCGCCGGCCGTGCATTTCGAAGCCGCGGAAGGTGAAGCTCATGTGCTGATGCTCCGACGGATTCATTTCACCGCCCCGGCGGTAAGACCTTGCAACAGGAACCGGTTGAGGGCGAACGCGATAACAAGCACGGGCAGGATGGTGAGCACGCCGCCGGCAGCGATGACGCCCCAGATCAATTGTTCCTCACTGTTCACATAGGACATCATGCCCACCGGGGCGGTGACGGCGTTGAAGTTTGTCAGCACCAGCGGCATCAGGAAGGCGTTCCAGGTGTCGATGAAGCTGATGATGCCCACCGCCGCCAGCCCGGGCGCGGCCAACGGCACGATGATGCGGAAAAAAGCCTGCGCCGGCGTGCAACCATCGACGAACGAGGCCTCCAGCAGGGGGAAGGGAATGGTGCGGATGAAGCCGCGCATGATCCAGACCACCAGCGGCAGGCGCGCCGCCGTCTCGAACAGGATCAGCGTCTCCAGCCGGTCCATCATGCCGAGCCAGCGCACCACGACGAAAATCGGAATCAGCGTGGTGATCGGCGGAAACGTGCGCGGCAGCAGGATGAAGAAGAAAGCCAGCGGCGACAGGCGGAACGGGATGGTGGCCAGGATGTAGGCCATCATCGAGCCGAGGAACACCGCCAGCGCGGTGGCGCCGACCGCGACGACGATGCTGTTGGCGTAGTAGCGCGGAAAGTCGCCGTCGTGCAGCAGCGTAGCGTAGTGCTCCAGCACCGGGGCGAACAGGAAGGCCGGCGGCTGCGCCAGCAGGGTCTCGTCCGGCTTCAGCGAGGTCAGCACCATGTAGTAGACCGGAAACAGGGTGCAGATCAGCAGGACGGCGAGCGCAAGGACGAGCCCGAGGCGCGAGGGGATGCCGCGCCTCATGCCGCGCGCGGCCCCAGGCGCAACGAAATGCTGTAGAGGGCGACAAGGATGCCGATGCTCACCACGATCATCGCGCCGGCATAGCCCATGTCGAAGAACAGGAAAGCCGACTTGTAGATGTGCAGGCTGATCGTCTCGGTCGCATTGCCCGGCCCGCCGCCGGTCATCACGTAGGGCTCGGCAAACAACTCGAACGCCTCCATGGCGCGCAGCACGGCCGCCACCACCAGCGTGTCGGCGATGGCGGGCAGCAGCACCAGGCGCAGCGACTGCAACGCCGTGGCGCCGTCCACCGCCGCCGCCTCCAGCGATTCCTGTGGCACTGCCTGAAAGGCCGCGAGCGACAGCAGGAACATGAACGGCGTCCAGTGCCACACGTCCATCAGCAGCACCGAGGCCATCGCCACGCTTTGGCTGGTCAGCCAGCCCACCGGGCCGAGATCGACCGCGGACAGGAACCAGTTCAGCGGCCCGATGGTGTCATGGAACAGGATGAACCACATCATGCCGACCACCGCGGGGGTGATGACCATGGGCGCCAGCACCACGGTGCGCACCGCCCGCCGCGCGGGAAACCGGCGGTTGAGCAGCATGGCGACGGCGAGGCCCAGCGTCAGTTCGATCGCGGTCGCGCAGGCCGTGAAGATCAAGGTGCGCGCGAGCGACAGGCCGAAGCCCGCATCGTGCAGCAGCGTCCCGTAATTGGACAGGCCGGCGAAGCTCGGCGGCGCGCCCGATTTGAGGTTCCACTTCGAAAAGCTCATGCCGATCGTCAGGGCGGCCGGCACGATGCGCACCGAGACGAGGTAGAAGAATCCGGGAATGAACAGCAGCAGCAGCGCGTGCCGCCGCTGTCGCGCCAGTGCGCTCACGACGCTGGCCGCGCGGCGAGGCGCCGCGCCAGATCGGCGTGCAGGGCGCGCAGCCGGTCGGGGCTGAGCAGCGTGTACACCCGGTGCGGGTGGTCGGTTTCACGCGCAAAAACCTCGAAGCCCGCGGCGATCGCCAGCAGGTCCGCCAACGCCGCCCGCACAAGCGTCTCCGCTACCGGACGGAACGTGCCCGGGCTGCCCTGCAACAGCACCCGCGCCAGGATGAGCGCGTGGCCGACGGCACGATAGCCCCGGACGTAGCGGACAAAAACATCGATCCTGGCGCCAATGTCGCGATGCGCCGCGGCGGTGAGGCCGGCCGGACAGCGCGCGGCGAGCGGCAGCAGGGCCTCGGCGCGCGCCACCGCCTCGTCCTTCTCCGCCATGACGCGGCGCGCCACCGCCTCGGTGGGGGCCAGCGCATCGGCCTTCGCGGCGTCCCAGTCGCGCAGGCTGTTCTTCTCCTCGGCCAGCCAGAAGGCGTGGTCGAGGCTCACCGGGTAGTTGGTCGAATCGGAAAAGACACAGTCCTGCGCGAAGCAGGCGCGGCGGGTAATCGCCCAGCATCCGCCCAGTACCGCCTCGACCCAGGCGATCGCGGGCGCGGCGCCCGCCCCCCGCTCCAGCATGCCCTGTTCTTCCAGCCAGGATTGCCAGATCCCGACCCGTGGCACGGATGCGTCGCGAGACAAGGCGGCACCGGCATGCAGGTTGACCAGGTTTGGGGTGTGAAAAGCACTGTGGCCGTCGAGGCTCTCCCAGTCGGTGCGGAACACCACCCCCTCGGCGCCGGCCGCTTCGGCGGCCGTGAGACGCCGTGCGATATCCTCGATCATGATCGCCGGCGCAATGCCCCAACCGAAATACTGCCCCATGCAGTCATATTCGATCCACTGCCGGTGCGGCCCCACCC
>CAYWOW010000137.1:5287-7288 GCA_964459005.1 uncultured Acetobacteraceae bacterium
CCCACCCGGCCCAGGCGCGGGTTGTCCGGAAACGTCGGATAGTAGTCGTGCGGCGTGTTCTTCAGGCTGACGATGATATCGGCGGGCAACTGCTCCATCGCCCCGGCGAGTTCCTCGTGCGCCGCCCGGTCGAAGACGAAGTCGCGCACCGCGAGTTGCTTGCCGGCGGCGCGGATGGGCGCGTGCAGGGCGCCGATCAGCTTGCCGTACCATTGCGTCCGCGTAACACCGCGGCACAGCGCGCAGTCGCAGCGGTTGGCCGCAGCGGACAGGCGGCTTTCGCCGGTGCCCGGAGCGGTGATGATGCCGGCGATGCCGGGCAGGTCCTGGAACAGCTCGGTGTATTTGGCGTGGACGAAATCCCACCAGAACGGCTCGTTCGGGCACACCGTGCCGCCCTTGGTGAGCTGCGGATTGAACTCCAGGAAAATATCGTGGAAGGAAAGTTCCTTGTTCTGGAGCCACACCTCGGTGCCCTGCCGGGCCGCGAGATCGCACACGCGACGCAGGTAGTCGCGCCGCTGATAGGGGCCGCTGCGGCGCGTCGGCGTGTATTGGTAGAGCTTGCGATAGATCTGCTGGTAGCGCTCGAAGATGTTGGCGCAGTCGTCCGAGGCGCCGAACATGCGGCCGGGATAGACCACCAGATCGACGATGTCGTTGCGGTGCAGCACCAGCGCCGTCATGTCGTGCGCGCCGATGAAGTCCAACGCGCGACGCACCCAGGCCATGTCCCAGGCATAGGCGCTGTGCAGTTCCAACCCGCGGACGGCGAAACGCGGCATGGTCAGAGCGGCGCCACGATCTGCTCGACCTTGGCCTGCATCTCGGCCAGCTTGGGCTCGATCGGCGCGCCGACCAAAATGTCCGACAGCGCGCCGGTGACCGCATCGACGATCTC
Organism: uncultured Acetobacteraceae bacterium; assembly: GCA_964459005.1. Lineage (GTDB taxonomy): Bacteria > Pseudomonadota > Alphaproteobacteria > Acetobacterales > Acetobacteraceae > Rhodovastum. The sequence continues at coordinate 6,189 of CAYWOW010000137.1, forward strand.
CGACGCCTTGAGGATCGAGGGATAGGGCAGAATGTCGAAATCGGTGAGCGCGGTGACTTTCGCGGCCGCCAGCTTCAGCAGGTAGGCGGAGGTCGGATCGTTGACCGCCTTCAACTGCAGCGCCTCCACGCGGGCCGGCATGTAGCCCGGGTATTTGCGCGCCATCTCGTTCATCGCCGCCGGCGCCAGCGCCGCCTCCAGCAGCTTGTAGGCCGCCTCGGCATTGCGCGAACGGCCATAGATGGAAACCACCGGCGGACCGGAGCGCATGCCGCTGACGGCCCCCGTGGGATTGCCTTCGGCGGAGGGAAAGAAGGCGAAGTCCACCATGTCGAGGGTCACCGGCGTGCCCTTGCGCGTCATGGTCAGCACCTGCCGGTCGAAATACTCGCCAATCATCGCGGCCTGGCCGTTGCCGAACAGGGTCACCCCCTCGCCGCTGGAAAGGTTGATGTGGCTGGGCGGCAGAAACGGCACCAGGTCCTTCATCGCCTTCACCAGGGCGAGGTTGGCGGCGCTGGTCAGACCCACCTTCTTCGTCTTCGGATCGTAGACGCTGACACCGAACGCGGCGACGAAATTCTCGTAGGTGTGCCACAGGAAAGTGCCGCGCTTGTCGCACAGGATGGTGCCGTAGAAATCGCGGTCGAGCGGCTTGCCCGCCAGCATGTCGCCCCGCTTGCGGGTGAAGAAGACGGCGACGTCCTGATGCTGGGCATAGGTCGCCGGCACCGCCAAAGGATAGCCGAAGCGCCTGGCGAAAGCGGCGCGCTCACCGGCATCGCCAAAGATGTCGCGGCGGTACACGTAGGCCTGCTCGCTGGTGGCGCAGGTCAGGCCCCATACCTTGTCGCCGTCGGTCACCGCGTGGCGGGCGGCGTCGGTGAACTGGTCCCAGGCCAGCAGGCGCGGATCGCCCACCGATTTGATGATCGGCGCGATGTCCTGGATGATGCCGCCATAGGCCCACTGCGCCATGCGCTGCACGCCGCCGGTGTAGATCAGGTCCCAGGTGTCGGCGCCGCCGACATAGTCGATCACCACCTTGCTCTCGATCTCGTCGGTGGTGACGTTGCGCACGTCCAGCGTGACGCCCCAGG
>CAYWOW010000138.1:0-7255 GCA_964459005.1 uncultured Acetobacteraceae bacterium
GAGCGCGAGGAAGGCAAGCCGCCGCGCGAGGCGATCCATCAGGCCTGCCTGCTGCGCTTCCGACCCATCATGATGACGACGATGGCGGCCCTGCTGGGCGCGCTGCCGCTGATGCTCGGCAATGGCACCGGATCGGAACTGCGCCGCCCACTCGGGGTGGCGATCGTTGGCGGCCTGATCGTCAGCCAGGTGCTGACCCTGTTCACCACGCCGGTGATCTACCTGATGTTCGACCGCCTGGCCTGGCGGTTGTCGGGTAAGAGCCTGGCCACCCGCAAGGCGCCGTCGTGAACGTCTCGGCCCCGTTCATCGCCCGGCCCGTGGCCACCACGCTGCTGACCATCGGCATCGCGATGGCGGGGATGTTTGCCTACTTCAAGCTGCCGGTCTCGCCGCTGCCGCAGGTGGATTTTCCGACCGTCTCGGTGCAGGCGTCGTTGCCCGGCGCCAGCCCCGACACGGTGGCCACCAGTGTGGCCAGTCCGCTGGAGCGCCATCTCGGGCAGATCGCCGACGTCACCGAGATGACCTCGACCAGTTCGGTGGGACAGGCGCGCGTGGTGCTGCAATTCGGGCTGGACCGCGACATCAACGGGGCGGCGCGCGATGTGCAGGCGGCGATCAACGCCGCGCGCGCCGATCTGCCGACCAGCCTGCGCAGCAACCCGACCTACCGCAAGGTGAACCCCGCCGACGCGCCGATCCTGATCCTGGCGCTGACATCGACGACGCTGACCCGCGGCCAGATGTACGATGTCGCCACCAATGTGTTGTCGCAGCGCCTGTCGCAGGTCAGCGGCATCGGCCAGGTGATCATCGGCGGCGCGGCGCTGCCCGCGGTGCGGGTGGAGCTGAATCCGCAGGCGTTGTTCAAGTACGGCATCGGGCTGGAGGATGTCCGCGCCTCGCTGGCCTCGGCCAATGCCAACAGCCCGAAAGGCGCGATCGAATCGGATGCGCTGCACTGGCAGCTCTACACCAACGACCAGGCGTCGCACGCGGCGGACTACCAGCCGCTGGTGGTGGCCTGGCGCAACGGCGCCGCGGTGCGCCTGTCGGACGTGGCCGATGTGCAGGATTCCGTCGAGAACCTGCGCAACGCCGGCTATGCGAATGGCAAACCCGCCGTGCTGGTGATCCTGTTTCGCCAGCCCGGCGCGAACATCATCGACACGGTCGACAGCGTGAAGGCGGCGGTCCCGCAGCTCATGGCGGCGATGCCGCGCGACATGGACCTGCTGATCGCCAACGACCGCTCCACCACGATCCGCGCCGGCCTGCACGATACCGAGATGACCCTGCTGATGGCCGTCGGGCTGGTGACCCTGGTGGTGTTCCTGTTCCTGCGCAGCGCCCGCGCCACCCTGATCCCGGCGGTCGCCGTGCCGGTGTCCATCATCGGCACCTTCGGCATCATGTATCTGCTGGGCTACAGCCTGGACAACCTGTCGCTGATGGCGCTGACGGTGGCGACCGGCTTCGTGGTGGACGATGCGATCGTGGTGCTGGAGAACATTTCGCGCCACATCGAGGTGGGCATGCCCCGGATGCGGGCCGCCCTGCTCGGCGCGCGCGAGGTCGGCTTCACCGTGATGTCGATGAGTTTTTCCCTCATTGCGGTGTTCCTGCCGATCCTGCTGATGGGTGGCATCGTCGGGCGGCTGTTCCGCGAGTTCGCGGTGACGCTGTCGGTTGCCATCCTGGTGTCGCTGGCGATCTCGCTGACCACGACGCCGATGATGTGTGCGCTGTTGCTGCGTCCGCGGGGCGAGCGCGCCGGGCCGGCCCGGCGCAGCCTGTTCGACCGCGCGCTGTCGTTCTACGAGCGCAGCCTGGCCTGGGCGCTGCGCCACGGCGTGCTGGTGATGCTGGTGCTGATGGTGACGGTGGGCCTGAACGTCGTGCTCTACGTGATCGTGCCGAAGGGCTTCTTTCCGCAGCAGGACACGGGCCGGATGATGGGCGGGCTGCAGGCCGACCAGAGCACCTCGTTCCAGGCGATGCAGCTGAAGCTGGCGCAGCTGATGGATATCGTGCAGCACGATCCGGCGGTGCAGGATGTGGTCGGCTTCACCGGCGCGGGCGGCGGCGGCGGCGGTGGGCAGACCAATACGGGCCAGGTCTTCGTCGCCTTGAAGCCGCTGGCGCGGCGCGCCGGGATCGATCAGGTGATGGCCGGGCTGCGTCGCAAGCTCGCGGTGGTGCCGGGAGCCAGACTATTCATGACGCCGATCCAGGACATCCGCGTCGGCGGCCGGTCGAGCAACGCCACCTATCAGTACACCCTGCAAGCCGACACGACCGACCTGTTGTACCAGTGGGCGCCGAAGCTGCTCGCCGCGCTGGAACGCGATCCCGTGCTGCGCGACGTCAATTCCGACCAGCAGCAGAAGGGCCTGCAAACCAACGTAACGATCGACCGCGCCAGCGCGAGCCGGCTCGGCGTCAACGCCAGTCAGATCGACAATACGCTGTACGACGCCTTCGGCCAGCGCCAGGTCTCCACCATCTACAGCGCGCAGAACCAGTATCATGTCGTGATGGAGGTGGAACCACGCTACTGGCAGTCGCCGGAGACATTGAAGGACATCTATGTCAGCACCTCCGGCGGGGCGGCCAGCGGCACGGAGACCTCCAATGCCGTGGTCGGCACGGTCGCGGCCGGCACCACCGGCAGCACTTCCGCCGCCACCATCGCCGGCAGCTCGGCGCGCAACGCGGCGACCAATGCGCTCGCCAACACCGGCAAGGGCAGCGCCTCCTCGGGCAGCGCGGTCAGTACCAGCCAGGAAACGATGGTGCCGCTGGCTGCCTTCACCACCTTTGGTCCGGGCAACACGCCGCTGGCGGTCAATCATCAGGGCCTGTTCGTCGCCACCACGATTTCCTTCAATCTCGCCCCTGGCAAGTCGCTCAGCGACGCCACCACGGCGGTGGCGCAGGCCGTGCGGCAGATCGGCATGCCACCGGGCATCCGCGGCAGCTTCCAGGGCACCGCGCAGACCTTCCAGGATTCGCTGAACAGCGAGCCGATCCTGATCGCCACGGCGTTGATCGCCGTCTATATCGTGCTGGGTGTGCTGTATGAGAGCTACATCCACCCGATCACCATCCTGTCGACCCTGCCCTCGGCCGGCGTCGGCGCGGTGCTGGCGCTGCTGGTTTTCAGGACCGATTTCAGCATCATCGCGCTGATCGGGGTGATCCTGCTGATCGGCATCGTCAAGAAGAACGCCATCATGATGATCGACTTCGCCCTCGAGGCGGAACGTGCGCATGACATGAACCCGCACGATGCGATTTTCGAGGCCTGCCGGCTGCGCTTCCGGCCGATCATGATGACCACCAGCGCCGCCATCCTGGGTGCGATGCCGCTCGCGCTCAGTTTCGGCGACGGCGGCGAACTGCGCCGGCCGCTCGGCATCGCGATCGTCGGCGGGCTGATGGTGAGCCAGGTGCTGACCCTTTACACCACACCGGTGCTGTATCTCTATCTTGATCGTTTCCGCCTGGCGGCGCGCAGGCGTTGGCGGCTCGCGTTCCCGCGCCTGTCGCCGAGCACGGGAGCGGCGGAATGAGATTTTTCCCCGGGACGGCCGTCCTGATCCTGCCCGTGTTCGTTGCGGGCTGCATGGTCGGACCGGACTATCAGCGGCCCGACGCCCCAGTGCCGCCCGCCTTCAAGGAGCTGGACGGCTGGAAGCTCAGCGAGCCGCAGGACGACGCGGACAAGGGCGCCTGGTGGGCGGTCTACCACGATCCGGAGCTGGACCGGCTGGAAGGGATGGTGGAGATCTCCAACCAGACCGTGAAGGAATACGAGGCGCAGTATCGCAATGCGGTCGCCCTGGTGGCGGAGGCACGGGCCGGCCTGTTTCCCACGGTCGGCGTGAGCGGCGGAGTCACGCGCGCCGCCGAGCACATTTCACAGGGATCTGGCCGCTCCAGAGCCGCCACCGAGTACACCATCTCCGGCACCGTGTCGTGGGACCTGGACGTCTGGGGCCGGGTACGGCGCCAGGTGGAAAGCAGCGTCGCCGGGGCAGAGGTCAGCGCCGCCGATCTGGCGAATGCGAAATTGTCGGCGCAGGCGACGCTGGCGACCGACTATTTCGATCTCCGCGCCGAGGATGCGCTGGCGGACCTGCTGCGCGAAACCACCGACGCCTACCGGCACGCCTTGCAGATCACCGAGAACCAGTACCACGCCGGCACCACGTCGAACGCCGACGTGGTGACCGCGCGGGCGCAATTGCAGTCCACCGAGGCACAACTGGTCGGCGTCGGCGTGCAGCGCCAGCAATACGAACATGCCATCGCCATGCTGACCGGTCACGCGCCGGCGGAACTGACCATCGCGCCGGCGCCGTTGGCCAGCGCGGTACCGGTGGTGCCGCCCGGCCTGCCATCGGCGCTGCTCGAACGCCGCCCCGACATCGCCGCGGCCGAGCGGCAGATGCGGGCGGAGAACGCGCTGATCGGCGTGCAGGTCGCCGCGTTCTATCCCGACATTTCGCTCTCCGCGCTGGGTGGGCTGACCGGTAATTCGCTGTCGCAGTTGTTCACCATCAGCAACAACGTCTGGTCGCTTGGCGCCAGCGCGAGCGAAACGCTGTTTTCCGGCGGTGCCCGCAGCGCGGCGGTGGCGGCGGCGCGGGCGAGCTATGACCAGTCCGTCGCGACCTATCGGCAGACCGTGCTGACCGCGTTCCAGCAGGTGGAAGATGCGTTATCCAACCTGCGCATTCTGGAACAGCAGGCGGCGGCGGAGGCGATCGCGGTCGATTCGACGCGGCGCGCGGTGGACATCACGTTGAACGAGTACCGCGCCGGCACCGTCGCCTATACGAGTGTGATCACCGAGCAGACCCTGCTGCTGACGGACCAGCAGGCCGCCCTGGCGATACAGCAGAGCCGCCTGGTCGCCAGCGTGGCGCTGATCGAGGCGCTGGGCGGCGGCTGGTCCAGCGCGGCGCTGCCGGAGGGGATTCCGATGGCGGTGCCGCTGGACTAATCCGGCGCGAACAAGCCCGCCACCGTCCGAGTGAGCAGCGACAGGTCCTGCGGACGCGACAGGCGGTGGTCGCCGTCCTTCACCAGCACCACCTGCACATCGGCGCCGCGCAGCCGCTCCGCCAGGCGCAAGGCGCGCTGCCACGGCACATCCGGGTCGCGCTGGCCGTGCAGCAGCCGCACCGGGCAGTCCAGTGCGATTTCCGCCCCCAGCAGCAGATGCCGGCGCCCCTCCTCGATCAGCGCATGGGTGATCGGGGTGGGGTCGCCGTACTGGCTCGGCATGTACAGCACGCCGTCGCGCCGCAGCTTTTCGCGTTCCCGCGGGGGCATGGCCGCCCACATCAGATCCTCGGTGAAATCCGGCGCGGCGGCGACGCCGACCAGCCCCACCACGCGCTCCGGCATGGCGAGCGCGGTCAGCAGCGCGATCCAGCCCCCCATGGACGAGCCGACCAGCACCAGCGGTCCCTCGGTGACGGCGGCGATCGTGCGGCGCGCGTCGTCCGCCCATTCGCCGATGGTGCCGGCGGTGAACGCCCCGCCGCTGGCGCCGTGGCCGGAATAGTCGAGTCGCAGCAGCGCCCTTCCCTCGGCGGCGCACCAGTCACGCAACGCGATGGCCTTCGATCCCGTCATGTCGCTGGCGAAGCCGGGCAGGAACACCAGCGTGGGTCCCCGGCCCGCCAGCAACGCCCAGGCCAGTTCCACCCCGTCGCCGCGGTCCAGCCGTCCGCTCCGTTCCATCGCCACGCACCTTCCATTCGTTGGGCCGCGTGATATAGGCCCGGCATGATGGAAGAAAGCCCGTCGCGCATGCCGGTGGTTCTGCAGGTCCTGCCGGCGCTGCAGGGTGGCGGGGTGGAGCGCGGCACGGTGGAGATCGCCGCCGCCATCGTGCGCGCCGGCGGCACCGCGCTGGTGGCCAGCGCCGGCGGCGCCATGGCCGCAGGGGTGGAGGGCGCCGGCGGACGCAGCATCGTCCTGCCGCTCGACAGCAAGTCGCCATTGACCATGTGGCGCAACGCCGCGCGGCTGGCCGCGGTGATCCGCGCCGAGGGGGTCAGCGTCGTGCATGCCCGCTCGCGCGCGCCGGCCTGGTCGGCCTGGCTGGCCGCACGTCGCACCGGGGCGCATTTCGTCACCACCTACCACGCCCCTTACGGCGAGCGGCCGCGCCTCAAGCGCGCCTACAACGCGGTGATGGCGCGCGGCGAGGTGGTCATCGCCATCAGCCGCTACGTCGCCGGGCTGGTGGCGGCGCGGCACGGGGTGGACCCGGCCCGCATCCGGGTCATTCCGCGCGGCGTCGATCCCGCCGTCTTCGACCCCGATGCCGTTGGGCCGGAACGCCGGGCCGCGCTGGCGCGGGCCTGGGGGGTGGTGGACGGACAGCCGATCCTGCTGCTGGCGGGCCGGCTGACCCGCTGGAAAGGGCAGGAGGAACTGATCGCGGCGCTGGCCCGCATGCGCCACCGCGAGGCCGTCGTCGTGCTGGTCGGCGGCGACCAGGGACGCCGGCGTTATGCCGAAGGGCTGACCGCGCTCGCCGCCCGGCTCGGCGTGGCGGATCGCGTTCGCCTGGTCGGCCACGCCGACGACATGCCGGCGGCCTATGCGCTCGCCGACGTCGTCATCAGCGCGTCCACCGCGCCGGAGGGGTTCGGCCGCGTGGTCATCGAGGCACAGGCGATGGCGCGCCCGGTGGTCGCCACCAATCATGGCGGCGCCGCCGAGACGGTGACGCACGCGGCCACGGGCTGGCTGGTGCCGCCGGCCGACGCGCCCGCCCTGGCGGCGGCGCTGGACGTAGTGCTCGACATGCCGCCGGCGGCGCGCGCGGCGCTCGGCGCCCGCGCTCGCGCGGCGGTGCAGGCCCAGTACACGGTGGCCGCCATGCAGCGCGCCACGCTGGACGTCTATCGCGGCCTGGCCGGAGGGCGCTGATGCCGGGCAAGCGCATCCTGGTCATCCGCCTGGGCGCGCTGGGCGATTTTTTCCTGTCGTTCGGACCGTTTGCCGCCATTCGGGCGCGGCATGCGGCCGACGAGGTCACGCTGCTGACCACTGGTCCCTTCGCGGCGCTGGCGCGGCGGGCGCCCTGGTTCGACCGGGTGGAGGTGGATGCGCGGCCCGGCTTGTTCGACGTTCCGGGGCTGCTGCGGCTGCGCCGCCAGCTCGCGGGGTTCGATTTCGTCTACGACCTGCAAACCTCCGGCCGCTCCTCGCGCTATTTCATTCT
>CAYWOW010000139.1:0-2007 GCA_964459005.1 uncultured Acetobacteraceae bacterium
AGAACGAGCCGGGCTCATCGATCATGCCGGGCAAGGTCAATCCGACCCAGTGCGAGGCCCTCACCATGATCGCCGTGCAGGTGATGGCCAACGACGTCGCCGTCGGCTTCGGCGGCGCCGGCGGCCTGCTCGAAATGAACGTGTACAAGCCGCTGATGATCCACAACATCGCCCAGTCCATCGCGATCCTGGCAGATGGCTGCGTGAACTTCCGGAAATTCCTGGTCGAGGGCACCACCCCGAATGTGCGCAGGATCGCCGAATACGTCGAACGCTCGCTGATGCTGGTGACGGCGCTGGCGCCTGTCATCGGCTATGACAAGGCGTCGAAGATCGCCCACCACGCGATGGAAAACGATCTCACGCTCAAAGCCGCCGCGCTGGCACTGCGTTTTGTCACGGAGGCCGAATTCGACCGCCTCGTCGATCCGGCGAAAATGGTGGCGCCGCAGGGAACGACCGGCGCCTGAGCCGACATTACCCCCGCCCCGCCCGATGGTACGGATGCCCCGCGGCGATGCTGCGGGCGCGAAAAATCTGCTCGGCCAGCATCGCCCGCGCCAGCTTGTGCGGCCAGGTCAGGCGGCCCAGCGACAGCACCGCGTCGGCGCGCGCCAGCACCGAGCGGTCCAGCCCCTCGGCGCCGCCGATGAGAAAGCAAACCGGCCGGCCGCTCTCCAGCCAGCGTTCGAGCCGGGCCGCGAACGCCTCGGTGTCGGGGGCTTCGCCGCCGAGGTCGAGCGCCACCGCCAGGGCGCCCGCCGGCAGCGCCGCCAGCACGGCGGCGGCCTCGCGGCGGCGGATTTCGGCGGGGCTGCCGCGCCCCTCGGCGATCTCGGTCACCACCATCGCCGGCCGGGTGCGGCCGCTGTAGCGCGCCACCAGTTCGGCCTCCGGCCCCTGGCCGATCCGCCCGACCGCGATGATGCGCAGCTCAGCCAGGGGCGGGCGCCTCCTCGTCCAGTTCGGCGCCCCACATGCGCTCCAGCGCGTACAGGCTGCGCGCCTCCGGCTTGAACAGGTGGATCACGATGTCGCCGGCGTCGATCAGCACCCAGTCCGAGCCTGTCGCACCCTCGATCTGCACCCGTTTCAGCCCGGCCTGCTCCAGCTTCTCTTCCAGGTGCGTCGCCATGGCGGTGATCTGGCGGTCGGCCAGCCCGGTCGCCACCACCATCCGGTCGGCGAAGGAGGCCCGGCCCGACAGCTCGATGGTGACGATGTTGTCCGCCTTGTCGTCCTCCAGGCTGTCGACGATCACCTTCTGCAGCGCGTTCAGCCGCGCGGTGTCGACGCCCTCGCGCGGCGGCGTCCGGCTCCGCCGGGGTCCCGCCGCCACCGCCTTCTTGCGCGGCGTGCCGGGGGGGATGGGGAGCGGCGGGCTGGACGGCTTGCGCGGGCTGGCGCGCTTGCGGACGACGATTCTCTTGGCCGGACCGGGCGGATCGGTGGGCGGCGACGGCGGGACGGGCGGTTGCTTGGCGATGACAGGTTACTCCGGGCTCAGGGTTTTGGCCGCGCGGCACGGATCGCGCTGGCCGAAGCGGCATGCTGTGGCGCCGGCAAAAACACCCAGGCCGGGGGCGCCATCCCGGCGAGGACTGGGGCAGCGCAGGCCGCGCGTCGCGACCGGCGCAGCCGGCGCGCCGCCAGCGAGGCGAGCGCGCGGTGATTGTAGGTGGGCCGCGGCACCACGGCAAACGGCATGCTGGCGGCGATCTCCCGCCAGCGCCGCCAGCGCGGCAATTGCTCCAGGTTGTCCGCCCCCATCAGCCAGACGAACCGCGCGCGCGGAAACCGCCGCCGCAGCGCCCGCAGCGTATCGGCCGTGTAGCGCGTGCCCAGCCCGGCCTCGATGGCGGTCGCCACGATGCGCCGGCCCTCGGCGATGCGCCGCGCCGAGGCCAGCCGCACCGCCAGCGGCGCCATCCCCGTCCCCGGCTTCAGCGGGTTGCCGGGCGAGACCAGCAGCCACACCTGGTCCAGCCGCAGCCGCCGCCGGGCCAG
>CAYWOW010000139.1:2107-7254 GCA_964459005.1 uncultured Acetobacteraceae bacterium
GGCCCGCGCGCGTGGATGCGCCCGGTGGCGATGCCGATCTCGGCGCCGAAGCCGAACTCGCCGCCGTCGCAGAACTGCGTCGAGGCGTTCCACATCGCCACCGCGCTGTCGATGCCGGCGATGAAGCGGTGCGCCGCGGCCTCGTCGGCGGTGACGATGGCGTCGGTGTGTTCGCTGCCGTGGCGGCGGACATGCGCGATCGCCGCGTCCACCCCGTCCACCACGGCGACGGAGAGGATCGAATCGAGCCATTCGGTGTCGAAATCCGCCTCTCCGGCCGCCGTCAGCCCCGGCACGATCGCCCGCGCCCGCGCATCGGCGCGGAAATCGCAGCCCAGCGCGCGCAGGTCGGCGATCAGCACGGGCAGCAGCGAGTCCGCCACCGCGGCGTCGATCAGCAACGTCTCGGTGGCGCCGCAGATGCCGGTGCGCCGCATTTTCGCGTTCGCCAGAATGCGCCGCGCCATTTCCGGCTCCGCGGCGGCATGGATGTAGGTGTGGCAGAGCCCCTCGGCGTGGGCGAGCACCGGCACCCGCGCCTCCGCCAGCACGCGCTTCACCAGGCCCTTGCCGCCGCGCGGGACGATCAGGTCGATCAGCCCGGCCGCGCCCAGCATGGCGCCGACATAGGCGCGATCGGTCGCCGGCGGCACCTGGACCGCGTCCGCCGGCGCGCCGGCCGCGAGCAGACCGGCGGTGAGCGCGGCATGGATGGCGGCGGCGCTGTGAAAACTGTCGGAGCCGCCGCGCAGCAGCACCGCGTTGCCCGCCTTCAGGCACAGGCCGGCGGCATCGGCGCCGACGTTGGGCCGGCTCTCGTAGATCATGCCGATCACCCCGATCGGCACCGCCACGCGGCGGATGCGCATCCCGTTCGGCCGGGTCCAGTCGGCCAGCACGCGGCCGAGCGGGTCGGGCAGGGCGGCGACGGTTTCCAGCCCCTCCGCCATCGCCGCGACCCGGGCCGGCGTCAACGCCAGGCGGTCGCGGAAGGCGGCGGTGCCGCCGGCGGCGTCGAAGGCGTCGAGGTCGCGCGCGTTGGCCGCCACGATGGCCTCGCTGTGGGCCAGCAGTTCCGCCGCCGCGGCGCGCAGCGCCCGGTTGCGGGCGGCCTCGGGCATGCGCGCCAGCGCGGCCGAGGCGGTGCGGGCAGCGCTGGCGGCCTGGTGCAGCCAGGCGGTGGCGGAATCGATTTCGTTGGGCATGGCGTGGTTCTGGCGTCGTTCCGCCGCATCCTGCAACCGCGCGACCGGTTCCGCCAGTCCCCGTTCCGTGCGAGAAAGCACCGTCGCGAACCTGGAGGATGCATGCGCAGACCGTGGCGACTGCGGAGACGGCGGCCCCGGCCGCCCCATCTCGCCATCGGCGTCAGCCCGGGGGTATTCCGCTACGACTGGGGCGACCCCTTCCACTTCGCCCTGGCGATACCCTGGCGGTGGTTCATGCCCCTGCTGCTGGCCACGGTTCTGGGCATCAACCTGGTGTTCGCGGCGCTCTACGCGTTGCGACCGGGCTGCATCGCCAACCTGCCCGCGGGCTCGCTCGCCGACGCCTTCTTCTTCAGCGTGCAGACCTTCGCCACCGTCGGCTACGGCCGGATGTCGCCGGTGACCACCTATGGCAACATTGTCGCGTGCTGCGAGATCTTCGCCGGCATGTTCTGGATGGCGGTCACCGCGGGCATCGTGTTCGCACGCTTCTCCCGCCCGCGCTCGCGCCTCGCCTTCGCGCGCAACCTGGTGGTCGGCCCCGGCGATGATGGGCCGGCGCTGAGCGCGCGGGTGGTGAACCGCCGCCTCAATTCGCTCTATGACGTCGAGGCGCGGATGATGCTGGTCAGCCACCAGGGCAACCGCCGCGACAAGACCCCGCGGGCCCAGGAACTCCTGTTGGTCCAGGACCATTCACCGGTGGAAAGGATGACCTGGCGGCTGGTGCACAGGATCGACGCGTCGAGCCCGCTGGCCGGGCTCGACGCCGCCGCCCTGATCGAGCGGGACGCCCAGATCTTCGTCAACGTTTCCGCCACCGAGGACACCACGCTGGCGCGGGTGCAGGCGGCCCATGTGTTCTACCCGGCCGACATCCTGTTCGGCCACGCCTTCGTCAACCTGCTGGCGGCCGATGCCACGGGCCGGCGGTGGTTCGACTTCAGCCGCATCGACCAGGTCGAGCCGCTCGATGAGGCTACAGCAGCACCAGATCGTCCCGATGAATGAGTTCGTCGCGCCCGTGCCAGCCCAGGATCGCGGCGATTTCGGCGCTCCGGTGGCCGATGATGCGCGCCGCGTCGGCGCTGGCGTAGGCCGTCAGCCCGCGCGCCAGCGCCCGCCCGTCCGGTCCGCGCACCTCCACCGCATCGCCGCGGTCGAAGCTGCCGGACAGGCCGCGCACGCCGGCCGGCAGCAGTGAGCTTCCCTTCGCCAGCGCCCGCGCCGCGCCGGCATCCACGGTGAAGCTGCCCAGCGGCTGCAAGGTGCCGAGAATCCACCGCTTGCGGGCGGAGTGGCCCTCCGGCGCCGGCAGGAACCAGGTGCAGCGCCCGCCCGCCTCCAGGGCGGCGAGCGGCCGGGCGACGTGGCCGACCGCGATCGCCATGGCGCAGCCCGCGCCGGTGGCGATGCGCGCCGCCGCCAGCTTGGTGCGCATGCCGCCCGAGGAATAGCCGGGCGGCGGCTCGCCCCCCATCGCCTCGATGTCCTCGGTGACCGCCGTGACCTCGGCGATGTGCCGGGCCTCGGGGTGGCTGCGCGGATCGGCGGTATAAAGGCCGTCGATGTCGGACAGCAGCACGAGCTGGTCGGCCCCGACCATCTCGGCCACCCGCGCGGCCAGGCGGTCGTTGTCGCCGAAGCGGATTTCCGCCGTCGCCACGCTGTCGTTCTCGTTGATCACCGGAATGCAGCCCAGGCCCAGCAGCGTGGTCAGGGTGGCGCGGGCGTTCAGGTAGCGGCGGCGGTCCTCGGTGTCCTCCAGCGTCAGCAGCAGTTGCGCCGCGGTCAGCCCGTGCCCCGACAGCGCCCCGGCCCAGGCCTGCGCCAGCCGGATCTGGCCGACCGAGGCGGCGGCCTGCTTCTCCTCCAGCCGCAGCCGTTTCTGCGTCAGCTTCAGGGTGCGCCGGGCCAGCGCGATGGCGCCCGAGGACACCACGATGACGTCCACCCCGCGCGCCCGCAGGGCGGCGATGTCGGTGGCGATGCCATCCAGCCAGGCCGTGCGCGGGGCGGCGCGGGCGGCGTCCACCACCATGGCGCTGCCGATCTTCACCACCAGCCGGCGGGCCTGCGCGAGCGACAGGCTCACGGCGCGCCCCCGGCGCGGCGCTCCCGGGCGGCCGCCACCTCGCGCCACAGGGCCTGCAACACTTCGGGCACGCCCTGCTTGGTGACGCCGGACAGCAGCAGCACCTCGCGCCCGGCGGCGCGCGCCAGGGCGGAGCGCCGGGACGCGGTTTCGCGGGCGCTCATGGCGTCGGACTTGTTCAGCACCAGGAGTTCCGCCTTTTCCGCGAGCCCCGCGCCATACGAGGAGAGTTCCTCGCGCACCGTCCGCCACGCCTGCACCACGTTGCCGGCGGCGCCGTCCACCAGGTGCAGCAGCACCGCGCAGCGCTCCACGTGGCCGAGGAAGCGGTCGCCCAGCCCGGCGCCCTCGTGCGCCCCCTCGATCAGGCCGGGGATGTCGGCGATGACGAAATCCTGGGAGTGCGACAGCCGGACCACGCCAAGCTGCGGATGCAGCGTGGTGAACGGGTAGTCGGCCACCTTCGGGTGGGCCGCCGAGACCACGGACAGGAAGGTGGATTTTCCCGCGTTCGGCAGCCCCACGAGGCCGACATCGGCGATCAGTTTGAGGCGCAGCCAGACCCAGCGTTCCTCGCCCGGCCAGCCCTTCTCGGCGCGGCGCGGCGCCCGGTTGGTCGAGCTCTTGAAATGGGTGTTGCCGTGCCCGCCGTCGCCGCCGCGCAGCAGCACCACCCGCTTGCCCGGCGCGTCGAGGTCGGCGAGCAGGGTTTCACGGTCCTCGTCGAGGATCTGGGTGCCCACCGGGACCTTGATCACGATGTCCTCGGCGCCCGCCCCGGTGCAGTTGGCGCCGCCGCCGTTGCCGCCCTTGCGGGCGCGGAAATGCTGGGTGTAGCGGAAGTCGATCAGGGTGTTGAGGTTCTCGGCGGCCTCGAATTCGACATTGCCGCCGCGCCCGCCGTCGCCGCCGTCGGGGCCGCCGAACTCGATGAAGCGCTCGCGGCGGAACGCGACCACGCCGTTGCCGCCGTCGCCGGAGCGGCAAAAGATCTTGGCCTGGTCGAGGAATTTCATGGCGGGTTCAATAAAAACGGGGGCCGGCTTGCGCCGGCCCCCGGATGAAGCGGCGGGTCCGGGGCGGCGCCTATTCGGCGGGGACCGGCAGCGGGGTGACGGAGACGTGCACGCGGTCGTCGGCCCTGCGTTTGAAGGTCACCTTGCCCGGCACGAGGGCGAAGATGGTGTGGTCGCGGCCGAGGCCGACGTTCTGGCCCGGCTTCCACTTGGTGCCGCGCTGCCGCAGGATGATGTTGCCGGCCAGCACTTCCTGGCCGCCGGACTTCTTGAGCCCGAGGCGCCGGCCTTCGGTATCGCGCCCGTTGCGCGACGAGCCGCCGGCTTTTTTGTGTGCCATTCGGGTGTCTCCTTCAGGCGGCGGGGGTCTCGGCGGGGACTTCGGCGACCGCCTCGGTGGGGATTGCGGCGGCGGCGCCGGAGCTGATGATGCCGTTGCTGATCTCGCCGACGCGCAGCACGGTGACGTGCTGGCGGTGGCCGTTCTTGCGGCGGCTGTTCTGCCGGCGGCGCTTCTTGAAGATGATCACCGTGTCGAGCCGGTCCTGCGCGATCACGGTGGCGGTGACCGAGGCGCCGGCGATCACCGGGGCGCCGAGCATCAGGCTGTCTTCCGAGCCGACCGCCAGCACGTCGGTGAAGGTGACCGAAGCGCCGGCCTCGGCCTCCAGCTTTTCCACCTTGAGCACGGCGTTGGGGGTGACGCGATACTGTTTTCCGCCGGTGCGGATGACTGCGAACATCGGTCTGGCATCCTGTGACGCCCCGGACCGAAGCAGCCGGCCGAGCGCGGTAGCGACATGGGTTGCGGCGGCCGGTTGAACGCCG
>CAYWOW010000140.1:0-2445 GCA_964459005.1 uncultured Acetobacteraceae bacterium
ATCACATCCAGCCCGGCGCCGGCGATGCTGCCCTCGCGCAGCATCACCTCGAGCGCCGCCAGATCGAGAACCGGGCCGCGCGAGGTGTTCACCACCACCGCCCCCTCGGGCAGCAGCCGCAACTGCTCCAGGCCGATCATCCCCCGCGTCTCCGGCGTCAGCGGGGTATGCAGGCTCAGCACGTCGGAAGTTTCCAGCAGCGCTTCCAGCGTGCGCGCCCGCTCGATGCCGAACGACAGCTCGGTGCCGCTGGGGCGGTACGGATCATAGAACGTCACCCTGAAGCCGAAGGCCTTGGCCCGCAGCGCCACGGCGGTGCCGATCCGCCCCAGCCCGACGATGCCGAAGCGCTGCACCCCCATCCGGCGCACCAGCGGCGATTTGATCGCCGTCCACTCGGCCGGCGTCGCGCCGCGCTGGGTATCGAAATAGAGCGCGATGCCCCGGCGCAGGCTGAGCATCAGCGCCATGGCGTGGTCGGCGACTTCGGTGGTGCCGTAATCGGGCACGTTGCATACCATCACGCCGCGCGCAGCCGCCGCGACCCGGTCGATGCCGTCATAGCCCACGCCGGAGCGCACCACCGCGCGCAGATGCGGGAAGCGGGCGAAATCGGCGGCGCCGACCTTCAAGCCGAAAGTCACCAGCCCGTCGGCGGCCTCGCAATCGGCGGCATCGAGGTCCGCGATCGCACGGACACAAGGCATCAGCACCCGCACATCGGGGCCGAACACCTCGCGCTCGACGCTGTCGTCGGCGTACAGGCCATCGGGATAAAGTATCGTTGTCATTGTACCTCCGTACCTTGCGCTGGCATCCGGCCTCGCCCAGAAAGAGCGGTGTCCACCGGCACCGTCCGGCTAGGAAGGGCCGGGACCGCCCGATTGGCAAGAGAGGATCGCGATGTCGATGAACGGCGCGGAAAGCCTGGTGCAGACGTTGCTGGCCTGCGGGGTCGATACCTGCTTCGCCAATCCCGGCACCAGCGAGATGCATTTCGTTGCCGCCCTTGACCGCGTGCCGGGGATGCGCTGCGTGCTCGCCCTGTTCGAGGGCGTGGCGACCGGCGCCGCCGACGGCTACGCGCGCATGGCGGGCAAACCTGCCGCGACTCTGCTGCATTGCGGACCCGGCCTGGCGAACGGCCTGTGCAACCTGCACAACGCGCGGCGCGCCACCACCATGATGGTGAACTGCGTCGGCGACCAGGCGACCCACCACCGCCCGCTCGACGCGCCGCTGACCGCGGACACCGAGGGTTGGGCGCGCGGCGTCTCGGGCTGGGTGCGCACCGCGAGCCAGGCCGCGCTGGTCGGCGCCGATGCCGCCGCCGCGGTGCAGGCAGCCCTGACCTCGCCCGGCACCATCGCCACCCTCATCCTGCCGTCCGACACCTGCTGGAACCCCGGCGGCGTGCCCGCCCGGCCCCTGCCGGTGCCGCCGGCGCCGCAGGTGGCGCCGCATGTCGTGCGGGACATCGCGCGCCTGCTGCGCCGCGGCGAGCCCACCATGCTGCTGCTGGCCACCGACGCGCTGCGCGCCGCCCCGCTGGCCGACGCCCATCGCATCGCCGCCGCCACCGGGGTGAAGCTGTGGGCGCCCACCTCCAACCGCCGCATCGAGCGCGGCGCCGGCCGCCACCCGATCGCCCGCGTGCCCTACGCCATCGAACTCGCCGTGGCCGCGCTGGCCGGCATCAGGCACGTCATCCTGGTCGGCGCCGAGACGCCGCCGGTCGGCTTCTTCGGCTATCCCAACAAGCCCGGCGTGATGACGCCGCCCGATGCGGTGGTGCACGTGCTCGCCCGGCCCGAGCACGACCTGCCCGCCGTCCTGGCCGCGCTGGCCGACGAACTCGGCGCCCCCGCCGTGCCGCCGCCCGGCGGCACCCGCCCGGAGGCCGCGCGCGGCGAGGTGACGCCGGAGAGCTTCGCCGCCTCGCTCGCCGCCCTGTTGCCCGACGACGCGATCATCGCCGACGAGAGCGTCTCCTTCGGCCGCTCGGCCTATCCGCTGACGCAGGACGCCGCCCCGCACGACTGGATCGCCATCACCGGCGGCGCCATCGGCCACGGCATCCCGCTGGCGACCGGCGCCGCCGTGGCCTGCCCGGGACGGCGCGTGGTGACCCTGGAGGCCGACGGCTCGGCGATGTACACGATCCAGGGGCTGTGGACCCAGGCGCGCGAGAACCTCGACGTCACCACCATCGTCTTCGCCAACCGCAAATACGCCATCCTGCTCGGCGAACTGGCCAATGTCGGCGCCAACCCCGGGCGCACGGCGCTCGACATGATGGACCTGACCCGGCCGACGCTGGACTTCGTGAAAATGGGCGAAAGCATGGGGGTGCCGGGCGGGCGCGCCGACACCATGGAACGGTTCAACGACCTGTTCGCCCAATCCTGCTCCCGCCGCGGGCCGTTCCTGATCGAGTTGGTGATA
>CAYWOW010000140.1:2545-7135 GCA_964459005.1 uncultured Acetobacteraceae bacterium
CCTGTTCGCCCAATCCTGCTCCCGCCGCGGGCCGTTCCTGATCGAGTTGGTGATAGCGTAAGCGAAGGCCCGCTACTGACGGGCCAGCAATTCGCCCGCCAGCGCGGTCCACTCGGCCTCCAGCGTGCCGGTGGGCACGACACGGTTGGCGTGGGCGTACCAGTAGCGGGCGTTGGACAAATCGCCCTCCTTGCGGTGCAGGTAGGCGTGCACGATCGCGCCGATGGCGTCGTGCTGCTCCTGCGCGCAGCGGTGGGCGCGGTCCCAGTCGCCCTTGCCGTCCCACCACAATCCTTGCAGGGCGAGCGACAAGTCGGGCGGCGGAGCGGGATCGTTCAGGCTGGCGCGGAAGGCGGGCATATCCATGATCGGCTCTCCGGCAGACGGCGCAGCACCACCGTTTATCAGCCGGACGGGCCGCTTGCCAGCGCGGCGGGTTGATGGCACTCCCCGCCACGCCGAACGGGACCCTGCCATGTTGCGCCGCCTCTATGACCGTGTGCTCGCGCTTGCCGGCAGTCCCCGGGCGGGGCTGTGGCTGGCCGTGGTCAGCTTCGTCGAGAGCAGCTTCTTTCCCATCCCGCCGGACGCGCTGCTCATCCCGATGGTGCTGGCGCGGCCCGACCGCGCCTGGCGGCTGGCCTTCGTGTGCACCGTGGCGAGCGTGGCCGGCGGCGCGCTGGGCTACCTGATCGGCTACGCGCTGTTCGACGTGCTCGCCGAGCCGATCCTGCGCGCCTACCACTACCAGGACGCTTTCGCCGCCTTTCAGGCGAAATACGCGGAGTGGGGGCTGTGGGTGATCCTCATCAAGGGTCTCACGCCGATTCCCTACAAGATCGTGACGATCGCCTCCGGCGCGGCGCGCTTCAATTTCGGCATCTTCATGCTGGCCAGCGCGGCGACGCGCGGCGTGCGTTTCTTCGCCGTCGCCGGTCTGTTGCGCACCTGGGGCGAACCGGTGCGGGCCTTCATCGAGAAGCGGCTGACCCTGGTGACCACCGCGCTTCTCATCGGCATCGTCGGCGGCTTCCTGCTGCTGAAATATCTCTAGGTCAGCAGCGCTTCCCGCAGCCGCTCGCGGCGCGCCGGGTCGAGGCCGATGCGCTGCTCCAGATAGGCGTCCAGCGAGCCATACGCGTCCCGGATGGCGGCGAAGGCGACGTCGAGCAGTTCGCCGTGCACGGCGAGCAGCACGTCGGCGACCGCCGGCGGCAACGCCGCCCGGATTGCCGCATCGCCCTGCCAGAGCCGGTCGGTGGCCATGTAGTCCTCCAGGATGGCGTCATGCCCGACGCCGAGGGCGGCCAGCACCAGGGCGGCGCCGAAGCCGGTGCGGTCCTTGCCGGCGGTGCAGTGAAACAGCAGGGGTCGCCGCTCGGCCTGCAGCAGCAGGTCGAACAGGGCGGCGTAGCGGGGCCACCAGTCCAGCGCATAGGATTTGTAGGCGCGCCGCATCATCGCCAGGGCATCCTCGGCGGTGGCCGCGCGGGCGACGGTGTCGGTGCGCCGGGGTCCGCCGAGCGAGGGCTCGATCGGCAGGAAATGCACCGCCACCCCGGGCAGCGCGTCGAGCTGCGAGGGCGCGCGTTCCTGCTCGATCTCGCCGCGCAGGTCCACCACGGTGCGCAAGCCGGTCTGTTCGAGCCGGTGGGCGTCGGCGGCGGTCAGGCGGCCCAGGGAAGCGGAGCGGAACACCGCGCCGAACCGCACATGGGCACCCCCGGCGGCCGGCCAGCCGCCGAGGTCGCGCACATTGGACGCGCCTTCCAGCACGATCGATCTCGGCAGTTCCGTCGCATCGTACACCGGCGCGCTCCTGTTCTGGGTGGCGCACAATAGCGATGCGCGACCCGCTGGGAAGGTCACAGCATCGGGGCGTCGCGCACCGCCACGCTGCGGATCGCGTCGAACCCGTTGAAGCCGGTGCGCAGGCAGGCTCCGTAGGCGCCGAGCTGGCCGATCTCGATCCAGTCGCCTTCCGCCGTGTCCTCGGGCAGCGCCACCGCCGCGCTCAGCCGGTCGGCCGCATCGCAGGTCGGGCCGAACACGGTGAAGTCGCGCAACGCCGCCGACGGGGCCGGCCCAACCGGGCGAACCAGGCGCGCGGGGAAGCGGAACCCCGGCGCGCCGGCATCGGAAAGGCTGCCGTAGATGCCGTCGTTGATGAACAGTTCGTCGCCGCGCCGCAGCAGCACCTGCACCGCCACCGACACCCCGCGGGCCACCAGCGCCCGCCCGGGCTCGGCCCACAGCCGGGTGGCCGCGGGCAGTCCGAGTTCCTCGAAGGCAGCCTCGATGGCGGCGAAATAGGCCCCCAGCGGCGGCGGCACGCTGCCCGGATAGGCGACCGGAAAGCCGCCGCCGACATCGATGATGTCCACGCTGACGCCGGATCGGCGGATCGCCGTGCCGGCCAGCACCATCGCTTCCCGCCAGGCCAGCGGGTCCAGGCACTGCGAGCCGACATGGAACGAAATGCCGAGACGCGCGGCATGCGGGCGCGCCGCGCGCAGCAGGGCCGCCGCTTCCGTGACGGGGGCGCCGAATTTGCCCGACAGATCGTAGGCCGCCCGGCCGCGCGGCAGCGCGAGGCGCACCAACAGGCCGCGGTCGTCCGCCGGGGTTTCCTGCACGATCTTGGCCAGCTCGCCGGCGCTGTCGAGCACGGCATCGCGCACGCCGGCCGCCCAGGCCGCCCGCAGCGCCGGGCGCGACTTCACCGGATGCATGAAGTGCAGTGCGGCGTCGGGGAACAGGCCGTGCACCAGCGCCACCTCGGGTGCCGAGGCGCAGTCGAAATGGCGCACGCCGCCGTCCCACACGGCTTGCAGCACCGCGGGGTCGGGGTTGCACTTCACCGCGTACAGCACCGCACCGGGGAAACCGGCGACGAAGTCCGCGGCGGCGCCAATGATGGCGGCCGGGCGCAGGCAGTGCATCGGCACATCCGGCCGCTCGACGGCGATCAGGTCGTCGACGCAGGGCAGCAGCGTGTCGGGCAGGGCGGGGGGGTGGGCGAGCAGGCGCAGCAGGTCCATCGGACAGTCCTCGCGACTGAGCGGGAGCCGGCACGGGGCCGGACGGGCGGAACGGGGAGAGGACAACCGGGGCGCTCAGGCGCCGCGGCGTCAGGGCTCAGATGCGCGGACTTCGCATCGCGGCTTGCCGGTCAGACAACATAGGCGATTCCCTTGCGATCCCGGCCCATTTTGGGCCGGGTCCATCGAAAAGGACGCGTTACGTCGTTGCTGTGCCCGCGTGCGGGCTCACGGCACGTGCGGATGCGTCACCGCCGCGCCGGGGGGCGAAGCGGAGCGCGGATATAGCGATATGCGGCCGCAGTCGTCATGCCGATTGCGAGACACAAAATCCCGCTGGGGTTATGGCTTGGCGGCCACCAGCGCCAGGTATTCCCAGACCATGGTCGCCGCGGCGAGGGCGGTGATTTCCGACACATCGTAGGCCGGCGCCACTTCCACCACGTCCATGCCGGCCCACGCCAGACCGTTGAGGCCGCGCAGAATGGCCTGGGCCTGCCAGGACGCCAGCCCGCCGATCTCCGACGTGCCGGTGCCCGGGGCGAAGGCCGGATCGAGGGCGTCGATGTCGAAGCTGAGATAGACGGGGCCGCTGCCCACCACCTCGCGCACCCGCGCGGCGATGGCGGCCGGCCCGTCCGCATGCACCTGCTGCGCGCTCAGCACGGTGACGCCCTGGCCCAACGTCCAGTCCCACACCTCGCGCGGCATCGGCGAGCGGATGCCCACCTGCACCATGCGCCGCGGGTCCACCAGGCGCTCGGCGATGGCGTGGCGGAAGGGCGAACCATGACCGAATGGCTGGCCAAAACTGTCCGACCAGGTATCGACATGGGCATCGAACTGCACCAGCGCGAGCGGCCCGGTGCGCCGCGCCAGCGCCCGCAGCAGCCCAAGCGTGACGCCGTGGTCGCCGCCGAGCGCCATCAAATGCGGGATGGCCGCCGCCGCCCGTTCGATCGCCGCCAGCGTGGCCGGGATGTCGCCCAGGGCAACCGGAAAATCGCCGATATCGGCAAGGTCGATGGTGGCCGGGTCGATCCAGGCGGTGGGATGGGCGCCGTCCGCCAGCATGCGGCTGGCGCGGCGGATGGCGTGGGGCCCGTCGCGCGCGCCGGCACGGTTGGTGGTGCCGCCATCGAACGGGATGCCGGCAACGGTATACGTCGCCGGGGTGTGCCGCGCGGTGCCGAGGAAGCTGGGCGGAAGGGCGAAGGTGGGGGGACCGGCCATGCCCCGCACCCTGCCGCGCCTGGCGGTGCGGGTCCAGGGTGTAGAAGCTGATATGTTCGGGCAGGGAGGGTTGCCATGACGCTGAACCTGATCACCGACGTCGCCGGCCTCGCGGTCGGCCATGCCACCGATCCGGCGCTGGGCTCCGGGGTGACGGCGATTCTGTTCGACCGGGCGGCGGTGGTGTCGGTTGCGGTGCTGGGCGGCGCGCCGGGCGGACGGGATACCGGCATGCTGGAGCCGGAGATGACCATCGGGGCTATCGACGCCGTGGTGCTGTCCGGCGGGTCGGTGTTCGGGCTGGACGCCGCCGGCG
>CAYWOW010000141.1:0-7067 GCA_964459005.1 uncultured Acetobacteraceae bacterium
CCACCACCGCCGAGGAGATCTGGACCGACACCGGCGGGCGGGTCGACATCGTGGTCGCCGGCGCCGGCACCGGCGGCACCCTGACCGGCATCGCCCGGGCGCTGAAGCCGCGCCGGCCCGGCCTGCGGATCGTGCTGGTCGAGCCGGCCGAGAGCGCGGTGCTGTCGGGCGACGAACCCGGTTCGCACGGCCTGCAAGGCATCGGACCAGGCTTTCAGCCGGCGGTGCTCGACCTCAGTCTGGTCGACACGGTGGTGCGGGTCTCGGAACGCGAAGCCATCGCCGCCGCCCGCCGCTCCGCCCGCACCGAGGGCCTGCCGATCGGCATCTCCTCCGGCGCCGCCCTGCACGCGACACTCGCCCTGGCACGCGAGGAAGCCAACGCCGGCAAACTGATCGTCGCCATCGCCCCCAGCTTCGCCGAACGCTACCTCAGCACACCGCTGTTTGCCGGGATGTGAAGCCCGGGGCGTACGAAAGCGCGCCGGGCCATGGCCTCACTGACCTGGGGCCATAGCGATCCGCGTCGACCCGGTCGGATGCTTCCTGTTAGTGTTATTACAAATAACACTTCCGGCATGGCCGGTCTCAGGCGGGTTAACCGACCAAAATGACATGACTGGCGTGACCGGACCGTGGTTGATGGGTATCAAACTTTCGGTAAGTGTGTTTGTGAAAAACAACGGTTGCATATAGTATATTATGATTCCCCGCCGACGCGGCTGCCGCATGGCAGCGCATGCCTTGGAGCGAGCGATGACCCTGCCCCGCCTTGCCGCGCCGGCGCCGGTGGCCTCGACATGAACGTCCTCGCCAGCATCGAGGCCGTGCCGATCGCCACCGCGGCTTCCACCGAGGCGCCGGCGATCCGCCTCGACGCGGTCTCGAAAGCCTATCCCGCGCGCGGCCGCGACGCCCAGGTGACGGCGCTGGACCGGGTTTCGCTGGCCGTGGCGCCGGGGCAGATCTACGGAGTCATCGGGCGGTCCGGGGCGGGCAAGTCGACCCTGTTGCGCGTCATTAACGGTCTCGAAAAGCCCAGCGCGGGCCGCGTCCTGGTCAACGGCACCGATGTCGTCGCCCTGGACGGGGGCGGCTTGCGAGCGCTGCGGCGGCAGGTCGGCATGATCTTTCAGCATTTCAATCTGTTGTCGTCGCGCACGGTGTTCGACAACGTGGCATTTCCCCTCGAACTCGCGGCGGGCAGGCGGGCGGCGATCGCGGCACGGGTGGATCGGCTGCTGGACCTGGTGGGCCTCGCGGACAAGCGCGGCCGCTATCCCGCCGAACTGTCGGGCGGCGAGAAGCAGCGCGTCGGCATCGCCCGGGCGCTGGCAACCGAACCCAAGGTGCTGCTGTCCGACGAGGCGACCTCGGCGCTCGATCCGGAGACGACACGCTCGATCCTCGACCTGCTGCGGCGAGTCAATGCGCTCACCGGCGTCACCATCGTGCTGATCACCCACGAGATGCAGGTGATCAAGGAGATTGCCGACCGGGTGGCGGTGATCGAACGCGGCCAAATCATCGAGGAAGGGCCGGTCTATGACGTGTTCGCCCGGCCGCGCACCGCGACGGCACAGAGTTTCGTCGCCTCGGTGACCGGCAGCGCCGTGCCCGCGGATCTGGCCGGGGAATTGTCGACCCAGCCGATCGCCGGCGGGCGGGCGGTGCTGCGCGTGCTGCTGACCGGCGCGCACGCGACCGCGCCGATCATCAGCCGGCTGGCACGCGGCGCGGACATCGACGTGCAGGTTCTGGCTGGTCAGGTCGACCGTATCGGCGGCGCGCCGTTCGGCAACTTCCTTCTCGCCGTGCCGGGACGGACCGACGTGGTGGCGGCGGCGCTCGCCCTGGTGCGCGAGCTCGGGCTGACCGGGGAGGTGCTGGGCTATGTCGTCTGATCTGATCGGGCTGCTCGCCAATTCGACCGGGGAGACGTTGTACATGGTTGCCGTGGCGGCGTTGCTCGGCACGCTGCTGGGCCTGCCGCTCGGCGTGTTCCTCGCCACCAGCGGGGACGGCGAATTGTTTGAGGCGGTGGCGGTAAATCGCGTGCTCGGGCTGGTGGTGAACGCGACGCGCTCGACGCCGTTCATCATCCTGGTCGTTGCCATCATCCCCTTTACCCGCCTGCTGGCCGGCACCTCGATCGGCACGACGGCGGCGATCGTGCCGCTGACCGTGGCGGCGACACCGTTCATCGCCCGCATCATCGAGGGCGCGATCCGCGAGGTCGATGCCGGCCTGATCGAGGCGTCGCGCGCGATGGGGGCAACGCCCCTACAGATCGTCGTGAAGGTGCTGCTGCCCGAGGCGCTGCCGGCCATCACGCTCGGCCTGACCCTGACCATGGTCAGCCTGGTCGGGTATTCGGCCATGGTGGGCGCGGTGGGTGGCGGCGGGCTCGGCGATCTCGGCATCCGTTATGGCTACCAGCGCTTCATGCCGGAGGTGATGGCCGCCGTCGTCATCGTGCTGATCGTGCTGGTGCAAGGCCTGCAATCCGTTGGCGAGGCACTCGCCCGGCACGTCAACAAACGTATCCGCCGCAGTTGAACAGGAGATCCGCGATGTCACGCTTCCATCCAGACCGGCGCACTGTGTTGCTTGGCACACTCGCCGGCCTTGCCGCGGCCACCCCCGGACGCGGCGCGCGGGCCGAGACGACGATCCTCCGCGTCGGGGTCACCGCCGGGCCGCATGCACAGATTCTCGAGGCGGTACGCCCGGTGGCGGCGCGCCAGGGAATCGACCTCAGGATCGTCGAGTTCTCCGACTACATCACCCCGAACATCGCGCTCGACAGCGGTGACCTGCAGGCGAATTCATACCAGCACAAGCCGTTCCTGGATCAGCAGATCAAGGACCGAGGCTACAAGATCGAGAGCGCCGGCTATACCGTGAATTTTCCGCTCGGGGTTTATTCGCGCCGCTGGAAGCGGTGGGCCGACGTGCCCGAAGGCGCGCAGATCGCTATTCCGAACGACCCGACGAACGGCGGACGGTCGCTGCTGCTGTTCCAGGAGGCGGGGTTGATCACGCTGCGCGACGGCGTGGGGTTGCTGCCGACGCTGCGTGACGTGGCGAGCAACCCGCACAAGCTGCGCTTTGTCGAGATCGACGCGGCGCAGACGCCGCGCGCATTGGACGACGTAGACGCGGCGGCGGTAAACACCAATTTCGCGCTGTCCGCCAAACTGAGCCCCACCCGCGACGCATTGCTGCACGAATCGCCGAAGAGTCCCTATGTGAACCTGATCGCCATTCGCAGCGTCGACCGCGACAAGCCGTGGGTGCGCGCGCTGGTGGAGAGCTACCGGTCGGACGAAGTGAAGGCGTTCATCCTGGCGACTTTCGACGGCGCCGTGCTGCCGAGCTGGTGAGGAGGACGACCCGCGGTGAAGTCGCTGAACGCGTTGCTGTCCGCTACCGGCACGAACATCTTCACCACCATGTCGGTGCTTGCCGCCCGGCACGGCGCGATCAATCTGGGCCAGGGTTTTCCCGACACCGAGGGGCCGGAGGACGTGCTGCGCGCCGCCGCCGAAGCGCTGCTGGACGGGCGCAACCAATACGCCCCGATGACCGGCGTGCCGGAGCTGCGCCAGGCCGTCGCCGGCGCCAACGCGCGGTTCTATGGCCTGGACGTCGACCCCGATACCGAGGTGGTGGTGACCTCCGGTGCCACCGAGGCGCTCGCGGTCAGCCTGGCGGCGCTGCTCGACCCCGGCGACGAGGTGGTGCTGATCGAGCCGCTCTACGACACCTACCTGCCGATCGTTCGCCTGCTCGGCGCGGTGCCCAGGCTGGTGCGGTTGCAGCCGCCGGACTGGCAACTGCCGCGCGCCGAACTGGCCGCCGCCTTCGGGCCGAAGACCAAGGCGATCCTGTTCAACTCTCCGATGAACCCGACCGGCAAGGTGTTCACCGCGGCCGAACTGGCCTTCATCGCCGACCTGCTGGTCCGCCACGACGCCTGTGCGATCTGCGACGAGGTCTACGAGCACATCACCTTCGACGGCTGGCGGCATATTCCGCTGATGACGCTGCCCGGCATGCGCGAGCGCTGCCTGCGCATCGGCAGCGCCGGCAAGACGTTTTCGCTGACGGGCTGGAAGATCGGCTACATCACGGCCTGCCCCCGGCTCGCCACGGTAGCGGCGCGGGCGCACCAGAACCTCATCTTCGCCACCGCGCCCAACCTGCAACGCGCGGTGGCGGTGGGGCTGGCCAAGGACGACGCCTACTTCGAGGGCCTGGCGGCCGGCCTGGCCGCCCGGCGCGACCGGCTGGCCGAGGGGTTGGCGCGGATCGGCTTCGGGGTGCTGCCGGCGCGGGGCTGCTACTTCATCACCGCCGATTTTTCCCCGCTGGGCTACCAGGGCGACGATCTGGCGTTCTGCCGCCACATCACCGAGCAGGCCCGGGTGACGGCGATTCCGGTCACCGCGTTCTATGAGGGCGCGGCGCCCGACCACTACGCCCGCTTCGCCTTCTGCAAGCGCCCGGAGGTGCTGGATGCGGCGCTGGAACGGCTGGCGGCGCATTTCGCCGCGCCGGGGCGGTAAGCGCGCGGAGCGGCGGAAAGTCGGGCCCGGGGCGATCGCGTGCGGCGGCGCCCGGGGACAATCTTAAATACACGCTCTTCATATGTGCAATTGCCGCGGACGGAGGCGGTATCAGGTGTCCCGGGACGGGGTCCCTACGAACATCGCAGATCCCGGAGAAGCCCGGAAGCCAGGGAATGCGGCGCTCCCGGTATTACCCGTTCCATTGCTGTTAATAGGTGTTGACACCGCTGTATGATCGTACAATATGGGGTTGTATCCGCACCGGCGCTTCGGAGCAGCCTTCCATGCCGAGACAGACATCCGTTGCCGCGCCCATGCCCCGTCGCTGTTGTCGCGGCCCCGCGGGCTGAACCCCCGGACCTTCCCGCCGCCTCATCCGCGTGTCCACCCGCCGCCAGCGGAGCCCTTCCGATGTCCGACGCCACCGCCATCCCGATCGCTGTCCCACGTGAGTCCCTTGCCCGGCGTTTCCATCCGTCCGCATTCGTGACGCTGGTGGCGCCCGGCGTGGAGGATGGCGCGGCGGATATCGGCGCTCCGCTGGTTCTCGTGGCGGTGCCGGCATGAGCGCGCACCATCCGGAATTCGGCATCGACGATGCGGCGACCGAGGCGCCGGCGGCTCCCGCCGCGCCCTTTGCGCGGGCTGCCGGCGAGGACTGGATGCCGGCCGGCCAGGTCGTCTGGATCACGCTGGCCATGCTCGCCGCTTCCCTCGCCGCGGCGCTGACATGACCCGCATGGATGCGGGGGAGCCTTGGCATGATCCCGATTGCGCTCAATCCTGAATCCCTGATCATCGGCCTGGCCGGGCGCGGTGCATCGCTGCGTCGCCGGCTGTCGGTTCTGCGCGACGGCGGCGCCAGGCACCTGGCGGTGTTCTGTGACGAACCGGATGCCGCGCTGCCCGGCCCGGCGCATTCCTGCTTGCCCGGGCCTCAGGATTTCGCCGGCCTCGACGTGCTGTGGATCACCGGGCTGGCGCCGGACGAGGCCGCCGGCCTGGCGGCACAGGCGCGCACACAACGGGTGTTGGTGAATGTCGAGGACCAGCCTTCGCTTTGCGATTTTCACAGTGTGGCGGAGGTGCGCCGCGGTGACCTGCTGATCACGGTGTCGACGGGCGGGCGCAGTCCTGGGCTGGCGCGCTGTGTCCGCACCGGGCTGGCGCGGCAATTCGGCCCGGAATGGGCGAGCCGGGTCAGCGATATCGCATCCCGCCGGGATTGTTGGCGCCGCGACGGTTCCTTACCGGAAGAGGTTACGGCGCGGACCGATGCTCTGGTGAAATCCGCGGGATGGCTGCCATGACAGTCCTGCCCTCACGTTTGGTGGCGCCGGAGTTCGCACGGGGATCGGTCTGGTTGGTCGGCGCCGGACCGGGCGATCCCGGGTTGCTGACGCTGCATGCGGCCCATGCACTGGCGACCGCCGACATCGTGCTGCATGACGCCCTGGTGTCGCCCGATATCTTGGCGCTGGCCGCAACGCCGGTGTTGCTTTCCGTCGGCAAGCGCGCCGGCGGCCTGCGGACGCACCAGATGCGCATCAACCAGAAACTGATCGCGCTGGCGCGTCAGGGCCATCGCGTGCTGCGGCTGAAAGGCGGCGACCCGCTGGTCTTCGGCCGCGGCGGCGAGGAAGCCCTGGCGCTTGCGGCTGCCGGCGTCCCGTTCCGTATCGTTCCCGGCATCAGCGCCGGCATCGGCGGCACTGCCGGCGCCGGCATTCCGCTGACTCACCGCACGCTCGCCCGCAGTGTCGCTTTCATCACCGGCCATGACCTGAGCGGTGCCTTGCCGCGCGACCTCGATCTGGCGGCGCTGGGGCAAGGGGCCGACGTGCTGGTGTTCTACATGGCGCTGCGCCAGGCCGGCGCGATCGCGGCGCGGCTGCTGGCGGCCGGTCACGCACCGGGCAGCGCGGTGGCCTTCATCAGCGACGCCACCACGCCGTTTCAACAGGTGACCGAGGCGACACTGGCGACCGCCGGCACGGTGGCCGCCACGCTGGATCCCCACCGGCCGACGCTGATCGTGATCGGTCCCGTGCTGGCGCTGCGCGTGATGATCGCGCCATGGCTGCAGGCCGCGCCGATGACTTTGGCGCCCGAGGGTGCCGCACAACCAGGAACCTCACGATGACGTCTCCTCTTGCGGCCTCGCCGCTGCCCGATGATCAGGTTGCGCTGGTGCGCCGGCTGTTGGCCGGCGCCACGGCGGAGCAACGGCAATGGCTCGCCGGCTATGTCGCCGGATATCAGGCGGCAACCGAAACCCGCGTGGCCACACCGGGACCGGCGACGGCGCCGATCGCCAAACAGCCGCTGACCATTCTCTACGCCACCGAATCGGGCAATGCCGAAGCGCTGGCCTTGAACGTTCGTAAGGCAGCGGCCCGGGGCGGTTTCGCGGCCAAGGTGCTGGACATGGCGGATGCGACGCCCGCCGATCTGGTCGGCACCGCCAATCTGCTGGTGATCGCCAGCACCTGG
>CAYWOW010000142.1:0-7051 GCA_964459005.1 uncultured Acetobacteraceae bacterium
CAACCGGCGGCGTCCTCGGGACCATCCGAGCGGCGCCGCTTCCATAACGGGATTTCCCCATGGCGTCGGCAGCCGAACAGCTCGCGGCAAACCTCAACCTAGGTGTCCTCTCCAAGGCCACCGAACTGAAGAAACGCATCTGGTTCACCCTGGGTGCGCTGCTGGTTTACCGCGTCGGCACCTACATCCCGGTGCCCGGTGTGGACGCCTCGGTAATGGGCGAAATGCTGCAGCAGCATGGCGGCGGCATCCTGGCGATGTTCGACATGTTCAGCGGCGGCGCGCTTGGGCGGATGACCGTGTTCGCGCTGAACATCATGCCCTACATCAGCGCCAGCATCATCGTGCAGCTGATGACCGCCGCGGTTCCCACGCTGGAGACGCTGAAGAAGGAAGGCGAGTCGGGGCGCAAGAAGCTCAACCAGTACACCCGCTATCTCACCGTGCTGATCGCCATGTTCCAGTCCTACGGCATCGCGGTGGGGCTGGAGAGTATGCGCGGCAGCTTCGGTGCGGCGGTGATCGACCCGGGCATGTTCTTCCGCCTGTCCTGCGTCATCAGCCTGGTCGGCGGTACAATGTTCCTGATGTGGCTGGGCGAGCAGATCACCGCCCGCGGCATCGGCAACGGCATCAGCCTGATCATCATGGCCGGCATCATCGCCAACGTGCCGCACGCGCTCGGCACCCTGCTGGAACTCGGCCGCACCGGGGCGCTCAGCCCGGTGTTCATCCTGGTGTTCCTGGTGGTCGCCGTGCTGGTGGTCGGTTTCGTGGTGTTCATGGAGCGGGGGCAGCGCCGCATCGTGGTGCAGTACCCCAAGCGCCAGGTGGGCAATCGGATGTTCGGCGGCGACTCCACCCATATGCCGCTGAAGGTGAACACCTCGGGCGTGATTCCGCCGATTTTCGCCAGTTCCATCCTGCTGATCCCGGCGACCATCGCCGGCTTCTCCGGCCAGCGTGGCGATCTTGGCTGGGTCAGCACCATCACCAACCTGCTGTCGCGCGGCTCGTGGCTGTACATGATCACCTACGCGGCGATGATCGTGTTCTTCAGCTACTTCTACACTGCGGTCGTGTTCAACCCGGTGGAAACCGCCGACAACCTCAAGAAGTATGGCGGCTTCATCCCGGGCATCCGGCCCGGCACCGCGACGGCGGACTATTTCGACTACGTGCTCACGCGGCTGACCACGGTCGGCGCGGCCTATGTGGTCGCGGTTTGCCTGCTGCCGGAATTCCTCATCGGCACCTATGGCGTGCCGTTCTACTTCGGCGGCACCAGCCTGATGATTATCGTGTCGGTGACCATGGACACGGTCACCCAGATCCAGTCGCACCTGCTCGCGCACCAGTACGAGGGTCTGATCAAGAAAGCGCGCGTAAAGGGACGGGGCCGATGAACCTCATTCTTCTTGGCCCGCCTGGCGCGGGCAAGGGCACCCAGGCGAAGCGCCTGCAGGACCGCTACGGCGTGGTGCAGATCTCCACCGGCGACATGCTGCGTGCCGAGGTGGCTGCCGGCAGCGAGATCGGCCGCGAGGCCCGCGCGGTGATGCAGGCGGGCAAGCTGGTGTCGGACGACATTCTCATCCGCATGCTCTCTGCGCGCATCACCCAGCCCGACTGCGCCCGCGGCTTTCTCCTCGACGGTTTCCCGCGCACCGTGCCGCAGGCCGAGGCGCTCGACCGCATGCTCGCCGAGAAGGCGCTGCGGCTCGATGTGGTCATCGAACTGCAGGTGGACGACACTGCCCTCGTCGACCGCATTGCCGGCCGCTATACCTGCGCCAAGTGCGGCGCCGGCTATCACGACACTTTCCAGCAGCCGAAGGTCGAAGGCGTTTGTGACGTCTGCGGCAGCCGCGAGTTCACCCGCCGCGCCGACGACAACCGCGACACCGTGGTCGCGCGGCTGGAGGCCTATCATCGCCAGACCGCGCCGATCCTGCCGCACTACGCGGCGCAGGATAAGCTGCAGTCGGTGGACGGCATGGCCGACATCGACGCGGTCACGCGGCAACTGAACGCGGTTCTGGATCGCGTGCCGGCGTAACCCGCCAACGGACCGCCCGCGCCGTTCGCTGCAGGCGTGATCGGTCTCGATCGTCCGTGATCATGCCGGCCAGTTTAGTTCCCGTTCTGTTCCTTATCGGCCCGCCCGACCCAGGATATTGTCGGTGCGACCTCGTATCACGCAAATTTGAACTATCCGCGTTGACTCACCTCTCTCCGCCGCTATAGTGCGCGCCCTCGGCGGCCCCCACCTTCGTGCGGGCCGTCACTGTGTTTTGTGTTTTTCTGAAGCCCGAGGGGCAGCCCGATGCCAGGCGCGCGCGCCGGGCCGACGGGGAACCATCCCCGCGTTGAAGGAGTGAGCAGGCGTGGCGCGTATTGCCGGCGTGAATATCCCGACCAACAAGCGGGTGACGATCAGTCTGCGCTATATCTTTGGTATCGGCCCGGCGAAGGCGCAGGAGATCTGCGGCAAGCTCGGCATCGCCAGTGAGCGGCGTGTCAACCAGCTCTCCGACGAGGAGGTGCTGAAGATCCGCGAGATCATCGACCGTGAATACCGTGTCGAGGGCGATTTGCGTCGTGAAGTCGCGATGAACATCAAGCGGCTGATGGATCTCGGCTGTTACCGCGGCTTGCGCCATCGTCGCGGTCTGCCGGTGCGTGGTCAGCGCACCCACACCAACGCCCGCACCCGCAAGGGCAAGGCGGTCGCGATTGCCGGCAAGAAGAAGGTGACGAAGTAGGGCGCCCGCCGCCTTCCACCGTTCGCAGCTTACGCCGCCCCATTAACCGGGGTGGCCCAGGATTGAACAGGACAGACCGAATATGGCGAAGCCCGCCGCCTCGCGCCCTCGCAAGAAAGAGCGCAAAAACATCACGTCCGGCGTCGCCCATGTGGCGGCGACCTTCAACAACACCATGATCACCATCACCGACGCGCAGGGCAATGCTATTGCCTGGTCGTCGTCGGGCAGCCAGGGCTTCAAGGGCAGCCGCAAGTCCACGCCCTATGCCGCTCAGGTTGCCGCCGAGGATGCCGGCAAGAAGGCCCGCGAGCACGGCATGGAGACGTTGGAGATCGAAGTCAGTGGGCCCGGCTCCGGCCGCGAGAGCGCACTGCGCGCCCTGCAGGCCGTTGGTTTCTCCATCACGGCCATCCGCGACATGACCCCGATTCCGCACAACGGCTGCCGCCCGCGCAAACGGCGGCGTGTCTAAGGCGCCGCTCCGCGTCCTGAAGTCGGCGTCCGCGCCCGCCCGGTCCCTCACCCGGGTGTGCGGCGCGCGCCGCCAACCCCAGTCCAGATGAGGCCGAGCGTGGCATTGCAAAAAAACTGGCAGTCCCTGATCAAGCCCGAGAAGATGGAGGTCGAACCCGGCGGCGATCCGTCGCGGGTGGCGACCATCATCGCCGAACCGCTGGAGCGCGGCTTCGGCATGACGTTCGGCAACGCGCTGCGCCGCATCCTGCTGTCGTCGCTGCAGGGCGCCGCCGTGACCGCGCTGCAGATCGACGGCGTGTTGCACGAGTTCAGCAGCATCCCCGGCGTGCGCGAGGACGTCACCGACATCGTGCTGAACGTCAAGCAACTGGCGCTGCGCATGCACGGCGACGGGCCGAAGCGCATGATGCTGCAGGCAACCGGCCCTGGCGAAGTGCGTGCCGGGCAGATCCAGACCGGCCACGACATCGAGGTGATGAACCCCGAACTGGTCATCTGCACGTTGGACGAGGGCGTGAAGCTCGGCATGGAGTTCACCGTCAACGTCAACAAGGGCTATGTACCGGCCGCCGCCAACCGGCCCGAGGACGCGCCGATCGGCCTGATTCCGATCGACTCCATCTATTCCCCGGTGCGCCGCGTCTCCTACAAGGTCGAGCCCACCCGCGTCGGCCAGGTGACCGACTACGACAAGCTCCTGCTGACGCTGGAGACCAGCGGCGCGGTCACCCCGGAAGACGCGGTGGCGTTGGCCGCCCGCATCCTGCAGGACCAGTTGCAACTCTTCATCAACTTCGAGGAGCCGCAGGCGGTCCGCCACGAGGAGCCGCAGGACGATCTGCCGTTCAATCGCAATCTGTTGCGCAAGGTGGACGAGCTCGAGCTGTCCGTGCGCAGCGCGAACTGCCTGAAGAACGACAACATTGTCTATATCGGCGACCTCGTGCAAAAATCCGAGCAGGAGATGTTGCGCACGCCCAATTTCGGGCGCAAGTCGCTGAACGAGATCAAGGAAGTGCTGGCTTCCATGGGGCTGTCTCTCGGCATGACCGTGCCGGGCTGGCCGCCGGAGAACGTGGAAGATCTGGCGAAGCGGCTGGAAGAGCCGTTCTGAGCCCAGGGAACGGAGCCCGATCATGCGTCACGGAGTAGCTGGGCGGAAGCTCGGCGTTACCACCAGCCACCGCTTCGCCATGTTCCGCAACATGGCGCATGCGCTGCTCAAGCACGAGCAGATCACCACCACCCTGCCGAAGGCGAAGGAGCTTCGCCCGGTCGCCGAGAAGCTGATCACGCTCGGCAAGCGCGGTGGCCTGCATGCCCGCCGCCAGGCTTATGCGCAGCTGCGCGACGACGTCATCGTCGCCAAGCTGTTCTCCACCCTCGCGGACCGCTACAAGGCGCGCAAGGGCGGCTATACCCGCGTGCTGAAGGCCGGCACCCGCTATGGCGACGCCGCCAGCATGGCGATCATCGAGCTGGTTGACCGCGACCCCGCCGCCAAGGGTCTGGACAGCGGCCCGAAGCCCGAGACCGTCGCCGAGGACAGCGAAAGCGAGTAGCCACACGCCGCGCGGAGCATCTGCACCGGACCGGCCCTCGGGCCGGTCCTTTGCGTTCCGGGGGCGGCATGCCCATGTGAGCCCGGGATGAACGATCGCCCGAACGGCTTGTGCTGATGGACCGCCCCGCCCCGCTGGCCGACCGCCTGCGTCCGCGCGCGCTGGAGGACGTGGTTGGTCAGGCTCCCCTGGTTGGCCCCCAGGGCACGCTCACCCGCATGCTCGCCCGTGGCAGCCTCGCCTCGCTGATCCTCTGGGGACCGCCCGGCTCGGGCAAGACCACCATCGCCCGCCTCCTCGCCGAGCGTGCCAGCCTGCACTTCGTCCAGCTTTCTGCCGTCTTTTCCGGGGTCGCCGACCTCAAGCGCGCCTTCGAGCAAGCCGCGCAGCGCCGGGTCGAGGGGCAGGGCACGCTGCTCTTCATCGACGAAATCCACCGCTTCAACCGCGCCCAGCAGGATGGCTTCCTGCCGGTCGTCGAAAACGGCACGGTCACGCTGGTCGGCGCCACGACGGAGAATCCCTCCTTTGCCCTCAACGGCGCCCTGTTGTCGCGCTGTCAGGTGCTGGTTCTCCGGCGCCTCGATGACGACGCGCTGGACCAGCTGCTGACCCGCGCCGAGGCCGACGCGGGCCGGGCCCTTCCGTTGACCTCCGATGCCCACGCCGTGCTGCGCGCCATGGCGGATGGCGACGGTCGTTATGTCCTCAACATGGCCGAGCAACTGTTCGCGCTTCCGGAGGATACCGCTCCGCTCGATCCCGCCGGGCTGTCCGAACTGCTGGCGCGCCGCGCCGCGCTTTATGACAAGGATCGGGAGGAGCACTACAATCTCATTTCCGCCCTGCACAAATCCCTGCGCGGTTCGGATCCCGATGCCGCGCTCTACTGGTACGCCCGCATGCTCGTTGGCGGCGAGGACCCGCGCTACATCGCCCGCCGCCTGGTCCGCTTTGCCACCGAGGATATCGGGCTGGCCGACCCCAACGCTCTGCCGCAGGCGCTGGCGGCATGGGAAGCCTATGAGCGCCTTGGCAGCCCGGAGGGAGAGTTGGCGATTGCCCAGGCCGTGCTCTATCTCGGCACCGCCCCCAAGTCGAACGCCGCCTATGTCGCCCTCGGTGAGGCCCAGCGCGCCGCCCGCGCTACCGGCAGTCTGATGCCGCCCGCGCACATCCTCAACGCGCCGACGAAGCTGATGAAGCAACTCGGCT
This sequence comes from uncultured Acetobacteraceae bacterium, assembly GCA_964459005.1. Lineage (GTDB taxonomy): Bacteria > Pseudomonadota > Alphaproteobacteria > Acetobacterales > Acetobacteraceae > Rhodovastum. Next base: position 6,023 of record CAYWOW010000142.1, read on the forward strand.
ACGGCGCCGGCTATGCCTACGACCACCAGGCCGAGGATGCCTTTTCCGGCCAGGACTATTTCCCGGACGGGCTGGTGCGGCAAGAGTTCTACCGCCCGCGCGAGCGCGGCTTCGAACGCGAAGTGGCGAAACGCCTGGCCTACTGGGCCAAACTGCGGCAGGAACGCCAGCGATGACCATTGTGACCCGCGCCGTCACCGAGGACGAGAGCGATATCCGTCTCGACCGCTGGTTCCGCCGCCATTTTCCGGGGATCCCCCAGGGCGTTATCGAGAAGTTGTGCCGCACCGGCCAGTTGCGCGTCGATGGCCATCGTGCCGAGGCGGCGACCCGTCTTGCCTCCGGCCAGACCGTGCGGGTCCCGCCGCTACCGGCGCCGGCGGCGAAACCCGCCGCCGTGCCCGCCGTGCCGCCCAATCCGAAACTGCTGCGCGAGTTGGAGTCGATGGTGCTCTGGCGCGATCCTCAGCTCATCGTCCTGAACAAGCCCTCGGGTCTCGCCACTCAGGGCGGCCCCGGCATCACCCGCCACCTCGACGGCATGCTGGAGGCGTGGCGTGAGGATGGGCAGCGGCCGCGCCTCGTGCACCGGCTGGACCGTGACACCTCCGGCGTGATTGTGCTCGCCCGCACTCCCGGGGTCGCGGCGAAGCTCGCCGCGTCCTTCCGCGGGCGTGACATGGAGAAGATCTATTGGGCGGTGGTTGCCGGACGGCCGGTGCCGGTCGAGGGAAGGATTGATCTGCCGCTGGTCCGCGCCGAGGATTTCCGCACCGGACGGGTGGAGGTGGCGGGACCCGGCGCCGAGGACCCCGTGCGGGCGGTGACCGAATACCGCACGCTCGACCATGCCGCCCGCTTGCTGGCCTGGCTGGAGCTGCGTCCGCTCACCGGGCGCACCCACCAGTTGCGTGTGCACTGCGCCGCGATTGGCACACCCATCCTTGGCGACGAAGCCTACGGCACCCGGCGCGGGCCGGCCGACCCCGACCGTGCCGGCGAGAACACCGCTCTGGTGGAGGGGCTCGA
>CAYWOW010000143.1:0-5133 GCA_964459005.1 uncultured Acetobacteraceae bacterium
CTAAGCAGACCTCGTCAACGGAAACCTGCGGAACCCCCGGATATGCGGTTACCAAACGGTCTGCGCGTCCTGCGGAGCGGCGACTGATGCCGGAGCGCCTGGTGACGCTTGACGAGGGAGGAGCCCCGTTGCTGCGGTCGCGCCTCTGCGCGGCACGCTGCGTCTGGCTGAAAGACGAGACCCGGAATCCGACGGGATCACACAAAGACCACGCCTTGGCGCTCGGCAACAATCACGCGCTCGCCGTCGGCGCCTGCGCTTCCGCGGTTGTGTCCGCCGGCAGCAGGGGCCTGTCACACGCCGCCTGCGCCGCTCGTTGGGGGTTGACCCTTACGACCACGCCCCCATGCGTTTCCAATGTTCCTTCATGCCGGTCAGTTGATCCTCGTAGAATTCCCTTGCAGTGCGGCCGCTCGGAAGCCTGGCGCTTTCCAGTTCGCGGACCTTCTCCGGCGAGAACAAGGCGCCCTGATCGGAAAGCTGCTTGCGCAGTGCTGTTACGTCCACGTCGCGCGGGGACACATTGGCCCCGACAGCCAGGGCTGCCGCTGTTCCGGCAGCCTCGCCGGTCGTCCACATGGTTGGGATGTCCTTCAGATTGTTGAAGGACCCGAGGTGCGTGCCCATCTGGGTCGATCCCGGTATGACAGAGATGCAATTGCCGGCCATCAGAAGGCCCTCGGTCTTTTGCGGGACCAGGCATCCATAGGGAATCCCGTTGGCGGGAAAGCCCCCCTTCATGTTGAAGGCGACTTCGTCCGTGAAGCCACGCCGCTCCAGGATGTCCGCGCCGGTCAGGGTGGACACGCCGATGACGTGGCGGGTGTCCCTGACGCCGATCGACACACTCGAATTCTCGATCTTGGCCTTCTCGAATCCCGGGATGTGCTTGCGGAGGAAACTGAGTTCGGACATCAGTTGCTCCCGGGCCTCGCCTTCGGCCCGGGTCAGATCCGCCACGTCGGTGCCGTCCACGCCTTCGACCGTGCCACCCCAAAGCAGCGCCTCGTCTTCGTACACCAGGTGACTGAGCTCCGGCCGCGGGTGCCCCCAGTAATTCGTCATGTCCTGCCGCCGCGGCTTGTAGTAGGGCAGCTCGCCGTTCGCCACGGCCTGCGCAATCGCGCGATCCAATCCCGGATCGCTCTTCGAGTACTCCGAAATGCTGGGCCAGTGCACCTTGCTCAGGCGAACCAGCAACGTCATGGCGAACAGGACGCCCTTGTCGGTCTGTCCCTTACGGAAAGCCGCACCCGCGGAGGCCGCCACGTCGCCGTCCGCGGTGGCATCGATGACCACCTGGCCTTCGATGATCTGCTGACCCGACTTGTTGACGACGGTAATCCCGCGAACCGTGTCGTTGTCTGTCACTGCGCCGGTAATGAAGGAGTGGAGCAGGAGCCTGACACCCGCCTCCCGAACCATGCGGTGGAGAACGATCTTGGCCATCTCTGCATCATAGGCGATGTTCATGGTGCAGTATTCGGTGCGGTAGTGGAAGATCGGGTAGTTGGGCGGGTCGTCGGGGCACCGCTTCGCATCGCCGGTAGCCATCAGCGCGTCCACGATTTCCTTGCCGATGCCGGCGGTCGGCGGGCTGTTCAGAACGGTCATGTTCCCGCCTGTGAACATCCCGCCCAGAAATCCGAACCTGTCCACCAGCAGCGTGTCGAAGCCCAGCCGCGCCGCGGCGATGGCGGCCGCGCACCCGGCCACTCCGCCCCCGGCTACCACCACCTGCGCCTTCATATGCCCGATTCTCATCACATCTTCCTCACTCATGCGACCTGTTGTCCGAACCTGCCGGGATCGGCGGCCCGCTATCCGCGACGACCTCTCTGCGCATCGATGTCAAGCAACGAAACCCCGGCGGTCTCGCGCGTGAACACGAGGCCGGTGATTCCGAGGATCACGCCCATCATCAGGATGGACAGGATTGCCAGTTGGAAGCCGACCGCTCCGCGCAGGAACGCGGCGATGACCGCGCCGATCGAGCCGCCGAAAGCGCCCAGATTGTGGACGAAGCCGTTGCCCGCGGATCGGATTTCCGTCGGATAGTGCTCGTTCTCGAACGCCGTCACCAGACCGCCCAGCACGCCGATCACCACGCCCGCCAGGGCACTTGCGGCCACGATCACGTTGGTGCTGGGGGCATACATGGCCACCAGCGTCGGCAGCGTGCCGGCCACATAGGCGGCTGCGAAGACGGGCTTGCGGCCAAACAGGTCCGAAAGCCAGCTGCCAACCAGCGAGCCGATCAGAGCGCCGAACGCCAGGCCCGATCCGGCGAATGCGATTGTGGCCACCGCAAAGTTCCGCTCGGCCTTGAGGAAAGCAGGCATCAGGGCGGTAAAGGGATAGGCGATGAAGAATTCGCCGAACTCGATGGCGATCAGCGCCAGGGTGATGCCCAGCAGACCCGGCAGGAACAACCGCCATACGGAAAACGCCGAGTGCGCCGCGATCGAGCCGGAGCGCTTGGCGGCCAGCCACACCGGCGACTCCACAACCCACAACGCTATTGCCGGGATCAGCAACAGGCTGATGCCGCCGAACAGAAACAGACCACGCCACCCCGCGACCGGACTGATAAAGGAATATGCAATCGGTGCCATCATCTGGCCGATATAGAACCCCGACATGTAGACGCCCGAGCTGAAGCCCCGGTACCGGTTCCCCGCGCTCTCGGTCACCAGGGAGCCGCCGGCGGCGTAGGCGCCACCCATGCCGAGTCCGAACAACACGCGAATGACCAGCAACATGGCGAACGAGGTCGCCGCACCCGTCAACATGGTGAAGACGGAGAACCAGAGCACCGATATCATCAGTGCCTTCTTGCGTCCGAACCGATTGGCCAGGGAGCCGAACACCATGCCGCCGAGCCAACGCGTGGAGTAGGTGCCCATCAGCGCCAACGCGGTGACGCCGAGCCCGAGATGGAAAGTCTCGCTGATGTCCGACAGTGCGTACACCAACAGGAACGCATCCCACGAATCGGCGCAGAGCGCGAGTGAGCCTATCAGCAGGGCCGCAAGCGGACGTTCTCGCGTACCCTCACCCAGTCGGGCGATCGCAACCATCGCGTTTCCATCTCCGAGCGTTTCTTGTTGGCTCAGCCTGATTTGCCAAAGCGGCTTGAATGCGTCGCGTCATGCGGACCCGGTAAGGGATATGGCGCGTCACCGGAATATTTGTCGTTGCCCGCCACGACAGCAATCTCTCGCGACGGGCAACGGCAGCGGCCAGCCGGTGCATGCCGGCAATCCGCATCGCAGATCGATCCGGATGCTGGCCGCGCAAACACCGCCTGATCGTATCCATCGGACATTTCCCGGGCTGAACGGCTCCCCGTCCATCCGGATGGCAGTCTACCCGGCAATTTGACCGTTCCGCAACGTTGGCGGCAAGGCCGCCAGAGTCATTCCTCAGTCCGCCCGGTATTACACCCTGCGAACCCCGTAGAACTGCGCGAACCCGCGGGGCACGTCCACCAGGTCCGCCCGATAGGCGGTCGGCTGGAAGAACACGCCGGTCGGAACGTACGGAACGGTTTCAAACGCCACCAGTTGGATCTGCCGGCAGATCTCGCGCTGGGCGGTCTGGTCGGGCGCATCGAACCAGGCGTTGCGCAGTTCCTCCAGCCGCGGAATGTCAGGCCAGCCCGTCGTCGCGTTCAGGCCGCTGCCGCGAATGGAATTGTTTGCCGCCGGATTGAACGTGTTCACCCCGGCCGTGGAGTTGGTGAAGGCGTTCCATCCGCCCTTGTCCACCGGTCCCCGGTTGAGCGACCGCTGGATCACCGTGCCCCAGTCCACCGCCTGATAATCGACGTTGAAGCCGACGCGGGTCCAGGCGTCCGCCACCACCTGGCCCTCGGCGGTCAGGCTGGGCAGGTCGGTCGGCACCATGAACACGAGCTTTTCGCCCGCGTAGCCGCTTTCCTTCAGCAGGCGCCGGGCGCGATCGAGGTCGGGCGGATCCTTCAGGTTCTCCATGCCGGCTTCGGTCGCCATCGGCGTACCCGGCAGGAAGAAGCCGCAGGGCGTCCGCCACATGGCCGGGTCGGTGCCGGCAATGGCGGTCATGACGTCGGACTGGCTGATCGCCGCCAGGGCGGCCCGGCGTACCGCCGGACGATCATAGGGCGGGTTGAGGAAATTGAAGCGGATGATGCCGTAGCCGCCGGTGTTGTCCGTCACTTCCAGCTTCAGTGCCTTGTTGTTCCGCAGCATCGGCCAGTAGTCCGTGGTCGGCTGCTCCCACCAGTCCATCTCCCCGGTGGTCAGCGCCGAGGCGGCGGTGGCGGCATCGGGAATGGTGTGCCACTCCACGCGATCGAAGTTGGCGACCTTCGGCCCGGCCATCAGGCTCGGGTGGCCGGCCGGGCGGGGAACGTATCCGGCGAAGCGTTCGTAGACGGCCAGCGACCCGGGCACGCGCTGGTCGTCGACGAACCGGTACGGGCCGCTGCCCATCATTTCGGTCACGCCCTTGAACGCGTCGGTGCTCGCCAGCCGTTCCGGCATGATGACGGCCACGTTCGCCCCGATCTTGCCGAGCGCGTCCGGCAACAGCGGAAACGGTTTCTTCAGTCGCCACCGGAGCTGACGATCGTTCGGCGCGGTGATGTCGTCGGTGGCCGCCATCAGGGCGAGCCCGAAACTGTCGCGCTTGCCCCAGCGCTGCACGCTGGCAACGGCGTCGCGCGCCAGCACCGGCGTGCCGTCGTGGAACCGCATTCCCTCGCGCAGGGTAATCGTCCAGGTCCGGCCGCCATCCTCGACGGCGTGACCCTCGACCATCTGCGGCTGCGCCTTGAACTCCTCGTCCACGCCGTACAGCGTATCGTAGACCAGCAGCGCGTGGTTGCGGGTGACGAAGGCGGTGGTCTGGATCGGGTCGAGCAGGGCAAGGTCGGCCTGCGGAATGAACTTCAGCACCCGCCTTGCCTGCCCCCGGGCGACAGCCGGCATCACCAGCGTGGCCGCGGCCCCAGCCAGCAGATTACGTCGCTGCATGGTCGTCCCCTTTCAATACGACAACGAGTGTGCACCGGAACCGGCCGGTCCCGTCAAGCGCCGCACGCAGCAATGCCGGAAATCTTCCGACGGCCCACCGTCCGATGGCGGCCGG
>CAYWOW010000143.1:5233-7024 GCA_964459005.1 uncultured Acetobacteraceae bacterium
CCTGAATGGTGATGACGGAGCATAGCGACGCTTCCTTGAACGGTCCGATCAGGCAGTTGCCGAAGGCTGGAATCACGACGCGGATGGCCTGGGGCAGAATGATGCGCCGCATCGCGAGCAGCGGTGTCATGCCGAGCGCCGCGGCGTGCCGCCCGAGGCGGTGATCCTGGCCGTGAAGTCGCAGCACACCGAGGCCGCGCTGGCGCCGATGGTTCCCCTGCTGGGGTCGGGCAGTTTCGTGCTGTCGATATCGCCGGCGCTTTTGCGACCGGGCCGTTGCCATGCGGCGTCGGCAACGACTGGCCTGAATTGCGCTCCGGCCCCGGACTGCCCATCATGCCCCGCAGCGTCCATTCGAGCGAGGGTTGCCATGGCCTCTGCGGAGGCTCCGTCCTGGCGGGACGAGGTCTACGACGTTCTCAAGCAGGTCGGCGTGAAGCACGTCGTCTACGTGCCTGACGCCGGTCACGCCACCGCGATCGAGCGAGCGAACGCGGACGCGGACATGCACTCCGTCGTGCTGACGACTGAAGAGGAAGGCATCGGCTACCTGGCCGGCGCCTGGCTCGGCGGAGACCGCGGCGCGCTGCTGATGCAGTCCAGCGGCGTCGGCAACTGCATCAACATGCTGGCGCTGCCGGCCTGCGCCCGGTTCCCCCTGCTGATGGTGGTGACGATGCGGGGCGACTGGGCCGAGTTCAACCAATGGCAGAACCCGATGGGCCAGGCCGCCGAGGCGGCGCTGCGCCTCATGGGCGTCCTGACCTGGCGGGCGGACGATCCGAAAGACGTCAGGCCGCTGCTGCATGGCGCGGCGACGATGGCTTTCAACGGCGACTGCGCCTGCGCCGTGCTGCTCGGGCAGCGTCTGATCGGTGAGAAGGAGTGGGTGAAGTGAGCCCTGGGGGCACTTTGGACAGGCGGGCCGTTGTCGCCGGCCTCCTCTGGGACCGCGGTGACCTGCTGGTGGTGACCGGGCTGGGCTCTGCGTCCTATGACGTGATGGCGGCCGGGGACCACGACCTCAACTATTACCTCTGGGGAGCGATGGGCAGCGCGGCGATGGTGGGCCTGGGGCTGGCGGCGGCCCGGCCGGACCGGCCGGTGCTGGTGCTGACCGGCGATGGCGAGCTGCTTATGGGCTTCGGGGCGCTGGTCACCATCGCGCTGCGCCGGCCCCGCAACCTCAGCATCGTGGTGCTGGACAATGGACATTACGGCGAGACCGGGATGCAGCTCAGCCACACCGGGCAGGGCATCGAGGTCTCCCGCGTCGCTGAGGCCTGCGGTTTCCCGAGGGTCGATCTGATCACCCAGATGGAGGCGATCGAGGCGCTGCGCCGGCGCATTCATGCGCGCGAGGCGCTGGCCCTGGCGACGGTAAAGATCGCGGCCGAAAATCCGCCACGCGTGCTGCCGCCGCGCGATGCCATCCACGTCAAGAACAGGTTCCGGCTGGCCCTGGGCCTGGCGCCCGCCTGACGGCCCGGCATCAAGCGGCCGAACAGAGCGACGTCCGTCCACAGCCCACGTGGTGGCGAACTCGAACATGCCGAATGGCTCGGCCTGTTGCTCGACTGCGACCCTGGCCTTGTTGGCTCCGGCGCGCTTCATCAGCCGGGTGCGCCGCCACGTCTGTCAACGATCCGATGGCGGGTCCCGGAAGGGTCGCACGTGCCGCGCCAAACGCAGGGATGGCGCCCCCGGCGCTGGGGGGCGAAGCTGGTCCGCGGAACGCGGCGCCAGGAGAGTACATCTGATCACCCTGCTCATAATCGCCACCGGTTTCGT